>CAYODS010000171.1:0-5057 GCA_964402765.1 uncultured Halobacteriales archaeon
CGCGAGCAACGCGCGAGGGACGAGTGAGGGAGCGCAGCGACCGAACGAGGAGGCTGGGGAGGCGTGAGGATGTGGTCGCGGTGGGCGGGACTGAAAGGGGCCGCCCCGGTGCGGGCGCGTCACGAAGACAAGCACCGCAGCCGAGCGCAGCGAGGCGAGGAGCGCAGCGAGTGAGGCAACCGCACCGGGGCGGGGGCTTTCTGAGCCCCGTCAGTTGCGTCGTGGCCTGAGAGCACCGGGGCGGGGGCTTTCTGGGTCCTCACAGCAGCAGTCCCGACTGAGAGCAGCGAGGCGGGAGCTTTCTGAACAGCCTCGACAGCAACAACGCCCGAGAGCTGCCACCCGGTAAGACAGACTACTGGCGGGGGTTCCACTCTTAGCCCTCGAAGTGCGCCTCCAGTTCCGCGACCACCGTCTCCAGCGCGTCCTCCAGGGGTGAGTGTCCACAGTCCGCGAGCGTCACCAACTCGGCGTCGAGATCGGAGACGACCTGCTCGACCATCTCGCGGGTGACGACGGCGTCGTCGTCGCCGTGAAGCACCAGCGCCGGTGCCTCGACGTCGTCGACCTGGCCGGTGCCCGCGACGACGCCGTTGTGCTCGTGGGAGACGTTGAACCGGGTGAGTGCGTAGTCGAAGTCCACGAGGTTCTGCTGGGCGACGATCGCCTCCAGGTAGCGCTCGTAGCGCTCCGGTTCGGGGCGGTCGTTGACGTAGATCAGCTGGTTCCACACCCCGCGCATGAACGCGGTGTTGTCCTCCGCCTGTGCCTCCTTGACGGGGGCGACCTGGACGGGGTCGGCGGCGATCTCCTCGCGGGTGGTCAGCAGTTCGTCGGTCGGCTGACCGTCCTCGTCCTTCCGGTAGATGGGGTAGCCCGTCGTAGACATGGGGGCGATGAGCCCGAGCCGGCGCACGTCGTCGGGGTGTTCGGCGACGTACAGCGTGGCGACGGCGCCGCCGGCGGACCAGCCGACGAGGTGGAAGGGGGTCGAGACGCCGGCGGCGTCGACCCACCCCGCCACGTCCGCGACGAGGTCGGCGATGGCGTCGATCGGCTCCTCGTAGGTGGAGTCACCGAACCCACGCAGGTCCGGCGCGTAGACGGCGTACCGCTCGTCTAGCGCCCCGAACAGCACGTCGAAGTGGACCGACGAGGACATGTTGCCGTGGATCAGCACCACGGGCACGTCCCCGCCCTCGCGGTGGCGGTAGGCGATCTCCTCGCCGTCGACGGCGACCGAGTCCAGGTGTACCGGGGCCGCTCCGTCGTGGTCGCTCATGCCTCCACGAACGACCTCGCAGGTGAAAATCGCCCCGATGGAAAACGCATAAAGTTAGGCTCACCTAAACCCGGTCGATGCGACTGACCCGGCGGGACGCGCTGGCGGCGCTCGCGAGTGCGGGTGTGGCCGGCGCCGCGGGGTGTGCGGCGCCCGAGGCGGCGGGCGAACGCCTCGACCCGGCGGCGACCGGCACGCTCGTCGCGGCGGCGGCGGTGCTGTACCCCAGCGATGTCGAGAACATGGAGGAGTTCGTCCGCACGTACGCGCGGGGTCGGACGCGTGCGGATCCGGAGCGCAGGGCGGGGATCGAGGCGACGACGGCGGCGCTGGACGAGGTGGCGCGGGAGTGGTACGGCGAGGGGTTCGCGACGATGCCGGTCGAGCGCCGCGAGGCGACCATGCGGGAGACGGGCGCGGACACCGCCGACCCCGACCCCGACGGTGCGCTCGCGAACCGGGTGCGGTTCTACGTGGTGAACGAGTTGCTGTACGCGCTGTACACCTCGCCCGCGGGCGGGCGACTCGCGGGTGTCGAGAACCCCGTCGGCCACCCCGGCGGGACGACGAGTTACCAGCAGGGACCACGATGACTGACCGGACACCGAGCGACCGCGTCGACATCTGCGTGGTGGGGGCGGGCCCGGCGGGAGCGCTTCTCGCTCATCGCCTCGCCGAGGCGGGTCACGACGTGGTCGTCCTCGACGCCGGCCCCCGGTTCGACGACGACCGCGCGGCCCGCGAGCGCCGCCTGGAGCGACACCTTCGACCAGGTGACCCGCGCCCGCCCTGGGACACCGGCGGCCCGCGCACGCTCGACGGTGACGACCGACGGGACGCCGACGGTGCCCGTGACGCTCACGCCGGACCGTACCCCCTGAACGCCACCCGCGTG
Source organism: uncultured Halobacteriales archaeon (assembly GCA_964402765.1). Taxonomy (GTDB): domain Archaea; phylum Halobacteriota; class Halobacteria; order Halobacteriales; family SW-7-71-33; genus SW-7-71-33. The sequence continues at coordinate 2,178 of CAYODS010000171.1, forward strand.
AAGGGTGTCGGCGGCACGTCGCTGCACTGGCAGGGGATCGCTCCCCGCCTGCGAGCGTCGGACTTCCGGCTCGAATCGACGTACGGCTTCGGCACTGACTGGCCGATCGACTACGGGGACCTGCGCCCGTACTACGCGGCGGCCGAGCGAGCGATGGGCGTCGCCGGCGCGGACGACAGCCCCTTCGGTCCGCCCCGCGAGGAGCCGTTCCCGCTGCCGGCGTTCCCGCCGTCGTACAGCGACTCGCTGCTGGCGCCGGCCTGCCGGGAGTCCGGCGTCGCCACCCACTCGATCCCGAACGCCCGCACCTCGGAGCCGTACCGCGACCGCCCGCCCTGCGAGGGGTACGGCACCTGCCGGCCCGTCTGTCCCTCCGGCGCGAAGTACACCGCCGAGTACCACGTCAAGGCGGCGGAGGAAGCGGGGGCACGGGTGATCGACCGCGCTCCCGTCAGGCGACTCCTGCACGACGAGTCGGGGCGGGTGACCGCCGCCGAGTACACGACGCCGGACGACGAGGCCGCGACGCCGACCACCGGCGAGACGCACCGCCAGTCCGCCCGCGCGGTCGTCGTCGCCGCCGGTGGCGTGGAGACGCCCCGCCTGCTGTTGCTGTCGCGCTCGTCGGCGTACCCCGACGGTCTCGCCAACGCCTCCGGTCTCGTGGGGCGGTACTTCACCGACCACGTCGGCTTTCTGGTCGTCGGGCGCCTCGGTGAACCGACCCGGCAGAACCACGTCGGCTTCCCGACGACCGGCACCCACCAGTTCTACGACGACCCCGACCGGCGGGCGGCAGAGGGCACCGCCGACCTGGGCTTCGACCCCGGAACACGCGCCGAGCGGGGCGCCATCCAGGTGGAGTTCTCGAACTACGCCGGGCCCTCGCCCGTCGGCATCGCGACCGAGAGCGAGCGGTGGGGTGACGACCTCCTCGCCGAGATCCGCGAGCGGTACGGCGACTACCTCGCGGTCCGTGGGCTGGTCGAGACCACGCCGCGGGCGGCCAACCGGGTCACGCTCGCCGCCGACCGCACCGACGATCACGGCGACCCCGCGCCCCGCGTGGAGTTCGAGCCCGGTCCCCGAGCGAGGCGGGGGATAGCGACGGCGACGCGGATCGGGCGGACGCTCCTGGAGCGGGCGGGCGCTGAGGTGGTGTTCACCGTCGCGCCCGAGGACGCGGGGCCGGCGGCCCACCACACCGGCACCACGCGGATGGGCCGTGACCCGGCGACCAGCGTCGTCAATCCGCGACTGCGCGCCCACGACCACCCGAACCTGTGGCTCGTCGGCAGCGGCGCCTTTCCAACGCCCGGCGCGGTCAACCCCACGCTGACGATCGCCGCGCTGGCGCTGTGGGCCGCCGAGGACCTTGACCGGTGGCTGTAGGGAACGCGAAAGACGACGTCACACGCCGACAGAATCCTTAACACGGAGCACGACGAGAGCGGGGTATGGCCTCCGAGCCCCTGCGGCGGTCGATCGCGGACGGCCAGTTCGCCGTGACGGGGTTCGGTCCGTTCTGAGGGACGGGGACGTCGCGAGCGGCCGCTGGACGAGAGCGGCCGAGTCCCGCGGTCGAAACGTCCCGCGTGATCGGAACTGTCAACTGACCACCCCACGCCACCCGGACAAACGAATGCGACTACCACGCGCACAGGTCGCGGTCCTCGAGACCGCGAGCCCCACCGACCCGAAGACGACCGACAGCATCGCCGACGAGACCGACCTCGACCCCACCGCGGTCACCCGTGCGGCCTTCGAACTCGAAGACGAGGGCCTGGTCGAGGTGGCGGCGGAGACCACCGAGCACTTTGCGCTCACCGAGGAGGGCCGCGAGTACCTCGACGGCGGCCTGCCCGAGGTGCGGCTCTACCGCGCCGCCCTCGACGCGGGCGCCGACGAGGAGCCAGCGCCGCTGGGGGCGCTGTTGAACGACGCCGACCTGACCGATCTCGCGGACATCGCGCTGGCGAACTACAACCGCAAGGGGTACGGCAGCGTGGACTCCGGCACCGTCGTCGCCGACGCCGACGCCGCACCCGACGCCGACCCCGAGGCGGCGGCCCTGGCCGCACTCGTCGACCACGACGTGGAGGAGGCGACTGCCGACGACCTCGACGCCGACGACGGCGTCCTCGATCGCCTCGTCTCTCGTGGACTGGTCGAGCGCCACGAGTCGACGGTGCGGCGGGTGACCGTCACCGACGACGGCGTCACCGCGCTGATGGAGGGTGTCGAGACCGCCGAGACGGTGTCCCGGCTCACCTCCGAGATGCTCACGGGCGGCGAGTGGGCGGACGTGGAGTTCGAGGCGTACAACGTCGAGGCGTCCGCCGAGCGGGTCCACGGCGGCCGCCAGCACCCCATGCGGTCGATGGCCGAGCGGGTGAAGGAGGTGCTCGTCGGTATGGGCTTCCGGGAGATGGACGGCCCACACGTCGACGCGGGATTCTGGATCAACGACTGCCTGTTCATGCCCCAGGACCACCCCGCCCGCACCCACTGGGACCAGTTCGAACTCGCCGACCCCACGCAGATCCAGGACCTCCCCCCCGAACTGGTCGAGCGGGTGCGCTCGGCCCATCTGGAGGGCGTCGGCGAGGACGGCGACGGCTACCACTCGCCGTGGACCGAGGAGTTCGCCAGCACGCTGGCGCTGCGGGGCCACACCACCTCGCTGTCGATGCGGTATCTCTCGGGGTTCGCCAACGCGGACATCGAGCCACCCAAGCGGTACTTCTCCGTCGAGAAAGCCTACCGCAACGACACGCTGGACGCGACCCACCTGCTGGAGTTCTTCCAGATCGAAGGCTGGGTGCTGGCCGAGGAGCTGTCCGTGCGGGACCTGATGGGCACCTTCGAGGAGTTCTACCG
>CAYODS010000172.1:0-5037 GCA_964402765.1 uncultured Halobacteriales archaeon
ATGCCGCGGCGAGCGGGGTCAACAGCGTCGAACGCGACGGCGTCAGTGTCACCCACCCCGCCGAGTTCACCCTCGTCGGCACCATGAACCCCGAGGAGGGGGACCTCCGCCCGCAACTCCGTGACCGCTTTGCGCTCCAGACCACCGTGACCGGCGCCGCCGACATCGCCGACCGCGTCACCATCGTCGAGCAGGCGCTGGGGAACGACCCTGACGTGACCGACACTACCGACGAGCACCGCGAGCGCCTGCGGTGGGCGCGCGAGCACGTCGCGGACGTGACGATACCTGACGACCTACTCGAAGACCTGACACGGCTCTGCCGCGAGGCGGGCGTCGACGGCCACCGTGGCGACATCGCGACGGCACGTGCCGCGCGCACCCTCGCTGCCCTCGACGGCCGGACCACGGTCGACCCCGCCGACGTTCGACGCGCGGCCGAGTACGCACTCCCCCACCGCCTCCAGTCGGACCCCTTCGAGGACGCACCCGACCCCGAGGACGTCCTCGACGAACACTTCGGCGACGACTCCGAGACCGACGACGGCGACGCCGCAGACGACGACCCGACCGAAACCGAACCCGGAGATGCCGACGGTGGGGAGTCGGAGGGCCAGGACAGCACTGCCGGTGACGACCCCGGCGACGCTGACGACGAGCAGCGTGGCGACGACGGCCGCGACGGCGAGCCGGGAGACGACGCCGGGAACAAGGGGACGGGCGAGGGCGACGCCGGCGCTGAGTCGACGCCCGCGCCAGTCGGCACGACCCGGACCGATGGTGCCGGAACCGAGGGGACGGGAGCCGAGGGCGGGCCTGACGACACAGGTCCGGACCGACCGCCCATGGTGCCCGGCCAGTCCTGGGAGGACGTGGGCGAGGGGGCCGTCCCGCCGCTGTCAGCGCCGGAGGCAACCGGCAGCGACGACGGCGGGGCACGCGCTGCAACCGGTCCCGATACCGGCGGCGACGGCCCGCGCGTCAGGACTGAACCGACCGACGGGACGGCGGGAATCGACGCAGCGGCATCCGTCCGTGCTGCGCGACAACGGGGCCGCGAGCAGGTTTCCGAACGGGACCTGCGCCAGTCCGTTCGAGCCGGCGAGACGACCGCGCTGGTCGTCTTCGCAGTCGACGCCAGCGCCTCGATGCGGCCGGCGATGCGGGCAGCGAAGGGAACGGTCCTGGAACTGCTGAAAGACGCCTACCAGCACCGCGACGACGTGGCTGTCGTCACCTTCGCCGGGGAGACGGCTGACGTGGTGGTCCCGCCGACCGACAGCGTCTCGCTGGCTGCCCGCCACCTCAAAGAGTTACCGACCGGCGACCGCTCGCCGGTTCCGGCTGGGCTCGACGCGGCCCGCGAGGTTCTCGACCGCGCCGACCCCGACGCGAGCGCCGTCGTCCTCGTCACTGACGGCCGCGCGAACGTCGCCGACGGCAGTCCGACCGACGTGACCCGCGAGGCCGCCCGGAACCTGGGTGCCACCGATGCCACCGTCCTCGTTGTCGACGCCGGTGACGAGGGCCGGGCTGGCGTCACCGATAGCATCGTCGAGGCGACCGACGCCGACCGCATCCCGCTGGATGCGCTCTCGGCGGCCCGCGTCGACGCCGCCGTCGATGCCGCCCGTGACTCCTGACGCGCCACTCGTAACCTTTACAATCCCAGTTGTTCTTAAACAACTTAGATTTACTATGGCGGCGACAGAGACCGTTCGCGGTCGCATCGACCACGCGCGTGGCGAACTCACACCCACCCAAATCGGCGCTGCACTGCTGTTTGTGGCCGCGCTCGGGGTCACGCTGCTGTTCGTCCAGGAGCCGCTGGTCCACGATGCGATGCACAACTTCCGGCACGCGGCGGGTATCACCTGCCACTGACGATGTTCGTCGCCTCGGTCACCCGCGGCGTGAAAGCCGGCGTGGTCGCGGGACTGGTCTTCGCACTCTTCGTCGCGCTGGTCGCAAACCCCCTAGTCGGCTACGCCGACGGCCTCGCCCACGAGGACCACGACGGTGCCCACGAAGGCAACGACGGCCAACTGACCGTTGGCGATGCCATCAGCATCGTCTCGGCGTTCCTGTGGGCCGTTCTGCTGGGTGGGGTCGTCTTCGGCGTCGCGTTCTATCTGCTCGAACCGCTCGTACCCGGAATCGGTGCGACCCGGAGTTTTCTCCTCGCCGGGGCGGGCTTCGTGACCGTCTCAGGTGCGCCATGGCTGGCGCTGCCGCCCGTCACTCCCGGCGTCGAGGGGACGCTCGGGACGACCACGCGAGTGGTCTGGTACGGCGGCATGATGGTCGCGGGGGCGCTGGCCTGCCTGCTTTCGGCCCTGCTTTACGACCGTCTCGCGGCGCGGCGCGGGCCGACAATCGGCGTCGCCGGGGCGCTCGCGGCACTGGCGACGCTCGCAGTGCCCGCGACGTTGGCTCCGACCGCCCCCACCAGCGGGACGACGCCGCCGGCGCTCGGGGCCGCGTTCGTCGGGCTCGTCGTCTTCGGCCAACTGCTCCTCTGGGCGACGCTGGCGACGGTCCATGCCCTGCTCCGGCGACGTGGGGACCGTTCGGGCACCTCGGCGACAGCCGATTCGCTCGGGGCCGACTGATGGACGAGCGCACCGGGGAGGTCTACGAACAGGGCTTTACCGACCACGTACTCGTCTGTACGACCGACCGCGAGGAGTACGCCTGCTGTAGCGACGCCCACGGCCCGGCCGTCCTCGATGCGGTCACCGACTGGCTCCGCGAACGCGACGTCTTCTGGCCGTCGGTCCACGTCGCGGAGACGGGTTGTCTCGGACTCTGTAGCGAGGCCGGGACGGCTATCGCAATCCATCCGCGGGGTCGCTGGTACGCCGAAGTGACACCGCCGGAGGTGCCGGCACTGCTCGAAGACGCCTTCGGTCCGGACGCGTCACGGCTGGGAGTCGAGTCGACAGAACCCGAGCGGACTCAGTAACCCTCGACGTGGAGCCGGTACGCGCCGCGTCTGGCCCCGTCGTCGTGGTAGACGACCGGCTCTTCGACGACGGCGACGGTCCCGCCGTCGACCGCCGCGGCAGTCGCCACCCCCGTTGTATCGAGCTCGTGTTGTGGCCCGTCCCCGACGGTCACGACCCGACAGCCGTGGGCCGTCGGGTCCCGCTCCCGGAAGTGCTGGGCCGCCGGGAGCGCGACGGCCCCGTCGGCGGCCCCGAGACCGCTCGCGAACCCGCCCACCTCGGCCGTCCAGCGCCGCTCGCCCGCCGCCGAGATGCCGACGGCGGTGTGTTCGTTGGGGTGGCGCACCTCGGTCTCGCGGCCCGTCTCGGGGTAGGTGTTCCCGGTGACGAAGACAGCACTGTCGTCGGTCGCGTGGGCGTGATTCGGGTACGCGTAGACCGTCTCGCCCTCGCGGTCGACGGGGCACCCGAGGTCGACGCGCCACCGGACTGCCCCGCTCGAATCGAGTCGGTAGCCGCGGTAATCGCCGTGCGAACAGCAGACGAGACCGTCCCCGAGCAGCGCCACGTCACCGACGCGACGCTGGCCCGCCGTCCCCGGGTCCCAGAGCAGCCGCTCGGTGCCGGTGGCGGCGTCCAGCACTGCCAGCCCGTGCTGGTAGTCGCCGGGACAGCGGTTGTAGGCGACGGCCACCCGGTCGCCGTCCGCCGCGAGTGCGATGGGCGAGGCGTCAGTCTCGTAGCGCCACGCTTCCTCACCGTTTCCTTCGAGGGCATAGACGACGCTCTCGAACTGGCGGCGCTCGCCCTCGGGCGCTTCGCCGTCGCGCTCGTACCGGCGGGCAGCGACGTAACACCGGTCACCGACGGTGGCGATACTGGCGACGAAGGGCTGGAAGAAACGCGTCTCCTGCTGGGGGTTCCCAACGTCGTCGCTGGTCGCGAGCCGCCAGCGCAGGTCGCCACTGTCGTCGTAGGCACGGACGGCACCGGCGGGACCGCGCTCCCCGACGAGGACGCCGCCGTCGAACGCCGTCGCCGCGACGACGCTCCCCTCGCTTCGGCCGGGGACGTACCAGCGCTCGCGACCGCTCACCCGCTCGAACGCACGCACGTCGCCCACCGCCGTCCCGATGACGGCGTAGTCGTCGGTCAGGGCGACGGCCGAGCGGCGGCCCCGCTGGCGGGACCCTGCCGGGGTTATCCCTTCCAACTCGACCGTCCAGCGCGATAGACTCTCACTCATCGACGGGGAACGCCTCGTGGAGCGTGTGGTGTGCATCACCCAACCCGCCGAGCAGGCTCTTGCCCTGGTCGCCCAGGCGTGCGAGTGCCCGCTCGGCGTCACGAACGGCGACGAGTCGCCCCCGGAGGTAGTCGTAGTTGGCGGCGCTCTCGTCGGTCGCCGCGATTTTCTCTTCGAGGTCGACCAGCGCCGCGTCAAGGTGCCGCCGGAGCCCTCCGATAGTCTCGGCCTCAATTAGGGCTTCGAGTGGCCCCGAGAGGTCGTCGTCCAGTTCCCCTTCGGCGTGCTGGCGGATGCTCTCGTCTTCGGTTCCGAGGACGTTCATTAGTCCGAGTCGCAGTGCTTCGAGTTCTTGACAAGCCATGTGTGTCGTGTGGTGTCGGTATCGTCTGTTGGTTAGCGAGCGATGCTACAGCGTCTGGTCGACGAGGTCAGAGACGATGCGGCCGCGTTCGAGGTGCGAGTCGACGATGTCGTCGGTGTCTTCAGCACCGACGCCGCCGTACCAGACCCCATCGGGGTAGACGGCGACCATCGGCCCCTCGCCACAGCGGCCCAGACACGACGAGCGGGTGACGTGGGCGTCACAGTCGGCGTCCCGGGCTTCCTGCCGGAGGCGTTCGAGGACCGCCGGAGCGCCATCGGCCGCGCAGGTCTGGTTCGTACAGACCGCGACGTGGGTTTCGGGCGCGTCGTGGACGTGTGGGTCGTCGTCGACGTCGTCGCGGTCGCGGTGTTCGGCCTGGTGGGTCAGCGCGCGAAGCATTGCGCGAGCGCCGCCCTGGTCCTCCTCGTAGCCGTCGAGTTCGACCTTGTACTTGCAGGTGTCACAGGACATGTCGA
>CAYODS010000173.1:0-5031 GCA_964402765.1 uncultured Halobacteriales archaeon
CCGGCCCACGGTGGGGCCGTCGATGGAGACGGCGACGCTGTCGCCCGCGCTGGCCTGGTCGACGTCCTCGCCCTGGTCCTGGATGGACTTCAGCACGCCCACCCGCTCGGGCTGGCTGCCCTCGAACAGCGCGACGGGGACGTTGCGCTTGAGCGTCCCCGAGAGGACGTCGACGCCCACCACCGCGGGGTCGTTCTGCCGGAACACGTGATCGACGAGCACCTGGAAGCGGGCGGGCCGGGTGATGTTCTCCAGAACCTGCTCCTGCTGGGCCTCCTGTCTGCTCGTGACGAACTCCTCGTAGTCCTCGACGAGCCGGTAGATGACGTCGTGGGTGAACACCTCCACGCCCTCCTGCTCGGCGTCCGTGCGGGCGTCCTCCAGCACGTCGACGTTGAACCCCAGGACGGCGCGGTGGACGGGGTCGTTCGCGGTGTCGGCGACGGTCACGTCCCGGGGCGCGACGGCCCCGACCTCGGCGCGCATGATTGGCACCTCCGCCTCGTCGAGGGCGTTCGCCATCGCCTCCAGACTGCCGAGCGTGTCGGCCTTCAGGACGATCCCGTCGTCGTCGGTCTCGACCGCGAGGTCGGCGAGTTCCGCGCGGACCTCGGCGACGACCGCCTCGACGTCACGGTCGCCGACGACACGGACCGGCGCGCCGGCCATCGCCCGGCCCAGGTCGGGGGCGGCGATCTTGATACCGGCCGCCGCCGACACCGAGGCGACCTGCTCGAAGCGGTCCTCGGTGCGCATCTCGGCGAGCGGCCGGGGCTGTAACAGGGCGCGCACGTCGGTGACGATCGGCTCCGCGGTGGAGCCGACGACGATCCGGTCGTCCTCGTGGATGGTGCCGTCGTACAGGACGATGTCGAGCGTCGTGCCGAACCCCTTCTCGTCGGTCACCTCCAGGACGGTGCCGACCCCGGGGCCGGCCACGTCGATCGCCATCGCCTCTTTCATGTACCGCTGGGAGAGGCCCATCATCACCGTCAGCAGGTCGGGCAGGCCCTCACCGGTCTTCGCGGAGACGGGGACGATGCCGACGTTCTCCTGGAAGTTCGGCACCTGCCAGTACAGGTCGGCGGTGAACCCCGCCGCCGAGAGGTCGCCAGCGATGTCGTACACGCGCTCGTTGAACTCGCCGCGGACGCGGTCGTTCTGTTCCGCGAGCACCTGCTGGATGGGGGCGTTCTCGGTCGAATTCCACCCGGGGATGGTGTCGACCTTGTTCGCGGCGACGATGAACGGTGTCTCCGTCCGCTTCAGTATCTCGACGGCCTCCTCGGTCTGTGGCTGGAAGCCGTCGGTCACGTCCACGACGAGGACGGCGATGTCCGCCAGGGCGCCGCCCCGCGAGCGCAGCGTGGTGAAGGAGTGGTGGCCGGGCGTGTCGATGAACAGCAACCCGGGGAGGTCGAAGTCGTCGGGGTCGACGAGTTCGCCGGCGATACTCGAGACGACGTCCAGTGGCACCGCCGTCGCACCGATGTGCTGGGTGATGGCGCCGGCCTCGGCCTCGCTGACCGCCGAGCCACGCACCGTGTCCAGCAGGGTGGTCTTGCCGTGATCGACGTGGCCCAGGACGGCGACGATCGGCGTCCGCAGGTCGCCCTCCTCGCCCGCAGTCGCCGCCTCGTCGGTGTCGCTCCCTGACATCGTGCCCCCGAGAGAACTACCCGAATCCAGCCACGGACCGCATATAACCGCTTCGCCACGCGCGCGACGGCGGTGCGCACCGGTCACTGCGGCGTGCCGTCCGACGCCCGCGTGACGTGGCCCCGCCGTTTATACCCACTCGTGGGACAGGCGGTGACATGGCAGAGATTCTAGCCAGAAACCTCTCGAACAAGGCGGTCATGGGAACCGACGGCGCCGAGATCGGGACGCTTCACAACATCACCGCGGACCTGAAGACCGGCAGCCTGAACGACCTCGTGGTCGAGCCGTACGAGGGCGGGAAGAGTTTCGACTTTGAGCGCGACCAGCACGACCGCTACCTCGTCCCCGCCGCCCACGTCCAGGCGGTCAAGGACTACATCGTCGTCGCGCACTGAGTCCGTGCGGGTTCCGCTCCCGCGCCGGGAGCGACAGCGTTAGGCCCCCGCCCCACCCGTCTCGGGTATGCGCGTCTTGGACGCCTCGGCGTTCATCCGCGACCGGTCGTACGACGGCCCGCTAGCGACCGTGCCCGCGGTGCGCGAGGAACTCGCCGACGACGCCGTCTACCGGTACGAGGCCATGGAGGGCGCCGGGATGCGGGTCCACGTCCCTGACGACGACAGTGTCGCCCGCGTCCGCGGGGCGGCCACCGAGACCGGCGACGACGGCGTGCTCTCTCGCACGGACCGCCGACTGCTCGCCGCCGCCCTCGAACTCGACGCCACGCTGGTCACCGACGACTACGCCGTCCAGAACGTCGCCGATGCCCTCGACGTCGAGGTGGAGGCGGTCGAGCGCGGCGAGATAGACGAGCGCCGCGACTGGCGGTTCCAGTGCCAGGGGTGTGGCCGCGAGTTCGACGACGACCCCGGTCGGTGTCCCGTCTGTGGCGCCGACGCCACCCGGAAGAACCCCTCCTGAGCCCCGGTCCGGCCCGTCTCCGCTCGGCCGCCTGCGAGTCCGGCGTCTCTCATCGTCCGGCGGTGCCGCTCGACTCAGCCGCCGCCCGCGCCTGCGTCCGTCTCGGCGTCACCAGGGAGGAACTCGGTCACGCCGTCGACGTGACTGAAGATGAGTTCGGCACCCTCCTTCCTGAGCAGGCGCTTCCCCCGGTCGCCGTCGAGTCCCCCGGTCTGGACGCCGCCGCCGACGAACCGGCGGTCGTCGGTCGTCTCCCCGACCCGCGTGGGCCGCTCGCCGCTGTTGTTCGCCCGCCGGGCCGCCCGCATGTCGTCCACGGTGTCCCCGAGGTACAGCACCGCCTGCGAGCCGAGTCGCTCCCCCAGCGCCAGCAGTCCCGCGGGGTCCGGCTTCCCGGGGTAGGGGTCGTCCATCGTGACGACGCGCTCTTCGGGCAGGTCCAGCCCCACCCGCTCCAGGGCGATCGCCGCCTCGGCGGCCGGCCGCCCGGTGAACACGCCGACCGGGTGCGCCCGGACGGCCTTGACCGTCGCCTCGCTCACCAGCACGCGCTCGTCGTCGACGTACCCCCCCGCGTCCGGGTCGATCCCCGCCTCGGCCTCGACCGGTTCGGGGTCGCCCTCCATCTCGCGGTACCGGTCGCGCCCGAGGTACAGTCGCTGGAACACCCGGCGCAGGCGCTCGGGGTCGACCGCCTCCGCGACGCGACCGTGGGCCGCCCCGGAGAGTGCCGACTCGAGCACCGCTCGCGACCCGTCGAGGCCGCCGCCCGCGTCGGCCACGGCCTGGGTGTGTTCGGCCACGGCACGCTCGTACCCCTCGCGGCGGGCCAGGACGTACGCCGCCAGCGCCTCGGTGAGTTCCCAGTCGTCGTTGAACCCGCCGGCCTCCTTGAACCGCTCGACGGCCTCGGGATCGACCGTCGCGTCGTGCACCCGCTCGACCGTCTCGCGGATCGTCCGGCGGTACGAGTCGCTGGTGTCGACCAGGACGCCGTCGACGTCGAACACGACACCCCACTCGGGGTCCGTCTCGTCCGTCGACAGGTCGAACTCCCGGTCGGTGCCGCCGCGGTCGCTCATACCCCCGGCAGACGCGGCCCCGACATGTGGCTGACGGTCGCGCGCTGGCCGGGTGCCACGCCCTCCGCTCAGCGCCCGCCCCGCCCGCACACCCAGTGCAGCGTGCCGCCGGCGACCGACTCGGGGCTGGTCGGCACCGCCGCCGGGTCCGTGCCGAGCGTGGTGAACGCGAGGTCCGCCCCCAACTCGCGGGCCAGGTCGGCGACCGGCGCGTGGAGGTCCGGCGGGAGGTTCAAGCCGTACACCGCCCCGGCGTCGGGGTACGCCGCCAGCCGCGGGTCGGTCACGTCGTCCCGCAGGAAGCGGACGCCCTCGGGCGTCGCCACCGCGCGGCGGTCGACGGCCACGACCGTCACGCCCCGCTCGCTGAGGCGGGCGGCCACGTCCGTCCGACGGCCGATCCCCACCTCCACGACGCGGTCGTACCCCGCCAGCGCGTCGGCCACCGCCCCGGCGTGGGACGCCGCCGCACCGGTGGCGCTGTGGCCGTCTCCGGTCGCCCGGTCGCGCTCGCCACCGTCGGCCCGCAGCGGGGGATCGTGTCGCCGGCCGCTGACCGTGTGGTGGAACGGGTGGTCGCACTGGTCCGGTTGCCGGGGTGTTCGCATCACGGCGAGACGTTTATGGGGGGGTCGTCTCTATAAAGCCGTATGCTCGTCGACATCGTGCCGGTGGGGGAGGTTCCGGCGCGGGTCAAGCGTGGCGCGTCCGCCGGCCTCCGGTCGGTGTACGACTTCGACGTCACGGTCCACGAGGCCCAGCCCCTCCCCAGTGGTGCCTTCGACGCCAGTCGCAACCAGTACGGCGCCGAGGCCTTCATCGAACTCGCGGAGCGGGTGGGCAACGGCGCCAAGAACATCGCCGTCACCACCGAAGACCTCTTTTATCGCCGGCGCAACTACGTCTTCGGACTCGCCTACCTCGACGGCGACGGCTCCGTCGTCTCCACCTACCGTCTGCGCACACAGTCCGACGGCGGCTTCTCCAACCGCCAGCCCGAGGAGATCTTCGGCGACCGCGTCCGCAAGGAGATCGTCCACGAGATCGGCCACACGCTCGGCCTGGAGCACTGTGACAACAAGCGCTGCGTGATGAACTTCTCCCCCACCGTCCGCGAGGTCGACGTCAAAGAGGAGACGCTGTGTGGCTCCTGTCAGCGCAGTATTCGGTAGATCTTCTACGCTCGCTCTCTGGATCGGGTGCGATCCTGCTGGGGTGACATCCGAAGCCCCTGACGCGTTCTCTGGATGTGGTGCGCTTGATCCTGCTGGGGTGACCTCCGAAGCCCTCGCCGCGCTCGACCGCTCTGCGTCGCTGTCGCGCAAATCGAAGATTTGCTGGATCCCAAAATCGCCGCTGGCGATTT
>CAYODS010000174.1:0-5025 GCA_964402765.1 uncultured Halobacteriales archaeon
GCTGTACACCGCCCTGGCGCGGTGTGCACTGGCCGCCGGGGAGCCGTCCGCCTCGGCCCCGACGTGGGCACCGGACCCGGTGGCCCGGGACCTGCTCGCGGACCACCTCGACCTGCCGGACGCCGACCTGAACGCCGAGTTCGAGGACGACGCGCTCGACGGGGTTCGGCGGGCCGTCGAGGCGGGGCTGACGGTCGCGGACGGGGACACCCGACTGCGGGCGTGGGGACTGGCCGCCGCACGCGCCGGGACGGACCCGGACGTGCTCGGGTACGACGCGGTGATCGACGGGCTCACCGCCGACGGCGACCGCGAGCGGGAACTGGTCGGGGTCGCGGTCGCCCGGGCGGCGGCAGCGCCCGACGCCGCGGAGCCGTTCGTGCCGAAACTCGTCTCGACCCTCGAGCGGGGGACCCAGCCCGGCGTCCACGGCGACGTGCCCGGGACGCTCGTTGACGCCGCGCTCCGGGCGCTCGCGAGCGTCGGGCGGGCGGACCCGGGAGCGACGGCGGGCCACGTCGACACGCTCGTCGCGTACCTCGACGCCGACACCGAGGAGGTGCGAGCCGCCGCCGTGGCCGCGCTGGCGCCGGTCGCCGAGGACGACCCCGGGCGGCTCGCCGACCACCGCGGGGCGCTGCGGGACCTGGCGGACCGCGACGAGCCGGCGGGCGAGGGCGCGACGGCCGTGCTCGACCGTCTAGGGGACTGAGCCGGCCGTTCACGTCGACGATGTCGACTGCGGGACCGTGCGCCCTCCCGGCCGGCGTGACGGGGCGAGGCGTGTGACGGGCGGAACGGATTAGTGTCACCCCTCCCTCGCGTCGAGTATGACGGAGTTCGTGCTGTACGGTGGGAAGGGAGGCGTGGGCAAGACCACGATCTCCTCGGCGACGGCCCTGCACATGGCACAGGCCGGCGGGCGGGTACTGCTGGTGTCGACCGACCCCGCGCACTCCGTCGGCGACGTGTTCGACGCCGAGTTGGGCCCGGAGCCGACCCGCGTTCGCGAGGACTGTGACCTGTTCGCGCTGGAGGTGGACCCCGAACACCGCTTCGACGAGAAGTACGCCGACGCGTTCGACTCGCTGGTATCGCGGGCCGAGTCGCTGGGCGTGGACGTCGGCGACGTCGACATCGACAGCCGCGGCGTGATCGGCGGCGAGGAGGTCGTCGTCGTCGATCTCCTGTCGCGGTACGTCGACAGCGAGTGGGACTACGTCGTCCTCGACACGGCGCCGACCGGGCACACCCTGCGGCTGCTGAAGCTGCCGGAGGTGCTCGACTCCACGCTGGGCACCGTCGGCCGGGTGGTGTCCCGCGTCGACAGCGTCACCTCCCGGGTGAGCGGGATCATCGGTGACGGCGATGACGAGGAGGGCGACGACGAGGAGCAGATCGACTACGAGAGCATGGAACAGCGCCTGCGGGAGGTCGAGACGGTGCTCACCGACCCGGAGCGCACCCGCTTCCGGGCGGTGATGGAGCCCGAGGAACTCTCCCTGGCGGAGACCCAGCGGCTGGTCGGGCAACTGGAGGACTACGACATCCCGCTGGACAGCATCGTCATCAACAAGGTGCTCACCGACATCGACGAGAACTGCTCGCTGTGCAGCGCTCGCCGCGACCAGCAACAGGACGTGATCCGCGACGCCGAGCGCACGCTGGACCGACCGCTCGTGCAGGTGCCGCTGCTGGAGTCCGTCGAGATCGGGATGGTCGCCGACCGCCTCGCCGAGGCGCCCGCCTCCTGAGTCGGACCGGGACGCCGACACGACCTCATCGTGACCCGTTGCCACGATCGCCGGAGAGAGGGGCCCAGACCGGCGTTTCCTCGCGGACGCGTGAGCCCGGATGGGTGGCTTTTTAATCCGTGATCGCGTACCGGGTTCCATGTTCAACGCTATCGTCAGCGCCGACACGCTCGGGACGGCGCTTGACTCGGTGAGCGTCCTCGTCGACGAGTGCAAGATCCACCTTGACGAGGACGGCCTCTCCATCCGTGCCGTCGACCCCGCCAACGTGGGGATGGTCGACCTCACCCTCTCGGCGGAGGCGTTCGAGTCCTACGAGGCCGACGGCGGGCTCATCGGGGTGAACCTCTCGCGGCTGGAGGACATCGTCGGCATGGCCGAGTCCGGTCAACTCGTCAACCTCGAACTCGACGAGGAAACGCGGAAACTCCACATCCACATCGACGGCCTGGAGTACACCCTCGCGCTCATCGACCCCGACTCCATCCGCCAGGAGCCGGACATCCCCGACCTCGACCTGCCCGCCGAGATCGTCGTCGAGGGCCGGGACATCGACCGCGCCGTCACGGCGGCGGACATGGTCAGCGACCACATCGCACTCGGGGTCGACGCCGACGCCAACACCTTCTACGTCGACGCCGAGGGCGACACCGACGACGTCCACCTCGACCTGGGCGAGGAGGACCTGCTCGCCCTGCAGGCCGGCGACGCCCGCTCGCTGTTCTCCCTCGATTACCTCAAAGACATGAACAAGGCCATCCCGAAGGACGGCGAAGTGACGATCGAACTCGGCGAGGAGTTCCCAGTGAAGATGCACTTCGAGATCGCCGAGGGGATGGGCCACGTTACCTACATGCTCGCACCCAGAATCCAAAGCGACTGACCCGAATGGCTTAATTTTCCAAACCTCACTCGTTCTTCCGTTGTCGCCGTAGCGGTCGACCTGACCGTTTATCCCCGATGCAGCGACGACTCCGGCCGTGTGACGGTTACGGAGTGTCCGAACTGCGGTGAGCAGTTCGAGCGGCTCGGACTGCACTGGTATCACGGGACGTGTCCGTACCCCGAGATCGACGACGACACCAGAGAGATGCTGGTTGGCCTCCTGATGGGTGACGGGTCGATCCCCGACAACGAGGCGAACAGTATCTTCCACCTGCCGATGATCAACCGCACCTTTCTGGAGTGGTTCGACCGGGAGATGGGCGTGCTGACCACGGGGGTCACGCTGAAGAAGACGGCAGCGGAGTTGGCGACTCGAAACCGAGAGAGTGGATTCAGTCCGAACGCCGAGGCGGAGAACTACCACGACATGTACACCGTCTGGAGCCGTACGCACCCCCTGTTCAACGAACTGCACGGGTGGTACGACAGCGGCGAGAAGCGGTATCCGTCCAACCTCGACCTGACGACGACGACCGTGAAGTTCTGGTACGTCTCCGACGGGTACCTCGATGTCGGGCAGTGGGGTCGGCCCCGAATAGAGATCAAGGCTCGCAACGAGCGTCCCCGATCGGACACCCTCGTCTCGCTGTTCGAGGCGGTCGGGTTCTCACCGACGTACAGGCGTCACGAACTCCGGTTCACCTGCGACGAAACCGAGGAACTGATCGACTGGATGGGCGATCCCCCGCACGGGTTCGAGTACAAGTGGGCCGTCGACTCGATCGACCGGTACCACGATCTGAAACACCGGGCCTACGAGCGCCACACGACACGGACCGTCGAGGAGACCACCGAGGACTGACTCCGGCGTGTCTCGGCCGGCTGTCGCATCGTCTGAGCCGGGTCGTCCACCCCCACGGTTGAACACCCCCGACAGCGGACACCCCTGCCTTTGTCACTGGAGCCCCAACCTGGCGGTCGATGGTCCTCCTCGGGAACCTCGTGGTGGTGTTCGTCGCCGGGTTCGTCACCGCGCTGGCGACTGGGGTGGGTGCGCTGCCGTTTTTCGTGCTCGACGACATCAGCGACCGGACGAACGTCGTCCTCTGGGGGCTGGCGTCGGGGATCATGGTCTCGGCGTCGCTGTTCGGTCTCGTCCGGGAGGGGCTCGCCGAAGGTACACCGGGAGAGATCGCCGCCGGGGCGCTCGCGGGGGTCGCGCTGGTCGTGCTCGCCCGCGAGGTGATCGTCGACGCCGAGGTCGACTCCCGCGACTACGAGGAGGCCGACTTCAGGAAACTCGTTCTCATCCTGGGGATCCTGACCGTGCACAGTTTCCCCGAGGGCGTCGCCGTCGGGGTCGCCTTCGCCGACCTCGGGCTGGAGGGTGGCCTGGAGATCGCCGGCCTGACCGTGCCGGTGCTCGCGGTGTTCATGACCGTCGCGATCTCGATCCACAACGTCCCCGAGGGAACGGCGATCTCGATCCCACTGCGGGCGATGGACGTCCCGGCGTGGCGGATGGTGTGGTGGGCGGTGTTCTCGAGTCTCCCTCAACCCGTCGGGGCGGTGATCGCCTTCGCGTTCGTCCGGCTCGCCCGGCAGTTTCTCCCCTTTGGCTTTGGCTTTGCCGCCGGAGCGATGGTGTACCTGGTGCTCACGGAGTTCGTCCCCGAGGCACGCGAACTGGGCGACACCCTGCCGTCGGGTGGGACGCCCGAACTCGTCGGGGGCTTTCTCGTCGGCGTGGCGCTGATGGCGCCGCTTGCGGTGATCTGAGAGGGCAGACGGGACTCCCAGATGAGTCACCCGGGACCGGCCTCGCCAGACCCGGCCTCGCCCCCCGTCTCCAGGCGGCGCTCATACTTCCGTAGCGAGGTCTCCAGTGCCTCGCGGGCGTCCACGTCGGCGGCGTCGGCGACCAGCATGAGCGAAAAGAGGGCGTCACCCACCTCGTCCTCGCTGAGGGCGAACTCGTCGGGTGCGGCGCCGTAGTCCGTCGTCGCGCAGGCGTCGGCGGCGAGTTCACCCACCTCGCTCGCGAGATCGAGCAGGCGGTAGGCGGGCGCCCCGTCGAGGTCGTGCGTCTCGGCGAACGCGACCGCTCGCTGCTGTGGGTCCTGGTGGTCGGTCATGCGACGGGGGAGTGCCGGCGGGGACAGAAGCGTTTCGTCACGCGTGGGCGTTCTCACCGGGTGCGCTCGGTCTCGGTTAATAAGCCTACGGAGCCCTCGGCGCGCTCTGGAGCAGGTGGTCTCGATCCTGCTGGAGGGTCGTACGAAGCCCTCGGCACGCTGGTCGGTTCTGCGTCGCTGCGCTCCTCACTCGCTGCGCTCGTTGCGGTGCTTGCGTCCTCAGAACGCGACCACCGCGCCTCGCCCTTCGA
>CAYODS010000175.1:0-4957 GCA_964402765.1 uncultured Halobacteriales archaeon
CTTGCAGACCGTGGCCCGGCCGTCGAACGAGGGGTCGGGCAGCGGCTCGCCGTCGCGGGCGGCCTGGAGCACCTCGATCAGCGGCGTGTCCATCGTCGGCAGGGTGTTCATCGCCTCGGGGTCGCCCAGGCGGGCGTTAAACTCCACGACCTGGGGCCCGTCGGCGGTGAGCATGAACTGGCCGTAGAGGACGCCACGGTAGTCCAGGCCCGCGCTCGCGAGGGCGTCGACGGTCCGCTCGACGATCCCGACCGCCTCGTCGTACTCCGCACGGGTCATTAACGGCAGTTCCGGCTCGCTGTCGCTGTAACTGCCCATCCCGCCGGTGTTGGGCCCCTCGTCGCCCTCGTAGGCCCGCTTGTGGTCCTGCACGGCGGGGGTCGCGACGACCTCGCCGTCCGCCACGAACGCCTGGACGGTGAACTCCTCGCCGACCAGTCGCTCCTCGATCACCCACTCGTCGTACTCCGAGTCGCGGACGTAGTCCGCGGCCTCGGCCCGGGTGAGCTGGTCGCCGGTCACCCGCACGCCCTTCCCGCCGGTGAGTCCGCGGGGTTTCACCGCCACGTCGTGGTCCAGTCCGGCGACGTACTCGGCGGCCGCCGCGCTCGACTCGAAGGTCTCGAACTCGGGACACCCGGGCACGTCGTGGTCGCGGGTGAACCGCCGCGCCCAGATCTTGTCCGTCTCGATGCGGGCGGCGGCCCGCGTCGGCCCGAAGGCGTACACGCCGGCGTCGGCCAGCGCGTCGACCACCCCCGCCGCCAGCGGCGCCTCCGGGCCGACCACCGCGAGGTCGGCACCCACCTCACGGGCACACTCCACCACCGCGTTGGTGTCGGTCGGATCAAGCGTCGTCACCCCCTCGGCGAGGCGCGTGATGCCGGGATTGCGGTTCGACGCCGCGGCGTGCACCGCACAGTCCCCCGATAGCGCCGCGGCGATCGCGTGTTCCCGTCCCCCGCCGCCGACCAGTAGCACCCGTTCCTGGGGCATACGGGTCCCCCCGTCCCCCGGGTGCCTAAGCGTTGCCGTCGCTCCCGGGCATCGCTGGGACTCGTCCCACTCGCCGGTCCCTTCGTCCGCTCACTCCACGGCGCGGATCAGGTCCAGCAGTTCGTTCCGGAACCGGCTCGGCTCGACGACCGCGCTCGTCCCGTCACCGAGGGGCTGGGTGGGGTAGGCGCCGCCGGCGACGCGGAACTCACCCGCGTGAATCCAGACGGCGAGCCACCCCTCCACGTCGAACGTGTCGCCGCCCGCCGGTCGGTAGACGGCGGTGTACCGCCGCAGGCGGGCGCGGTCCCCGGCGTCGGTGCGGACCCGCTCGCCCCGCCCCCGCTCGACGGACTCGAAGCCGCGCTCGCGGAGGTCCTCCGCGAACGACCGCGTCGCCTCGCTCACGACGGTGGGGTAGACGGAGGCGGGCCCGACGCCGGGCGCCAGCGGCGGCGTGAACGAAAGCCGAGTGACGAACAGGAACCGCCAGGGCTGGTCCGCGAGACCGGCGTTGATCGCCGCCTCCGTCACCGTACGGTCCTCGTAGACGGCGGTGTGCCCGTGGACGCTCGCCGCCGCCAGCTCGAACACCGTCTCGACGTAGCGCTCGACTTCGCGCCACCCCTCCATCGGGGCGCCGACCGTCGGCGGGTCCGGCTCCGGGTCGCTCACGCGCTCACTGTGGCGGGCGCGGAAATGTGGCTTGCGCTCGGCGCTCAGAGGTGGTCGGCCACGTCCTCGGCGAAGTAGGTGAGAACGAGGTCGGCGCCGGCCCGCTTGATGGCGGTCAGGGACTCGACGGCGGTGGCCTCAAGATCGAGCCACCCGCGGTCGGCGGCGGCGTGCAGCATGGCGTACTCGCCGCTGACGTTGTAGGCGGCGACGGGCCGGTCGGTCCGTTCGCGCACCGCACCCACCACGTCGAGGTACGGCAGCGCGGGCTTTACCATCAGCACGTCGGCGCCCTGCCGGTCGTCGAGCGCCACCTCCCGGCGGGCCTCGCGGGCGTTGCGGGGGTCCATCTGGTAGTGACGGCGGTCCCCGAAGGCGGGAGCGCCGTCGGCGGCGTCACGGAACGGGCCGTAGAAGGCGGACTCGTACTTCGCGGCGTAGCTCATGATCGACACGTCCTCGAACCCCTCGGCGTCCAGCGCCGTCCGGATCGCCGCCACCTGGCCGTCGATCATCCCGCTGGGGGCGACCATCTCCGCGCCCGCACGGGCCTGGGAGACGGCGGTCCGTGCCAGGCGGTCCAGCGTGGCGTCGTTGTCGACGGTGAGGTGGTCGGCACGCCCCCCCTCGTCGTCGCCGGCGTCCCCTTCGAGGACGCCACAGTGGCCGTGGCTGGTGTACTCACAGAGACAGAGGTCGGCGATGACGTAGGCGTCGGTCTCGGCGGTGACGCGGCGAAGTGCGCGCTGGACGACGCCGTCCTCGGCCCAGGCGCGGCTGCCCTCCTCGTCCTTCGAGTCTGGGACGCCGAAGAGGATGACCGCCTCGACGCCGGTCGCGAGCACCTCCTCCACGCGCTCTGTGGCGGCGTCGACTGGCACCCGCTCGTGGCCGGGCATCGACTCGATCGGTCGGCGCTCGTCGGTCGTGGCGTCGACGAACACCGGCGCGATCAGGTCCGACGCCGCGAGGTGTGTCTCTGCGACCAACTCGCGGAGGCCGTCCCGGCGGAGTCGTCGCGGCCGCTCGGTGAGGTCCATACCTGCCGTCGGGGGGCGACGGGCATAGGCGGTTCGACCCGCCCGCGGCGAGGCCCCGGGACGCGGGTGACCGTCACCTGTCGCCGGCCCGTCAGGTGGGCGTCACACATTACTCGGTCCGGACAGACGGGTGTGACATGGCGACGCGCGACGAGCTATCGGGGGTGGCCGTGGAGGCGGTCGAGGCGGCGAGTGATTACCTCCGCGAGGAGTTCGGACGGGCCAACACGACTGGGGAGTACACCGCCCGAGACGTCACCGCCGAGGTGGACGAGGGCGCCGAGCGTCGCGTCGTCGAGCCGATCGAGACCGCCTTCCCCGACCACGCCGTCTACACCGAGGAGTCCGGCGAGCGGGGCGCCGACGCAGACGCGAGGGCCGACCACGCGGGCGACGCCGCGGGCGGCTACCGCTGGGTGGTCGACCCGCTTGACGGCACGAACAACTTCACCGCCGGCCTGTCGACGTTCTCGACGGCGGTGACGCTGTTGCGTGACGGCGACCCCGTCGTGAGCGCGGTGCACCTGCCCGTTCTGGAGGACACCTACCTCGCGGTGCGGGGCGAGGGCGTCACCTACAACGGCGAGCCCACTCACGCGGACACCGACCTCGGGGGTCAGGCCGCCACGGTCGCCTTCGTCGTCGGCTACGACACCCGCGAGGACCCCGAGGGGCTGGCGATCGCCGGCCACCTCCGCAACACCCTGGAGGTGCGCACCAAGCGCGTGGTGGAGTCCTGGGCGCCGACGGTGCACTGGGCACTCCTGACCCGCGGCCTGATCCAGGGTGTCGTCGCCTACAACCCCGACCCACAGGAGCAGTACGCCGGCGAGTTGCTCGCCGCCGAGGCCGGCGTCGGCACGAAGGAGGGCGACACCGTCTTCGTCGGCGCCGCCAACGACGTGATCCTCGCCGAACTCGCCGACATCACCGAACCCGTCTTCTGAGTCACAACGCTGTAGTCACTCGACCGGGGAGCCCGGCCGTGCACGAGCCAGACCCCGAGACCGTCGAGCGCGTCGCCGTCGCCGCCGCGACGGCCGCTGGCCAGGAACTGCGGCGACGCTACGGGCACACCGACGGCGACGCCGAGGGCGACTACGGCACCGTCGACGTGAAGGCCGCCGCCGACCGCGCCGCCGAAGACAGCGTCCTCCCCGTCATCACGCGGGCCTTCCCCGACCACGAGGTGTACGCCGAGGAGTCCGGTCACCTGGGCGACCCGCCGGACGAGTCCGCGGACGACTGGAGGTGGATCGTCGACCCACTGGACGGCACGAACGACTTCGTCGCCGGTCTGCCGACGTTCGCGACCGGCGTGACCGCGCTCCGCGGTGACGACCCGCGGGTGGCCGTCGTCCACCTGCCGGCGACCGACGAGACCTACGTGGCCCGCGCCGGCGAGGGGGTCCGGTACGACGGCACCCGGGTCACCGCCGACAGCGACCTCGTCCCCGAGACCGCCACCGTCGTCACCGTCATCGGGCGTGACGCCGTCGTCGATCCGGAGCGGGCCGGGACCGCCGACGCGCTCGACGATGCCCTGGAGACGCGGGTCAAGCGAGTGATCGGGTCGTGGGCGCCGCTCGTTCACGCCGGCCTACTGGCTCGCGGTCGGGTGCAGGGCGTGACGACGTACCACCTCGACCGGGAGGAACAACCGGCCACCGAACTGCTCGCCCGCGAGGCCGGTGCGGTCACCGAGCGCCACGGGCCGCTGTACCTCGCGGCCGTCGACGAGTCCACGCTGGCGACGCTGCGCGAGGCCGCCCGTGAGGTGCCGGGGCTCGCCGTCGGCGGCGACTGATCACGGAGTCAGGACCACCCGGCGGGGCCGTTGTCCTCGGCCTCCTCGACGGCCTTCCCGAGCACCCACGGCGTCGTCACCAGCGAGGTGCCCGCGACCGCGAGGACCGCCCACCTGACCGTTCCCTGGTCGAGGACGACGAACGCGACGACGACCAGGACCGCCGCCTCCGCGACACCGAGACCGTACCGGACCGCCGGACTCTGGAGGAGCATGGACATGCCAGGAGACCGTCGCCCGGGGAGAAAAGAGGTTGCGCCGCGTCTCGACGGGTGCGACGGTCAGTCCGCCGTCGCGTCGCCGGTCTCGGGGACCTGGGGGCCGGTCTCGACGCCACTCTCGACCGCCTCGATCAGCAACTCGGAGACGTCGACGATCTCGATGTCGTCCTCGTAGCCGCCGGTCTTGCGGCCGTCCTCGTACATCGTCATGCACATCG
>CAYODS010000176.1:0-4948 GCA_964402765.1 uncultured Halobacteriales archaeon
CGCAGTGAGCGAGGCGCACAGCGAGTGAGAGCCGTCGAGCACGCCGAGGGCTTCGTGGGCCATTCAACAGAGATCGAGAGCCCCCGATGAGAGCACGCCGAGGGCTTCGGAGGTCCACTCACCGAGATCGAGAGCACCCAGTACAGAGGGCGCGCCGAGAGCTTCGTGAGTCACCGCACAGAGATCGAGAGCACCCCGCCCAGACACCGCACCGGGGACATCGAACACCCCTGACGCTGGCGACGCGAAGCCTTTATCGGTCGACCCGGACGATCCCCGAATACCATGGCCAAGAAACGCGGTTCGACCGGCAGCGCGGGTCGCTTCGGCGCCCGCTACGGTCGTGTCTCCCGCCGACGAGTCGACGAGATCGAGGACGTCTCCCGCGACAAGCACACCTGCCCGGACTGCGGTGCCGAGCGCGTCGAGCGCCAGGGGACGGGCATCTGGAGTTGCTCGCGCTGCGGGCACACCTTCGCCGGCGGCACATACCGGCCGGAGACGCCCGGCGGTCGCTCGGTGCGGCGGTCGATCCGCGCCGCGCTGACCGAGGACGAGGACGCAGGCGAGGCGAGCGGCGACTGACCATGAGCGGGGAGTCGTACGGCTACAAGTGTTCGCGGTGCAAGCGTGACGTGGAACTCGACGAGTACGGCGGCGTGCGGTGCCCGTACTGCGGGCACCGCGTCCTGCTGAAGGAGCGCAGCCGCGACATAAAGGAGATACACGTCGAGTGACGACGGACGGCGGCGGGCCGGCACACGAGGCACGTTTCTCGGTGTCCTGTGAGGATCCCGACCGCGCCGACCGGGTCCGCGCCGCCGTCGCCCGCGAGATCGGGGAGATAGACGACGGCCGCTCGCGGGCGCGGGTGCACGACGGCCACGCGGACGATGCCACGGTGACGGTCGCGGTCGACGCCCGGGACGTGTCGGCGCTGCGGGCGGCGACGGGTAGCTGGCTCGGGTTGCTGGAGGCCGCCGGGCGGACCGCGGCGGTCGCCGAGCGAACGCAGGAGGACGACGGGTGAGTTCCGGCCCCACGGGGAGGGTGACGACGGTGGCGCGGCGCACCCGGCGACTGCTGCGACCGCCGCTGTCGGGTGACGGCCTGTTGCTCGTGGGGTTCATCGAGGGACTGGTCGGGTGGCCGCTGTCGTGGCTGGTGGCGACGCGCCCGGGGCTGTCGCCGTTCGGGCCGGTGGAGACGATCGTCGGACTGTGGGTGGTGCTGACGGTCGCGATCGTCGCCGTCGGCTGGTTCGCCACGCTCCCGACAGTGCGCCAGAACGACGCCTGGGTGGTGTGGGGCGTGCTGAACCTGATCGCCACCGGCGTGAACGTGCTCGGGACGCTCGACACCAGGGGGATCGCCGACACGATGCCGGACACGTTCGTGCTGTTCGCGTTCTTTCACCCCTGGCTCGCCGTCTTCGGTGGCGGGTACCTGATCACCGCGCTGCTCGACCGCAGCGACCGGCGGGTCAGGACCGCCGAGCGCGTCGGCTACGGGCTCACCGGCGTGGCCAGCCTGCTGGTGCTCGCGGTCGCCTTCTCCGCCGGTCCGAACCCCCAGTTCGTCCGCCAGTGGGGGTTCCAGGTCGGTGCCGTCCTCCACCTCGCGCCGATCGGGTTCGACCTGGCGTACGACGCACTCCGGTGATCCGGGCGGTCCACCGTCCGGTCACGGTCAGTCGGCGGACGCCCCGGACGCGTCCCGGATGGCCCGCTCCGCGGCGGCCAGTGTCGCCTCGGCGTCGAACTCGGCGACGATCCCCTGGAGGTCCTCCCGAGGGTGGTCCCGGAGGTCGCGGGCGTGGTCGGCGATCGTCGGCAGGGCACGGGTGAGCTCGTCGACGACGGGCACGTCCGCGGCGCGGGCGGACCGCGACAGCGGGTTCAGGTCGATCACCACCTCGGTCATTCCGGCGGCGTCCAGGGCGGCGGCGCGGTCGCCGTCCTCCAGGGGTACGACGACAACGTCGGCGGCGGCGATCCCCTCCTCGGCGACCACCGCGCGGTCGTGGTCCAGCCCCTCCAGGCGAGCCTCTGCGCCCTCACCGAGCACCGCCTCGGCACCGTGTGCACGGAGGTGGTCGGCGATCGCCGCGACTCGCTCGGGCGAGCGGTGAAACAGGTTCACCTCGATCGCGGCCTCGACCGCGTCCGCGAGGGCGACCACGCCCTCCGGGTCGAGCGCGGCGACGTTACCGTTGACCGACACGACGGGACGATCGGCCAGCAGCAGGTGGGCGGCGGCGGCCCGGGCCGCCCGGTCGGCGCTCTCGGTCGTCCGCTCGCCGAGCAGGTAGTCGAACGCCTCGCCCCGCCCGTGGGCGATGAGGCCGTGGCGACTGGTGAGGCCGTCCTCGACACCGGCGACGAGACGCTCGCGGGCCCGCAGCGAGTCGCGTCGCGGGTGGTTCTCCGGGATCGTCTCCGCCGACTCGTCGTCACCAGTCATGTGGCGCGCTACGACGCTGTGAGAAAAAAGAGCGCGGTCCGGGCGTCACGCCGCCGGGGCGGCCCGGGCGGGTCACAAGAGCGTCGCGCCGGCCGCGCTCGTGGTGGTGACCGTCGGGTCGTAGCCGGCGTCGGTCAGGCCGGTGCCCAGCGCGAACACCGTCTCGCCGAGCATCGCCATGGAGGCCTCGCCGCCCGCCTCCGAGACGTCCTGGATCGTTGCGCGGGTGCGCTCGGTCAGCAGGCCCGCCTCCCGGGCGAACCGCCGCGAGGCGTACACGAAACTCACGAGCGTCGGCTCCTTCACAACGCGGGACAGCGCCTCGCGTCCCTTCTGGGTGATGAACGACTGGCGGTCGACCTCGTCGGGGTCGGTCGTCGCCGGCGGGCCACTCTCGCCGTCGTCCCGGTCGCCCCCGCCCGCCGGTTCGACGCCGTTGTCCGGGTGGCCGGCGACGGAGTCGGCGGTGTCCTCGTCCGTGTCGTCGCCCGCGTCGACGGCGTCGTCGGCCCCGATCACCGCCTCGGTCGAGAGTTCGCCGTAACTGACGAACTCCACCCGGGCCTGGCGCGGGATCCCGTCGAGGACGGCGTGCTGTGGGCCCCCCGGCTCCAGCCGTACCGGCGCCCCGCCGCGGAGTTGAGCGACGACGTCGCCGAGTCCCGTCCCCGCCGTGACCTCGGCGCCGTGGGCGATCGTCGCGAGTTCGTTCTCCGAGAGTTTGCGGTCGAAGACGGTGTTCGTCGCCAGCGCGGTGCCCAGCGCCACCCCGCCGGAGACGCCGAAGCCGGCGCCGACGGGGAGGTCCGTCTCGGCGTGGACGACCGCCTCGACGTCCAGCTCGCGCAGGACGCGCTCGGCGGCGGCCATCTCGACGCGCTCGCCGTTCAGTTCGACCGCACGCTCGTCGGCGGGCGAGACGCGAACGGTGACTCCCTCCGAGAGGGTCAGTCCGGCGCCGCGGGCCCCGGTCCTCGTCGGGTCCGTCTCGTCGCGGTCCACCGTAAAAAAGCCCGTCACGTGGCCCGGCACGAAGGCCTCGACCGTGTCACTCATCCGGCGTCGTTTCCGGGGCCGGCGAGTAAAAGCTTCCCCGCCCGGCTCACTCCGTCTCCGTCTCCGTCTCCGTCTCGCGGACCGTCTCCCGCTCGCTGGTGGTCGCCGCGCCCGTCTCGGTGGCCGTCTCCTCGCCGCCCCGTCGCTCGACCGCGCGCCGGGCCTCCTCGACTGACTCGGTCTCGACCAGTCGCTCCAGGCGGCGCTCGAACTCCGTCTCGGTCAACTCCCCCTGAGCGTACCGCTCGCGCAGTCGCTCCAGGGCGTCCTCGGTCTCGTCCGTCGCGTCGTCGGCGGCCGTCTCCTCGCTCGACTCGTACCACTGTGCGAGACCGACCGCCAGCGGCACCAGCCCACCGATCATCGGGAACCCGATCCACCACACCCCGACCCCGAGCGTGTACAGCACCGCCGCGACCCCGAACCCGGTCAGCAGGGCGGCACCGACCGCGGCACTCTCCAGTCCCGAGTCCCCCTCGACGCTGTGGGCCTGCTCTGGGAGATCGGCCATACGTCCACGATCGGACCGGAGACTCAAAGAGACACCGCCCCGTCGCGAGGG
The DNA here is from genome assembly GCA_964402765.1 of uncultured Halobacteriales archaeon. Classification (GTDB taxonomy): domain Archaea; phylum Halobacteriota; class Halobacteria; order Halobacteriales; family SW-7-71-33; genus SW-7-71-33. The sequence continues at coordinate 4,082 of CAYODS010000176.1, forward strand.
GTGAGAGGACCGGATCCCGGGGGATCGCCGGCTTCGTCAGGGAGTCAGGCGTTGCCGGTCGCGCGGGAACAGCGAGGCGCCACGCGCCTCTGGCTCCCGAGGGATCGCGGGCTTCGTCAGGGACTCAGCCGCTGGCGATCCCTCGGGAACAGCGAGAACTCGCTTCGCTCGTTCTCTGGCACCCACGCGACCACTCCTTCGTCCTACGGACTCAGGCGTTGCCGGTCGCGCGGGAACATGATCGCCTCGCGGATGTTGTCGAGATCGAGCATCGTGATCACCAGCCGCTCGGCGCCCATCCCCCAGCCGGCGTGGGGCGGCATCCCGTAGCGGAACGTCTCCGTGTAGTAGGCGAACTCCTCGGGGGGCAGGCCCTGCTGCTCGAACCCCTCGATGAGCTGCTCGTACCGGTGCTCGCGCTGGCCGCCGCTGACCAGTTCCATCCGCGGGTGGTTCAGGTCGAACCCCTTCGAGAGGTCGGGGTCGTCGTCGTAGTCCTGGATGTAGAACGGCTTGATCTCCGAGGGCCAGTCCGTGATGAAGAAGTGCTCGCCGACGTCCTCGCCGAGCGCCCGCTCGGCCTCGGTCGAGAGGTCGTCACCCCACACGAGCGGCTCGTCCAGGTCGGCGACGGCGTTGGCCCGCTCGATCGCCTCGTCGTACGACAGGCGAGGGAAGGATCCGTCGGGCACGTCAAGGTCGACGTCCAGCGCGTCGAGCTGGGGCTGGCAGTCCGCCGCGACCGCCTGGTAGGCGTTCGTGACGATCGTCTCGGCGACCGCCATCGCGTCCTCGTGGTCGATGAAGGTGGCCTCGAAGTCGATCGAGGTGGCCTCGTTGAGGTGACGGGGGGTGTTGTGCTCCTCG
>CAYODS010000177.1:0-4922 GCA_964402765.1 uncultured Halobacteriales archaeon
CGACTCACTCGGGTTCCGCGCCCCGCAGTCGCTCGGTGGTCTCGACCAGCGGGTGGTGGGCGTAGTCGACGACCTCGACGTCGTCCAGCGACGCCAACCCGGACTCCCGGGCGGTGCGGGCGATACCCAGGTCGACGGGCTCGTCGGTACAGATGACGTAGGCGTCCATCTCCTCGATGCCGACCCGCTGGGCGGCCTTCACGCGGTGGTGGCCGTCGGTGAGCAGCAACTCGCCGGCGTTGTCGATGACGACAAGTGGTTCGGCCAGGCCCTCTTCGAGTTCGTACTGGCGCCCTTCGAGTTCGTCGGCGTACACCGTGCGCTGGGTGGGGACCAGATCGGCGAGAGCGACGGTGCGGCGCTCGCGGCGCAGGGTCACGTCGTGGATCGACTCCAGGGTGTCGACGAGTTTCACCACCTTCTCCGGGGTGGCCCGCTCGATCTGCGAGCGGATCACGTCGGCGTTGCCGATGATGCCGACGAGGTGGTTGGCGTCGTTGACGACGGGCAGGCGGTGGATCCCCGACCGGAGGATGACGCGGGCGGCGTCGGTCACCTTCATATCGGGGTGGGCGACGATGAGGTCGGTCGACATCAACTTGAACACCGGCGCGCGGTCGTTCGCGAGGAGGAGGTCCTGAGCGGCGATGAACCCGACGACCTCGCGACCGTCACAGACGGGGAAGCCGTTGTAGTCGGAGTCGGCGATCCGCCGGGCGACCTCCGCGACGGTCTCGTCCGGCGTGGCCGTCTGCACGTCGCGACTCATGTAGTCCTCGACGCGGGGGTCCGGCTCCTGGTCGCCCGAGACCATACCCGGGGTGGGCGCGGCGACGGCAAAAACCCGTCGGGGTCAGTCCCCGGCGTCGCGGATGTGCCACTCGACGGGCAACACGTCGGAGGGGTCACCCGCCGACAGCAGACTGGGCCCCTCGCCGTCGAGGGTGCCCGGCGGCGGGTCGTGGTCGTCGCCGGGGTCGTAGCCGCCGGTCCGGGGCTCGTACACCTCGGCGTCGGCGCGTGGCACCTCCCGCGGGCGGTCCTCCAGTGCGTCGAAGAACGTCTCGGTGATCACCTCCCGGACCACGGTCTCGCGGTCGGTGTCGTCGGCGAGGACGTCGTGGCCGACGGCACTGACGGGGATCTGAGCGCCCGCCATGTCGGCGTGACCCCCGGCACTGCCCAGGCCGTCGAAGGCGAGACGCAGCGTCTCCCCCAGGTCGAGTCTGGTGCCCCGGGAGCGGGCGGAGACGTACACCGTCGGCTCCTCGGTGTCGTCGTAGCCGAACACCAGCGTGGTGGCGACCCCCTCCAGGTCCAGCAGGCGGTCGGCCGCCTGCGCGAGGGCGTCGCGGTCGCCGATCGACCCGACACAGGTCGCGAGGGCCGTCCCGCGGATGTCGCGTTCGCGGACCGCCCGGGCGAGGATGTCGAGTGTCTCCCCCGTGACCGAGGGGGACTCGATCTGGTCGAGCAGTCCCTCGTCGACGTGGGCCGACAGCGCCGCCGCCGCCTCGAAGTCGGCGGCGGTCACCTCGCGGGTGAACCCCGCGGTGTCGACACGGATCCCGTACAGCAGGGCGGTGGCGACCCGGTCACCGCCGTAGGCCGCCACGCCGAACCGGGCGAGATACCCCGTCAGCAGCGTCGAGGTGGCGCCCACCTCGCTGCGGAGGTCGACGAAGGTGGCCTCGACCGGCGCCCGCGGCGGGTGGTGGTCGATCACCACGTCGATCGGCAGGTCCTCGGGGAGTTGGTCGTTCACGCCGGGCCGGGAGTGATCGACCAGCGCGAAGCCGTCGAACGCCGCGAGGTCGTCCTCGGGCGAGAGTCGCCGCAGGTCGAGATCGAGCAGGTTCACCAGTGCGCGGTTCTCCTGGTGGCTCACCCGGCCGTAGTAACACGGCGTCGCGTCGAGACCGACCCGCTCGGCGACCCTGACGAGGGCGACGGCGCTGGCGATCGCGTCCGGGTCGGGGTTGTCGTGCATGACGACCGCCAGGTGGCCGTCGATCCCCCGCAGCGTCTGCCGGAGGCGCCGGGCGCGACCCCCGCCGGGACCGACGACGGCGTCGAGCACCCCCTCGACGACGGCGGCGGCGCCGTCGACGACACGGTCGGCGAGTTCGGCGACGGCACGGCGGTCGGCGTCGGTCGCGTCGGTGCCCAGCGCGACCACGAGCGTCGCCGCCGGCAGCGCGGTCCGGGCGGCGGTCGCGACCGCCCGTGTCCGCTCGGCGGGCAGGTCGCCCACGAGCACCACGTCGGCGTCGGGGTAGGCGGCGGGGTCGGTCGGGTCGCCGGCGACGACCGTGACCGCGTCGGCGTCGAGGTCGGGCTCCTCGTCGGGGGCGAAGAGCACCTGCACCTCGCCCGGGGTGTCGGCGGTGGCCGCGAGCACGCGCTCCCGGACCGCTCCACCACCGACCACCAGTCGCGAGAGCATACCGGGCCTTGCCGTCGAGGGTTGGTAAGCGTGCCGTCACCGACCCGGTCGGGGTCAGGGGACGAGCCCGGCGGCTGTCTCCAGGGCCGCGGGGATCACGTCGGTCGCGGACTCGGTGGCGGGGCCGGCGACCAGCCCGATCGCCGGCAGCGCGAGGACGGTGAGCACGCCGGCGGCGACGACGGCGACGTACAGCCCCAGTGGCCGGGAGGGCAGCGCGGCGTCGCTCGCGGGCTCCTCGATCCACATCGCCTTCACCACCCGGAGGTAGTAGTACACCGACAGCGTGCTGTTCAGGACGCCGACGACCGCCAGCCACCAGAGCCCGCCGTTGACGGCGCCGGCGAAGAGGAACAGCTTGGAGGCGAACCCGCCGCCGGGCGGGACGCCGGCGAGGCTGAACAGACAGACCGTCATCGCGGCGCAGGCGACCGGCGCCTGCGTCGCCAGGCCGTTGTACTCCTCGAAGGTTCCCTCCTCGAAGCGCCCGCCCACGTCCCAGTGCTCCACCATCGCGACGAACAGGAACGCGCCGGTGTTCATGAACCCGTACACGAGCAGGTGGATCATCGACGCCCCCAGCGCAAGGCCCTGGTCGCCGGCCGTGACGTAGGCGGCGACGCCGATGAGCACGTAGCCGGCGTGGCCCACCGAGGAGTACGCCAGCATCCGCTTGACGGTGTCCTGGGTGGCCGCCGCGAGGTTGCCAAGCGTCATTGTCGCGACCGCGAGCACCTGCACCGCGAGCACCCAGTCGATCCCCATGGCGACGCTCTCGCCGGCGGGGAAGCCCGTGACGAACACGCGAATGAGCAGCGCGAACCCGGCCGCCTTCGACGCAGAGGAGAGAAAGGCACTGACGGGACCGGGCGACCCCTCGTAGGCCTCGGGCGCCCAGAAGTGAAACGGCACCGTCGCCGTCTTGAACGCGAACCCGCCGAGCACCATCAGCACGCCCATCCCCAGCACGGGCACCGGCGTCGCCGCGTCGCTGACGCTGTCGGCGATCGTCGGCAGTCCCTCGCTGGCGTAGGTCTCGGTCAACAGCAGCGACCCGGTGGCGCCGTACACCAGGCTGACCCCGTAGACGAGCACCGCCGAGGACAGCGCGCCGACGAGGAAGTACTTCAGGCCCGCCTCGACGGAGCCGCGGTTCCTCTTCAGGATCGCCACCAGCGCGTAGGAGGGCAGCGAGGAGAGTTCCAGCGCGACGAAGCCCACCGCCAGGCCGTTGGCGGCGGCCATCAGGACCATGCCGGTCGCCGCGAACAGGATCAGCGAGTAGTAGATGGCGCGGTCCTCGCGGCCCCGCATGTAGTCGTATGAGGCGACGCTCACCAGCGCGGTGACGCTGGTGAACACCACCGTGAAAAAGAGCGCCATCCCGTCGACCAGCACCTGCCCGCCGAACAGCGCGATGCCGGTCGAGGTGCCGTCGACGGCGCTCTCGAAGGCGACGCCGGGGCCGCTGCCGATGTAGAACACGGCGACACCCATCGCCGACAGCGAGGCCAGCGTCGCGATCCCGGCGTAGAGGCCGTCACGCGGGCGCCGCGGCGCGACCGTGGCGATCGAGGTCACCAGCAGGCCGGCGATCGCGAGGATCGCGGCGGGCGCGAGCGCCAGCACCTCGGGGACGTGAGTCACGACTCACCACCTCCCAGGGCGCGAAGACTCTCACGCGGCTCCAGGTCGGTGAGCGTTCCGTCGCCCGCCCCCTCGACCAGCGGCTCGGTGGCGTCGCGGATCATCTCGAAGGCCAGCTCCGGGGCGACCCCGAGGACGATCACCAGGCCGAGCAACACCAGAAGCGGCACCACGTCACGGGTCGGCGCCCGCGAGAGGTCGTACTCGGTCTCCAGGCGGAACGCGCCGAACAGCGAGCGCTGCATCGCCCACAGGAGGTAGCCCGCCACGACGACGATGCCGAACATCGACAGCGCGGTAAAGAGAGGCGCGAGCGGGAAGTCGGCGCCGAACGCGCCGACGAACACGAAGAACTCCGCGGCGAAGCCGGACATCAGCGGCAGGCCCATGTAGCCGAAGGCGCCGGCGACGAACACGCCGGCGACGACGGGCATCCGGTCCGCCAGGCCGGACATGTCCTCGACCATCCGGGTGTGGGTCTGGTTGTAGACCACGCCGACGGTCATAAAGAGCAGCCCGGACAGCAGGCCGTGGCTGATCATCTGGAAGGTGGCGCCGCCGACGCCGTACACCGAGTAGGCGACGAGTCCCAGGAGGACGTACCCCATCGAGGAGATCGAGGAGTAGGCGACGATCCGCTTCAGGTCGGACTGTGCCAGCGCGAGCACGGCGCCGTACAGCACGGAGACGACGGCGATCACGGCGACGGCGGCGGCGACGGTCGGTGACTGGGCGACGTCCGCGAGCATCGTGAAGTTGAACCGCAGCAGGGCGTAGGTCCCCATCTTCAGCAGCACGCCCGCGAGCACCACCGACACCGGGGTGGGCG
>CAYODS010000178.1:0-4903 GCA_964402765.1 uncultured Halobacteriales archaeon
GCGACGGCGTCGCGGAGCGCACCGCGGGCGTGGTGCTCGTGGCCGTGTACGCCGGTCTGCAGGCGGTGGAGGCGGGTTACCAGGGACTCGTCCTGCTGCGGGGCGGCGTGGCGTTCACGGTCGCGCTCGGTGCCGAGGGGCAAAGCGTCGGCTTCGCGTTCGCGGCCCTCGGTGCCGTCCTCGTCGCGGTCGGCTGGGCGCGGGCGGGGGCGGCGCGACTGCTGTACAACGGCGAGTGGTTCGGCTGGGTCGGGGTCACCCTCCTGACCGCCGCCGACGCCGTCCTGAGCGGACTGCTGCTGGGCGTCGTGGCCCTGGCGGAACTGACCGCGAGTCCGGTCCTCGTCGCGAAGGTGCCGCTGAACGTCCTCGCGCTCGGCTACCTCCTGGCGATACGGGGCCGCTTCGAGGCGGACGAGCGCGCCGAGAAGCGAGCGTACTTCCGGCGCGTGTACGGTCCGACCGGGGACGGCGACGACGCCGGGCAGGAGTCCCGCCCCCGCCCCGCCAGCGGCGGACACGGACATGGCCCGGACCGTGAGGAGTGAGCGACGCCCCGACGTGCCCGACGGGGCGACGACTCAGGCGTCGGCCCGGTCCAGTGCGTCCCGCGGGTAGGTGGCCTTCGCCGCGGCGGCCACCTCCGGATCGACGTCGACGGTGGCGTAGGGGTGGTCGTCGTCGGTGCGCGCGAGGACGGTCCCGTCGGGACTCGTCACCCATCCGGCGCCGCCGAAGGTCACGCCCTCCGCACGCCCCGACCGGTTCGAGGAGGCGAGGTACGCGCCGGCGAGCACGCCCATCGTCCGCGCCCCGGCGAGCCACTTCTCCGTCGTCCGCCGCTCCGTGACCCGTGGGTTGACGAGCAGTTCGACGCCCGCCCGACCGTACCGGCGCACCTCGTGACTGGCCCACAGGTCCGTGCAGACGAGCGGCCCCGCAGTGAGGCCGGCGACCGACACGGGGTCGAACGCCCCCTCGCCCGCTTCGTACCACGACGCCTCCTCGAACCCCGGTTCGTCGGGCAGGTACGACTTCAGGTGGACGCCCCGCGTGTCGTCGCCGTGGACGAACGCCTCGTTGTAGCGGGCGTCGCGGACGACCGGTCGCGACCCGACGAGCGTGGCGTCGACCCCGAGACGGTCGAGCCACTCGGCGTGGTCGGTCCCGGCCCGCTCCCAGGCGGCGTCGCGGTCGCTCGTGGCGGGATCGCGGGCGGGCAGCCACGGACCGAAGGCCAGTTCGGGCAGCACCACGAGGTCGGCGCCCGTCTCGCGGGCGTGCTCGGCCAGTCCCTCGACGCGCTCCTCGAACCGCGGGTCGTCCACGTCCGGCAGTTCACAGACGGTCACGCGAACCATGGCCGCCACAGGCGGGCGGCGAAAAAATCGGTTGGGTCCCGCCGCCACGTCCGGTGGGCTTAACTCCCGCAGCGTCCACCTGGGGTGCATGGACTTCAGTCTCCCCGACGAGCACCGGATGATCCGCGACGAGGTCCGGCGCTTCTGTGAGGAGGAGATCGAACCCATCGCCCAGGAGATCGAGGACGAACACCGTTTTCCCGGCGAGGTGTTCGACGCCCTGGGCGAGTTGGACGTGATGGGCGTCCCCGTCTCGGAGGAGTACGGCGGCCTCGGCGGTGACCAGCTGATGTACGCCCTCGTATGCGAGGAACTCGGCCGCGTCTCCGGCGCCGTCGGCCTCTCGTACGCCGCCCACGTCTCGCTGGGCGCCAAGCCGATCGAGCTCTTTGGCACCCCCGAACAGAAGGCTGAGTGGCTGGAACCGCTCGCCTCCGGCCAGGGCCTGGGGGCGTGGGCGCTCACCGAACCCGGCTCTGGCTCGGACGCCTCCGACATGGACACCAGCGCCCGGAAGGAGGGCGAGGAGTACGTCCTCTCGGGGACCAAGCAGTTCATCACGAACGCAAACGTCGCCAACTCGGTGCTGGTGAAGGCGGTCACCGACCCCGAGGCGGGGTACGACGGCATCTCCACGTTCATCGTCGACCCCGAGCAGGACGGCTTCGAGGTGACCACCGTGTGGGACAAGATGGGGCTGAACGCCTCGCCCACCTGCGAGATCCAGCTCGACGACGTCCGCGTCCCCGCCGATCGCCTGCTCGGCGAGGAGGGTGAAGGCTGGGAGCAGACGCTGAAGACACTTCAGGGGGGACGGATCTCCATCGCCGCCCTCTCGACGGGACTGGCCCAGGGTGCCCTGGAGCACGCCCGTGACTACGCCACGGAACGCGAGCAGTTCGGCAAACCCATCTCGAAGTTCGACGCCGTCCGCAACACGCTCACCGAGATGAAACGCAAGACAGAGCGTGCCCGCCTGCTCACCCACCGTGCGGCCTGGCAGTACGACCAGGGCCAGGACGTCACCGAGGAAGCCTCCCTCGCGAAGTGGGACGCAAGCGAGGCGGCCCGCGAGGTCGCCGAGGACGCCGTCCAGGTCCACGGCGGCTACGGCTACACCACCGACTTCGCCCCCCAGCGGTACTACCGCGACGCGAAACTGATGGAGATCGGCGAGGGCACCAGCGAGATCCAGCAACTCGTCATCGGCCGGCAGATGGGGCTCTGACCGGAGCGGTTTTTTCCACGCGGCCTGTACGACGCCCGTGACCGACTGCACGTACTGTGGTTGTGCCGTCGAGGCCCACGACCCGGTGTACGTCGCCGAGCGCGAGGACGGCGAGCGCCGTCCCGCGGGCGCGTTCTGCAACTACGCCTGTCTCGTCGCCCACGTCGAGCGCGAGGGCCTGCAGGAGGGTGCCACCTGCGAACTCGACGCCGCGTGATACGGCGCCAAAGGTACATGAACCATCGCCGCGAAGGCCCGACATGAAGCGACGCGGACTGCTCGCCGCGGGCGGTGCGGGACTCGCGGGACTGGCGGGGTGTCTCGACGCGCTCTCCGCCGGCGAGCCACCGGTCGGACAGGTGGCGGTGCGGATCCTCGACGTGCGCAGTCCCAGCGCCGGCGTGACCAGCGCGACGCTGCCGCTGGTGCTTGAGTTCGAGAACACCGCCGACCGCGAGGTGCCGGCGCCGGTCGCCCAGTACGACGTGTACGTCGAGGAGGTCCGGGTGGGTGACGCCGGCGCGCGGCTGACGAACCTCGACCCGGGCGAGACGCGGACGGCGATCACCCGGGTCACCGTCCAGTACACCGACGTCGGCGAAGGGATCGTCTCCGCGATCCGCAACCGGGAGTTCAGCGTCCGCATCGAGGGGACGATAGAGTCCGAGGGCGCCGAGGCGACCTCGACGGACCAGTTCGGCTACTCCGGGTAGGTCAGGGCCAGTTGCCACCCTGCTCGTAGGCGTCGAGCACGCGGTCGATGGCGACGGCGTAGGTCGCACTGCGGAGGTTCGGGACGCCGGAGTCCTCGAAGTCTTCGATCAGGTCCGAGACTGCGGCGACGATGTCCGATACGAGTTCCCCGTTCACGCGCTGCTCGGTCCAGTAGAAGCACTCCAGTGCTCAGGGGAAGTCGTCGTAGATCGAGGAGCGATGCCCGACAGCACCGACCTGCATCGTCCGTCCCTCCCGGTCGAAGCAGACGATCGCGCGGTAGTCGCCGACACGAAGCGACTGCCACGGTCGTAGCCCCGCCAGCGGCTTCGCGAACTCCTGAGGGTCGCGGAACTCGTCTCCGACCACCTCGTCGAACTTGTCGAGGATCCGCTGCTGTGTGTCCGTGTCGAGCGCCCCCAGCGCGTCGGCCGCCCGTTCGGAGAGTTCCCACGACCAGTCCTCACTCATCCGTCCCGAACCGCTCGCGAGCCGCCTCCGCACTCACCGTTTCTCCGTCCTCGAACTGCTGCTCGCTGGTGACGATGTCCTCGAGTGCCCGCCTCGAGAGCCGAGTCCCGTACACCGCGTCCCGAAGCGCCTCGCGCATGAACTCCGAGCGCGATCCGTACCCCTCCTCCTGCCACCGCTCGTCCAGATCCGCCAGGAAATCGGCGGAGAGACGGAGGTTGACCTTCTCGTCGTTGCCGTCGGCGTCCTCCGACCGAGCCATGCGCTGTAGTACAAGTGTACTACAGAAATGCGTTTCGTGCGACTACGGCCAGTTGCCACCCTGCTCGTAGGCGTCGAGCACGCGGTCGATGGCGACGGCGTAGGCCGCACTGCGGAGGTTCGGGGCGCCGGAGTCCTCGAACCGCTGTACGAGGTCCCCGAACGCCGAGACGATGATCGACTCCAGTTCCTCGTTCACGCGCTGTTCGGTCCAGTAGAACCGCTGGCGGTTCTGGACCCACTCGAAGTACGAGACGGTCACCCCGCCGGCGTTTACAAGAATGTCCGGGAACACGTGGACGTCCCTGTCGACGAGAATGTCGTCCGCATCGGGGGTGAGCGGGCCGTTCGCGGCCTCACACACCACGTCGGCCTTTAGGTCGCGGGCGGTGTCGGCGTCGACGGCGTTCTCCAGGGCCGCCGGCACCAGGAGGTCGACGTCCATCGTGAGCAGGTCCTCGTTGGTCACCTCGCGGTCGGCGTCGGGGTAGCCGGTGACGCTGCCCGTCTCGCGCTTGAACTCTTTCACCGCGTGAGTGTCGAGGCCCTTCTCGCGGACGATAGCGCCGCTGGAGTCAGAGACGGCCACGACCCTGGCGCCCTGGTCCTCGATGAACTTCGCGCCGTTGAACCCGGCGTTGCCGTACCCCTGGACCGCCACGCTAGCGCCGTCGAGGTCCCGGTCGAGGTACTCGAAGGCCTCACGGGCGGTGAACGCGATCGAGCGACCGGTCGCCTCGACGCGGCCCAGCGAGCCGCCGGAGTCGGGTGCCTTCCCCGTGATGACGCCCGGTTCGGTGGTGCGCTCGAGTTTCTCGTAGGTGTCCTTTATCCAGTTCATCTCCCGCTGGCCGGTGTTGACGTCCGG
>CAYODS010000179.1:0-4889 GCA_964402765.1 uncultured Halobacteriales archaeon
TGGAACACCGAGAACGCCGGCTTCCAGGTGATGGCCGACAACCTCCAGCGCGAGCAGATAATGGAGATCCGCGAGCGCAAGGGGATGAAGACCGAACTCCACGAGGCAATCGACTACTTCTGAGCGGCCGCCGACTCGCGGTCTCTCGTGCGGTCTCCGCGCTCTCGGTCACCGCGACAGTGAGCGGTCGTGAGTGCGAACCTCGACCACCTCCGGCGGGCTCGCGAGCTCGACCGGTACCACCTCGACGTCGCGGACGGCGTACATCGTGACCGTCTCCCCGGTGCCGACGGTCGTCGAGAACTCGAGGCCGCCATCGGCCCGCGTCCAGTTCCGCCGGCCGTACTCCGGGTGGAGTCCGACGTCGTCGTGGTCGACCGCGTCGGGGAACCGCTCTGCGACCGTGACGCTTCGCTCCGTCGTGCCGCGGGCGGTGAGCCTGAGCCAGACGCCGACCGTGTCGGCCGACGCACGGACGAGTGCCTTCTCGACGCTGACGGCGTCGTGACTGGACTGCAGGTGGACGATCGGGTCGGTCTCGGTCGCGGGCTCCGTCGTCGCCATGTTCAGCTACGATGACACGTGTGGTCTTGAGTATGCACCTGCTGTGGTCGCTTCAGGCACCGCCTACGCGGCCACAGACGGCCGATCCCCCGGATTCGATCCGGCGTTCCCGGCGGCGTCACCGACGGTCGCTCCCGCCCGGTTACTCCATCGCGATGTAGGTCTGGGTGGTCTCGACGCCCTCGGTCCCCTGGATCGCGCTGGCGACGACGTCTTTCACGTCGGCGGGCGTGTCGACTTCGAGTTTGGCGATGAGGTCGACGTCGCCGGCGACGATGTTCACGTCGATGACGCCGTCGACGTCGGCAACCGCGTCCCGGAGCCGGTCGGCCTCGCCGGTGTTTGCCTTTATCATGGCGTAGGCGACGACCAACTCAGACACCCCCCTCCGCGACGACGGGGCCGTCGCCGACGACGATCTGCCGGACGCTGTCGAGCACCTCGAAGTCCGCGAGCACCACGAGTCGGTCGCCGGCGGCGACGGTCTCGTCGGGGTCGGGCAGCGCCAACGGCTCCTCGCCCTTGCCGAGTGCGAGCACGGTGGCGTCGGCGGGCAACTGGAGTTCGCTGACGGTGTACCCGCGGACGGGAGCGTCCTCTGTGACGGTCAACTCGACGACCTGGAGGTTCTGTGCGACGTCGGCGACGGCGCGGACACTCCCGCCCAGGAGGGCGTTCTTCGCGCCGATGGCGCCCAGGCGCTCGGGGTAGATCACCTCGTCGACCTCGACGGTGTAGCGGCGGTAGATGTCCTCGCGGTAGTCCTCGTCGATCCGCATCACGGTGCGGGCGCCGTGGTGGTTGGCGACCGTGCAGGCGGCGAAGTTGTCGTTCAGGTCCCCGGTGAGCGCGCCCAGGGCGTCGGCGTCCTCGATCCCCGCCTCGATCAGCGTGGCCTCGCGGCTGCCGTCACCCCGGACGGCGGCCACGCCGGCGTCGCGGGCGCGGTCGACCAGCACGGGGTCGCGCTCCACGACGGTGACGTCGTGGCCCTCGTCGCTCAGTACACGGGCGGTGCGCAGGCCGACCCGCCCCGCCCCGAAGATGACGAACTTCATCGCTCAGGAATTGCGAGCCCCGCCTGAAATAAGTTCGTCCCGGGCCCGGCCAAAGGCTTTTGTCCCGTCTCGGAGTATCGCGGTCCGATGGTTTACGCCGTCATCATGGTGGAGACGGGCGCCGCCACGTCCACCGACGTGCTCGACCGCGTGCTCGCCCTCGACCGCGTCACCGAGGGCCACGTCGTCGCCGGCGACTACGACATCATCGTCGAGGTGGAGGGCGAGGAGGTGTACGATCTCCTCGAGGCCGTCTCGACCGACATCCAGGCGATCGACGGCGTCGCGGACACCCGCACGTACGTCTCGCTGGACTGACCCACGCCGCCCACTGTCGTCGCCCTGCTCCTGCCGGTCACTCCTCGCCGTACCGCTCCAGTACCGCGGTCCGCTGGCGTCGCAGTCGCGGCGGTAACTCCGCGTACACGGGATCGAACACCTCCTCCGGGGGCGGGTCCGGCACCGACTCGGCGGTCTCGACCGCGTCGTTCACCTCCGTCTCGGCCGCGTCGGCGACCGCGGCGACGGTCTCGTCGTCGAGGAGACCCTGCTCGCGGAGGTACGCCTCGTACCGGTCGAGGGGGTCGCGGGTGCGCCACCCCGGGAGGTCCGACTCCTCGCGGTACCGACCCGGGTCGTCGCTGGTCGTGTGTGCCCCTTGCCGGTATGTGAGGGACTCGACGAGAACGGGGCGGCCGGTCCGCACCCGCCGCAGCGCCGCCCGGACGAACTCCAGGACGGCGATGGGATCGTTCCCGTCGACACGGCCGCCGTCGAAGCCGTACGCGGCGGCCTTGCCCGCGAGCGTCGCCGAGGCGGTCTGGCGCTCCCGTGGCAGGGAGATCGCCCAGCCGTTGTTCTCGCACAGAAAGAGCACGGGCGCGCCGAACACGCCGGCGAAGTTCAGCCCCTCGTGGAAGTCACCCTCGCTGGTGGCGCCGTCGCCCAGGTAGCAGGCGACCGCCGTGCGCTCCCCGTCGCCCCCGTCGTCGGGTGCCATCGCCTCGGCGGTGTCCAGCGTGTCCAGTGCCGACCGGGCCGTCTCCTCGGGGTCCGGCGACAGCTCGCCGCGACGGTAGTTCAGCGCCATCCCGATCCCGGCAGCGTGGGGGATCTGCGTGGCGATGGGCACCGCCTGGGGCAGGTGAGGGTGGTCGTGGTCGGAGTGGAACTCGGCGTGGCCCCGGCGAAAGAGCAGGAGGTCCGACATCGGCACGCCGCGGGCGATCTGCAGGGCGTTCGAGCGGTAGGTGGGCGCGAGCCAGTCGCCCGCCGCGAGCGCGTGGGCGGTGCCGACCTGTGAGGCCTCCTGGCCGCGAAACGGGGGGTAGCCGGACATCCAGCCCCGCCGCTGGAGGGCGATGGCCTTCTCGTCGAAGGTCCGCGCCCGGACCACGTCGCGGTACAGCGACAGCGCCCGCTCGTCGTCCACCTCGGTCTCGTCCAGTGACCGTTCGCCGACGACTCGGTGCACGCCCGCAGAACACGCGACGGGAACAAGTCCGTTCCGGTCCGCCTGCTCGACCCGACGGACTGAAGACCGGGCCTCCCGACCGCCCGGTATGCTCGTCACGCTGGAGGGGCTGGACGGCAGCGGGAAGACCACGGTCGCCGAGGCGCTGCGCCGGAGCCGCCCGGAGGCGACGTACACCCGCGAGCCCACCGAGTCCTGGTACGGCGAGGCCGTCCGCCGCTCGATCGGCGACGACGACGCCGATCCCGTCGCCGAGTTCTTTCTGTACGCGGCCGACCACGCCGACCACCTCCGGCGGGTCGTCCGGCCCGCCCTGGAGCGGGGCGATCTCGTCGTCTCGGACCGCTACGTCGACTCCCGGTACGCCTACCAGGGGGTGAGCCTGGAGGGGGTGGTCGACCGTCCGCTGGAGTACGTCCGTGGCGTCCACCGCCCGTTCACCCGCGAGCCCGACGCGACGATCTACCTCGACGTGGACCCCGAGACCGCCGCCGCACGCGCGGGCGCGACCAACAAGTTTGAGCGGGCCGACTTCCTGGCCGCGGTGCGGTCGAACTACGAGCGACTGATCGACCACGAACCCGGGCGGTTCGTCCGGATCGACGCCACCCAGCCGCCGGAGGCGGTCATCGACGCCGTCGAGGACACCCTCGACCGACTGGGCGTGTAGGACCGGCGTCTACCGTCGCTCGCGGGGTTCGCCGTCGGTCGTGTCCGGCAGTTCCAGTTCGTCGGGGGCGGGCATCCAGAACAGGTCGATCGCGTACCCCAGCGTGAGCGGCACCACGAGCACGGCGAGTAAGGCGCTCCGGCGGCCGAGACTCGCCCCCAGTCCGAGCGCGCCGGTCAGCACGAGCGTCGACACCACCAACAGGAGCGGGACGAGCGTCCCGGCGTACAGCGCCCGGCCCCACGAGGTGCGCAGCCGCAGCCGCACGTACCGGGTCGCCACCGCCGTCAGCAGCGTGTGCACGACGACGACGACCGCGAGCCCGACGCCGCCGACGACCGACACCATACGCCGTCTTCGCCGTCCAGCCATTTGCTCGTGTCGGACCGGCCGAGAAGGGAAACCGAATTAAACGCGCGGACCCACGATCATCGGCACATGGCGATCAACGTGCTGGGGCTCGCCCTCGGGGCGCTGCTGACCCTCGTGGTCGTGGGCCTCCACCTCTCCCGGGGGACACCCTGGCGACCGAACGAGGACATCTCCCAGGAGGTGCTTGAGCACCGCGCAGACTCGGTGCCGGAGACGGAGTTCGCCGAGCCGATGAACCGCGCCATCGGCGGCGGCGCCGCCCCCGCAGGGGTCCCGGCCGGCGACGCCGGCGGCGAACTCGCCGGGGGCGAGGCCGGCGGGGACGACAGTCCCGCGGCCATCCCCGAGGAGGAGGTCGAGTTCTTCGAGGTCGAGTACGAGAAGGAGGGCGAGACGATCGAGGTCGCCAGCAACGAGACCCTGCTGGAGGCCGGCGAGGACGAGGGCTGGGACCTGCCGTACGCCTGCCGGCAGGGCCAGTGTGTCTCCTGCAGCGGGAAGATCGCAGACGGCCCCAGCGAGGAGTACGTCGTCCACGACGACCAGCAGATGCTCGACGAGGACGAACTCGACGACGGCTACACCCTCACCTGCGTCGCATACCCGCGGGACTCCTTCAGCATCGAGACCGGCGAGACGCCCTGACGGCTTTCGGCGGTCCGGCCTGCCCACCCGTGCGCCGCTCCAGACGTCTCCGACACCCGAGCGGATCCTCCCGGCGCCGCCCCGATCACTCTCCCGTCTCGCGATC
>CAYODS010000180.1:0-4781 GCA_964402765.1 uncultured Halobacteriales archaeon
CGCCTCGATAGAGTCGACGACCGACGAGGACCGACCGGGGCCGCCGATGGCGCTGCCCGCCCGCCGGGACGAAGACGACGGACGCGAGGGCAGCGTCCGGGTGGTCGGCACGGCACACGTCTCCGCCGAGAGCGTCGCCGAGGTCGAGCGAGTGATAGCGGAGGAGCGACCCGACGTGGTCGCGGTGGAGCTGGACGAGGGGCGGTTCCGCCAGTTCCAGGGCGAGACGCCCGACGACATCGAGGCGGGCGACCTGCTGGAGGGTGACACCGTCTTTCAGTTTCTCGCCTACTGGATGCTGTCGTACGTCCAGACCCGTCTCGGCGACCGGTTCGACATCGACCCCGGCGCGGAGATGCGCGCCGCCGTGAGCGCCGCCGACGAGGCGGAGGCTGGCGTCGCGCTGGTCGACCGCGACATCCAGGTGACGATCCAGCGCTTCTGGAAGCGGATGACCGCCGTCGAGAAACTCCGGACGGTGTCGGCGCTCGCCTTCGGTGCCGTCTCGCCGCCCGCCCTGGCGGCGACCACCGCCGGCGTCGCCGGGCTCTTTCTCGGCCCGCTACTCGCTGTCTCGGCGTTCGCGCTCGGCGTCCCCGGCGGGACGATGGCCCGTCTCGTCGCCGGCGGTCTCGTCGGCACCGCCGCCGGCTACGCGACCAGCGCGGTTCTCGGGGGTGGCGGCGGCGACGCCGGCGGCCCGGAGGCAGACGGAGCGGGCGCCGGGGACGACGCGACAGACGCCGGCCCGGACGACGCCGAAACACCTCCGGACACCGGCGGCGCCGAGTCCGCCCCGTCGCTGGAGAGCCAGTCGTCGGCGCTGCCGCTGGTGACGGCGGCGCTGGTGGGCACCGGCGTCGCCGCCAGCGGCGCCGGGAGCGGCGTCGTCGCGGGCGCCGTCTCCGGACTGGTGCTCTACCTGCTCGGGGGGCTGGCGGCCGGCGCCGGCGTCGGACTGCTCGTGGGGGTGATCGTCGCCCGCGCCGCGGCGGCGCCCGACGGCGCGGTCGAGCGCGATCCGCTCACCGAGGACGACCTCACCGACGCCGACGTGGTGACGGCGCTCATCGAGGAGTTCCGCGAGTTCTCGCCCGGCGGCGCGTCGGCACTGATCGACGAGCGCGACGCCTACATCGCCCACAACCTGGCCTGGCTCCGCGAGCGGGGGTACGACGTCGTAGCGGTCGTCGGCGCCGGCCACCGCGAGGGCGTCGAGCGCTACCTCGCGGACCCCTCGCGACTGCCCGCCTTCGAGGGACTCGTCGGTCGCGAGGGTGGTCGCCGGGTGTCGGTGTACCGGGTGGTCGGCTACCTGTTCACGCTCGGGTTCGCGGCCTTCTTCGGCCTGCTGATACTGGGGGGTGCGGGCGACGAGTTCCTCCTGCGGCTGTTCGGCGCCTGGTTCCTGTTCAACGGCGCCTTCGCATTCACGATGGCGAAACTCGCCGGAGCGCGCTGGACCAGCGCGGGTGCCGGCGGTGCGGTCGCGTGGTTCACCAGCATCAACCCGCTGCTCGCGCCGGGGTGGATCGCCGGCTACGTCGAGTTGCGGTACACGACGGTGAACGTCGGCGACATCGCCCGCCTCAACGAGATCGTCGACGACGAGTCACTGTCCGCACGGGAGCTGATCGACCGCCTGCTGGACGTGCCCCTCTTTCAGCTCATCGCCGTCGTCGGGATGACCAACCTCGGCAGCCTGATCGCCACGCTGCTGTTCCCGCTCGTGGTGTTGCCGCTCGTCGCGCCGGAGGGCGGTGCCGCCGCCGTCGGCGACCTCGTGTTGCAGGGCGTCGAGAACGGGATCGACATCCTCCGAGAGGTGGTGTCGTGACCGACGACGACCGCGACTCGACCCGGGAGAAGCGAGCGCGTGGCGACCGCCAGCACGGGCGACCCGGCGAGAGACGGACCGCCGGACCTGACGGCGGGCGACCCGACGCCCGCCCGGGCGGTGTCCGGGTCGCCAGCCTGTGGTTCTCGCACCGCGAGGTGATCGACCTCGTCGTCGCCTGGGTCGCCCTGAGCGTGGCCTTCGGGGGGTTCTTCTTCGGGCCGGACGCGCTGGTGGCGGCGGCGCCGCTGGTCGTCGGCGTGACCCTCGTCAGTTCGGGAGTGGGGTTCGTCCTGCACGAACTCGCCCACAAGGTCGTCGCGGTGCGGTTCGGCCAGGTCGCGGGGTTCAGGGCGGACTACGGGATGCTGGTGCTCGCGGTGCTGAGCGGCTTTGCCGGATTCCTCTTCGCCGCGCCGGGAGCGGTGTACCACCGCGGGCGGATCACCCCGAAGCAGAACGGGCTGATCTCGCTCGCCGGCCCGGTGACGAACCTGGTGCTCGCGGGCGTCTTCGGCGCGCTGGTCGCCCTGCCCGCCCCCCCGCTGGTGACGCTCGTCGGCCAACTCGGCGTCCTCGTCAACGCCTTTCTCGCCGCGTTCAACCTGATCCCGTTCGGTCCGCTGGACGGCAAGTCCGTCCTGCGGTGGAGCACGCCCGTCTGGGCCGGCTCCTTCGCCGTCTCCGCGGGGCTGACCGTCGCCGTCGTCCTCGTGTTCGGGATCGTCGACCCGTCGGCGCTGCCCGTCGGGTGACCCGCTGGCGCCGACCGGCCGACCACCACGCTTTTTCGCGGGCCCGTCCCCCTGCCGACATGGACGAGGGCGACCGGGAGCGCGAACGGGGGGACGAGCAGGGTGACCGGGACGACGAGAAGGGGCTGACCTACGCCGACGCGGGTGTCGACGTCGCCGAGAGCGAGGCGGCGACGGCGGCACTGGCGAGTGCGACACGGCTGACCGACGACGACGCCCCCGACGCCTACGCCGGGGTGCTCGACCTGGATGACCGCCACCTCGGGGTGACCACGGACGGCGTCGGGACGAAACTGCTCGTGGCCGGCGCCGTGGACGACTACTCGACGGTGGGCGTGGACTGCGTGGCGATGAACGCGAACGACCTGGTCGCGGCGGGGCTGGAGCCCGTCGGCTTCGTCGACTACCTCGCGGTCGCCGAACCGGACGAGCGGGTGGCCCGGGAGGTGGGCGAGGGGCTTGCCGCCGGCGCCGACCTGGCCGACGTGGCGCTGCTGGGCGGCGAGACCGCCGTGATGCCCGAGGTCGTCCGCGAGTTGGACCTCGCGGGCACCTGTGTCGGCGTCGCCCCCAAGGGCGACCTGCTTGCCGGCCGGGCGGCGCCGGGGGACCGCCTCGTCGGCTGGCCGTCCTCGGGGATCCACTCGAACGGGCTCACCCTGGCGCGGGCGGCGGTCACCCGCGAGCACGAGTATGTGGACTCCTTTCCGCCGGACCCGGACCGCACCGTGGGCGAGGTGCTGCTCGAACCGACCCGGATCTACGCCGACCTGCTGGGGCCGCTGCGGGCACACGCCCGGGGTGCCGCCCACGTCACCGGCGGCGGGTGGACCAATCTGGAGCGGTTGGGCGAGCACCGCTACGTCGTCACGGACCCACACCCCGTCCAGCCTGTGTTCGAGTTCGTCCAGCGGGCGGGCGACGTGACCGACGCCGAGATGCACCGCACGTTCAACATGGGGACGGGGTTCGTCGCCGCCGCCCCGCCCGGTGACGCCGCGACACTCGCCGGGGCGACCGACGGCCGGGTGATCGGCCGCGTCGAGGACGGCGAGGGTGTGGCGATCCGCGGGCTGGAACTCTGAGTGACTACCTCGTTGGACCCACTTCGGCGGTGGACGCTCACGGACCCCTCGGCCGCTCGACCGCTCCGAGTCGCTGCGGTCCTCGTCAGTCGTTCTCAGTCCCTCCTCCGGTCCTTGCGTCCTCGGAGACGGATCGCGCGACCTCGCCCTCCGGGTCCGCCAGGGTGTGGTCGTCTCGACGGGCCGGAGCGTCCGGTCCCCGGCCCAGCGAGTGGCTCCCCGCTCCTCCCCGACCGCTCGCTGGCGGGACCTCGCGGCCCTCGCCCGGGGGGCGCTGCGCGCCCCGCTCTCGGGCCGCTCCGGCGGGCGCGAGCGGTCGCTTCCCGCCGGGGATCGGCAGGGGAGACGAGTCGATGGCCGGGAGGCGCGGCGCGTGCAGACCGCACGCGCCGCGCCGACCCGGGGGAGGGCAGGCCCTCGATCGAGAGCAGAAGTACCGCGAGCGAACGAAGTGAGCGAGCGGTCCAAGGAGCGACCAGCGGGAGCGTTCGAGAATCGAAGATTTTCGAGCCAGCCAGAATCCTCCGGATTCTGGCGACGACGCAGTGATTTTGATCAACCTTTAACCGAGTGAGCCGGCGCGAAGCGCCGGCGAACGCAGCGTAAAAGGTTGTTAGTCGTCCGCGGGCGTGCCGCTCCCGCCCTGGGCCTGCTGCTTGGTCCAGGAGAGTTTCCCGCCGGCGGACAGCAGGCGGCGCTCGCGCTCGGAGGCGTCGAGGCGAGCGGTGAACTCCCAGTCGTCGTTCACCCGGACGGTGAACACCTCCTGGCCGGACTCGACGGCGTCGCGGACGTCGTCGACGACCTCGACGGAGTCACCCTGGTCGATGCGCTCGTAGTCGGCCTCGTCGATCAGCAGCGGGAGGATGCCGAAGTTGAACAGGTTGGCGCGGTGGATGCGGGCGAACGACTGTGCGAGCACGCCCTCGACGCCGAGGTACATCGGACACATGGCGGCGTGTTCCCGGGAGGAGCCCTGGCCGTAGTTCTCGCCGGCGACGAGGAAGGACTCCTCGGACTGCATCGCGCGCTCCGCGAAGGTGTCGTCCACGCGAGAGAGGGTGAACTCGCTGATCTTCGGGATGTTCGACCGGTACATCAGGA
>CAYODS010000181.1:0-4709 GCA_964402765.1 uncultured Halobacteriales archaeon
CCCACGAGTTCATCGAGAACCTCCCGGACGGCTACGATACGATGGTCGGCGAGCGCGGCGTGAAACTGTCCGGCGGGCAGCGCCAGCGTATCTCCATCGCCCGGGCCATCCTGAAAGACCCCGAGATCCTCGTCCTGGACGAGGCCACGAGCGACGTGGACACGGAGACGGAGATGCTCATCCAGCGCTCCATCGACGAGATCACCGCCGACCGCACCACGTTCTCGATCGCTCACCGCCTGTCGACGATAAAGGACGCCGACAAGATCGTCGTCCTGGAGGACGGCGAGATCGTCGAGCGTGGCAATCACGAGGAACTGCTGGAGAACGACGGCCTGTACGCCAACCTCTGGGGGGTGCAAGCCGGCGAGATCGACGAACTCCCACAGGAGTTCATCGAGCGCGCCGCGAAGCGACGCTCCCACGTCGACGTCGACCCCGACGACGTGGAGGGCGAGGTCGAACCCGAGGTCGGCGACGACTGACGGCCGCGCAACTGGTTTCTCCCTGCGGACCGTAGCCGCCGGGTATGCCTCCCGACTCGGACCCGGACCCGTCTCCAGAGGCCCCGCCGGAGGACGACGACCGCGAGCACGTCGTCGTCGGCTACGACGGCACGCCACAGAGCGAGACGGCCCTGGCGCACGTCTGCAGGCGTCACGCCGACGCCCGGGTGACGATCCTGTACGTCATCAACCCCGTCGCGGCGGGATACAGCGCGGAGGTGTCGCTGCCGAGGACGGCCTCGGAGTGGTACGAGACCGAGCAGGAACGCGCCGAGGAGACCCTCGACGCGGCCCGGGAGACGGCCACGGGGTACGGCGTCGACGCCGAGACCGCAGTCGAGGTCGGGCGCCCGGCGTCGGCAATCGTCGAGTACGTCCAGACGGTCGACGCCGACCACGTCGTCCTCGGCAGCCACGGGCGCACCGGCGTCTCCCGGGTGCTCCTGGGCAGCGTCGCCGAGGGGGTGATGCGGCGCTCGCCGGTCCCGGTCACCGTCGTCCGCTGATCAGTTTCCACCGGTCCTCTCGTGAACTCGCCGCTCTCGGCCGGTCAGTCCTCCGCGGCCCGCTCGCCGCGGTCGGTCGCCTCGCCGGCTGGCGTGGCGTCGAACAGCGAGAGGTGGGCGTCGAGCCACGACCCGATCGAGTCACGACGGACGGCTCCCAGCAGGTCCGACAGTCGGTCGCGACGGTCGTTATCGGACATCTCCACCGCGCGAGCGATCCCCTCGCTGGTCCCGGCGACGTCGAACGGGTTGACGGATACGGCGGCCTCGCCCATCGACTCGGCGGCGCCGGCGAAACGACTCAACACGAGCGCGCTGGGTGTGCCGGCGGAGGCGGCGACGAACTCCTTCGCGACCAGGTTCATCCCGTCACGCTTGGGGGTGACCAGCGCCAGGTCGGCGTTGCGGTACAGCGACAGCAGCGCCGCCCGGTCCAGCGGCTCCTGGACGTACACCACGGGCGTCCAGTCGTCGGTGCCGTGCTCGCGGTTCAGGTCGTACACCCGGTCCCGCACGCGACGGTGGTAGCGGCGGTAGTCCTCGATCCCCGCCCGCGTCGTCGCCGCCTTCTGGACGTAGACGACGTCGCCCCGCAGGTCCGGCCGCTCCGTCCAGAGGTGATCGAGGGCGGCCAGTCGTTCGAGCAGGCCCTTCGTGTAGTCCAGGCGGTCCACGCCGACGGCGACGGTCTCGGCGTCGATCCCGTGTCGCCGGGACAGCGTCGCCCAGTAGTCGTCAGTCGCCTCGCTCGTGGCGGTACCGCCCTCGTCAGTGCCGTCCGGGTGCGTGTCGTCCCCGACCTCGCTGGCGATCCGCCCGGCGTCGACCCCGACGGGGGCGACGTAGGTGTCGGTCCGGCCGAGCGGCCCCTCGACGGTCGCCCGCTCGCGGTCGACGGCGGCGTCGGTGAACGCCCCGACACAGCCGAGGAAGTGGTCCCGGTCCCGGTCGGTCTGGAAGCCGACGTGGTCGACGGCCAGCAGTCGGGAGACGATCCGCCCGGCGTGCGGGCAGATCCGCATCGCGTCCGGCGTCGGCCAGGGGATGTGCCAGTAGTGGACGAGGGTGCGCTCCGGCGCCGCCTCGCGGACGATCGCCGGGGCGAGCGCCAGGTGGTAGTCGTGGAACCAGACGGTGCTGGCATCGGTGTCGAGCACCGCCTCGGCGAAGGTGCGGTTCACCTCGCGGTAGCGCTCCCAGAAGCCCGGGTCGACGCTCACGTAGTTGGTGTCGAGGTGACACAGCGGCCACAGCACCTGGTTGCTGTAGCCGTAGTAGTACCCCGCGAGTTGAGCGTCGGTCAGGGACACCCGCCGCAGCGTGTAGGAGGGGTCCTCCGGCGGCAGACCGACCTGCCCGTCGCCGTCGCCCACCGAGGCGTCGAAGTCCGCACTGCCGCTGCCCCAGGCGATCCAGGTTGCGCCCGATCCACGGAGGGCGTCGTCCAGTGCCGTCACCAGGCCGCCGAACGGCCGGTCGACGGTGACGCCGTCCCGGGCGTGCTCGTGTGCGTACGGCTCCCGGTTCGTCACGACCGCCAGGTCGTCGGGCGCCGTCCGCGACTCGTCGCTCACACCCACAGAAGCGGCGGGACGCCGTTGAACCCACCGGTCCCGGCGTGTCCGACCGCTCCCGGCGGTGTGCCTCCAGCGCGTCAGGCGGTCCCGCCGGCGATCGCCAGGGTCGGAGGGCTTATCTGCCGTGGCTCCGTACCCGAAGACATGAGCACGAACACCGAGGGCGGCGAGACGGACCTGGAGGGGAAGGTGATGAACTTCCTCCGCCGGAACTTCCCGCAGATCCAGATGCACGGCGGGACCGCCGCCGTCCAGCAGATCGACCCCGAGGAGGGGTCGGTGACGGTGCAGTTGGGCGGCGCCTGCTCCGGGTGTGGCATCTCCCCGATGACGATCCAGGCCATAAAGTCCCGGATGGTGAAGGAGATCCCCGAGATCGAGCAGGTCCACGCCGAGACCGGCATGGGCGGCGGCATGAACGGCGCCGAGGGTGGCCGTGGCGGCTCCACCTCGACCTCCTCGCCGTTCCCCGGCGCCGGCGCCGAGGAGAGCGACGACGACGAGGGCCCACAGGCCCCCTTCTGACGACGTCGGGACCGCTTTTAGCTTTCGCCCACCCGTTCTCGCCGTCCACTCACCCGTCTTCGCCGTCACCGACGCCCGCCCCGCGTTCCCACAGGCGCACCAGCCCGGTGAGCGTACGGTTCGTCGGCACCTCGATCCCGTGTGTCCGGGCCCGGTCGACGACGGCACCGTTTATCGCCCCGATCTCGGTCCGGCGGCCCGCCTCGACGTCCTGACGCATCGAGGAGCGGTTGTCGGCGGTCGCGGCGACCACCGCCTCCAGCGCCGCCACCGCGGCGTCGTCGCTCAACTCGACCCCCTCCGCGCGGGCGACCCGGGCACACTCCCGGGCCGCCTCGCGGGCGACCGACCGCCCCGGATCGTCGGCCAGGCGACCGTTCTCCACCCGCGCCAGCGCCGTCGTCGCGTTGATGCCGGCGTTGACGGCGAGTTTCGTCCACGCCTGCCGAGGAGCGTCCTCGACCGCCGTGGCCTCGACGCCCGCCGCGCGCATCGCCGTGACCACTCGCTCCGCCGCCCTCGACGGACCGCCGTCACGGGCGCCCACCGTCACCTCGCCGACGCCGGTGCAGGTGACGTGGCCGGGCCGGTCCAGCACCGCGCCGTAGGTGGTCGTCCCCGCGAGTACCGTCGCCGTCGGCAGGCGGTCCGCCAGAGAGGTCGCGTGGCCCACCCCGTTCGACAGTGGCACCACGGTGTCGACGCTCACGTCCCCGCGGGCGAGGTCGGCGGCGGCGTCGGCCACGTCGTGGGCATTCGTCGTCACGAGCACCACGTCGGCGGCCAGTCCCGCGGTCCCGGTGCGGGCGTCGGGGTGGACCGTGCACTCGACCGCCCCCGTGACGGTCAGTCCCGACGCCGCGACCCGGGAGACGTGTGGCTCCCGGCCCACGAGCGTCACGCGGTGCTCGCGGGCGAGCAACCCACCGAGCAGGCTGCCGATGCTGCCCGCGCCGAGGACCGCGATCTCCATACCGCTCGGGAGCCACCCGAGGGGTAAAACGCTCGCGACTGGCCGCCGCTCGCTCGTGGGGTCAGTCCTCCTGCCGGTAGTAGAGGTCCTCCCGGGGGGCCCCGCAGTTCGGGCACTCCCCCGGGAGTTCGTCCTCCAGGCGCCGGATCTCCCCGCAGTGGTAACACCCCCAGGTGAGCTCGGCGCGGGCGTGCTCGCCGCCGGCCTGGACGTGACTCGCGCTCATCGCCTCGAACCCGTCCCGCAGGCTCACGAGCAACCCCCGCCCGTCGTCGTCGATCCCCCGCACGGTCCCCAGTTCCGTGCCGTCCGCCGCGTAGACGGCGGTGCCGATACTGATCCGCTCGCCCGTCTCGTCCGGTTCGGGCACCATGTCAGCGCGTTGAACGGCCGCGACAATAAGCGTCTCCCCGGGTCCGGCCCCTGTTTCGCCCCGGTCGTGCCGGCGTCGGGGCTCTCCCGTCGGTCCCCCGGTCGTCACATGAAGTCCGCGATGCCGCTCTGTTTGTTCTTGTCGTTCTCGAAGATGCTCTCGATCGAGCGCTCGAGCACCTCGATACGCTGTTTCGTGTACGGTCGGGCGCCGTACTCCTCGGCGACGCGGGCGGCGGTCTCCAGGTAC
>CAYODS010000182.1:0-3083 GCA_964402765.1 uncultured Halobacteriales archaeon
CGGGTGGTTGTACGCCATCCGCCCACATCGGTGTTTCGGCCGCGGTGCGCCCTCACACACCGAATGAGTATCACTAACGGAAGAGAGACGTACCGAACCGCGAATAGCCGCCTCACGCTCGAACACGGGCCGGCCGGCACGGTCGCCCGAATCGAACGGCCGGACGGGGTCGACTACGCCGGGCCGCTTCCGGACAAGACTATCGCCGCGATCCGCGAGGTGGGGCGGTGAGCGACCCGCTGCCGATAGTCGGCGGTGAGGTGCCGGAGGTCGAGCCGACAGCCGAGGACGACCAATACGGGAGCGGCGTCGACCACGAGCCAGGTGACACCCTCAACCCGCCTCAGGCGACACGCCAGCCGCGATCCGCACCCAGCGACGACGGCCCCGAGCACGAGCCGACGCTGCCTGCGTGGGTCGACCTCGACGACGACGCGGCGGCACGCGCGCTCGACGACCTCCCGACCGTCCGGTCGACGCGCTGCCCTGACTGTCTCGACGAGAGCGACCTCGACCTCGCGCGGGCCTGCTACCAGCATCCCGTGTTTCGCGCGCCGACGGTGTGGTACCAGCTCGCCGCGCGCCACGGCCTCCGCCGGGTCGACAGCGACAGGCGGGTGACGGTGCTGGTCGCGCCCGACGGTCTGCGGGTGGAGCCGACTGGACAATCTATCGACCCCAGCGCCGACAGGCCGTACCTGTCGTATCTCGACGTGTCCGGGCCTGCCGGTGCGGTCGAGGCGTTCGTCGGGGGGCTGCTCGACGCTGCCGACCACATCAAGCGGGAACTTCGCGCTCCGGCGCTGGTCGAGGTCGCCGACGCCGCGCAGGATCGCGGTGATCGCGTCGACGACGCCGACCGGCTGATAGCGAGAGGACGCGCCGCCGAGACGGTCAGCCACCTGGCCGCACCGACTCACAACGGCGCGACCCACGAGGTGGGACGGTGAGCGCCCCCGCCGACGAGGTGGGTCGCGCCGCTCGCGAGAAGCTTCTCGACCACGTGCGCGCGGACCCGGCGCTCGCGCCGCACGAGCGCGAGACGACGGTCACGTTCGCCGTCGACGAGGACAGCGCGCGCGTCTTCTGCGAAGAGGCCGCGCTGGTCCGCCGGCTGCTCGCACACGACGGCGTCGACGTCGAGGAGCTGGGCGTCCTCGTCGACGGCGAGCGCCGGACGGTCACGGTCGACGAGGCCGTGGACACGGTCGACGACGACGACCTGGTCGTTCGGCTCCGGGGGCGAATCCCGATTCGCTATCTGCTCATTGGCGAGCGGGGCGCGCGCTCTCACGACGACCACGCGGCGGTCGTGACCCAGGAGGTGTTCGGGCGGTGAACGAGTGTGCCGCGTGCGCGGTGGAAACCACGGGCGTCCCGTCGACCGATGCGAATATGACCGACAGCAGCGGTGGGAGCCTGGTCGACGTGTGCCGGAGCTGCCGGAAGGCGCTACAACGGCGGGCCGACCGTCACGGTGACGGGTGCGTGTTTTGTGGCTCGTCTGCCGAGCCGTCCCGCAGCACCGGCCTCCTATTCCAGCGTGCGGAGGGCGACGAATGGTACAGCGTCTGTGACACCTGCCGGGCTCTACTGCTCACTCACGGCACGACCCCGCAGACGCCGCGGGAACGTCGCGGCAAGCGAGGGATCGAGCCGGGCGACCGGGTCGTCGACCGCGACGCCGACGATAAGCACCCGAGTCAGGCGGTCGTTCTCACCCTCCGGGGGGCCGCCGACGACGTCCGGGTGCCGGCCGCCGGCGCGACCGTCGCCGACCTGAATCCCGACTACCCGTCCGGGGCGGTCGTCGCCGACGTCGCGTTCAAGAGCGAGTTGGGGCGCGCGGTCGACCAGTGGCGCAACGTCGCGCCGGAGGAGCTGTACGAGCGGGCGGCCGGCGCTGCCCTGACCTTGTTTTCGTACCCGGTCCCGCGGCTGGCACTGGTCGACGACCGGGTGCCGTGGGCGGCCGCCGCCGACCCACTGGAGGCGTTCAAATGAGCGCCGACAGCGTCCTCGACACCGGCGATGCCGGGGGCGACACCGACGGTGCGCTCGTCGACGGGCACGGCGCGAACCGATACGCGACGCGCCGGTCGGTCGTCGACCTTCACCGCGCGGCCGTCGCCGACGGGTGGGCACACACCCACGACCGCAGCCCCTACGACAACCTGGCGGCGCTGCTCGCGACCGTCGACGGCCGCGACGACCTCGACCCTGACCGCGACACCGTCGAGGCGTTTGCGTTCGCCTACATCTGTGGGTACGGCCCACACTCAACACCGCAGGCGCTCGATGCGCTCGCGACCGACCCGGACGTCGACGCGGCGGTGCCAGGAGGTGAGCGGCAGTGACCCAAGGCGGGCGGGAGGAGACGAGGATCGACCGCGACACCGCCGCGACGCTGCTCGACCAAGCCGGCGAGCCCGCGACCTGGGGCGAGGTCCGGCGCGCGGTCGGCGAGAGCGATATGCTCGACGTCGACGACCCCGGCGCGGCTGTCGACAGCGCGCTCGACCGCGGTGTGCTCGTCGAACGCGAGGGTGACGGGGCGTTCCCGGTGCTCGCGCTCGACGACGCCGCCGAGGCAGCCCGGGGCGACTCCGAAAGCGCCGAGGCCGGAAGCCCCACGTTTCGGGAGCTGTACGAACAGGCAGCCGAACAGGCCGGGCGCGAGACGTGGGAGTTCGTCGAGGAAACTGCGATCCGCGACGCGCTCGAAGACGCCGGCTTCGGGCACCTGCTCGACAGCCGGGCGCTTCACGGCGTCGACGGCTGGCGGTCCGTCGACGTGTCTGCTGGCGACGAGGCATCCGACCAACGATGGTACTACGCCAGCGGCGACGAGCCGCGGCCCGACGAGTTTCGTCGGTTCGACGAGCTGCTACGTGCCGAGGCCCCCGACGACTACGTCCCGCATTACTTTCGGGTCGCTCCCGCCGGGAAGGACCCCGCGACGAAATACGGCAGCTGGAAACGCGACGGGGCTCGGCTGACCGTCGACGAGGCCGTCGGGTGGATGGAACAGGGCGGGAACGTGGGGATCGCCGGGCGCGGCGAGTGTAAGGTGTGCGACGGCG
>CAYODS010000182.1:3111-4640 GCA_964402765.1 uncultured Halobacteriales archaeon
ACCTGGTACTTCGACGAGGAAGGAGAGATTCCGAACATCCCGACCGACGAGTACGGCGAGGTCCGGACCGCCTGGCAATACGTCGTCGCGCCGGGGTCGTTCGTCGCGAGCACACGCGAGGGAATCCCCGACGATGCCGACGACCCCGGGTACTACACCGTCGAGGACGCCGCGCCGGTCGCGCGGATCGAGTACGACGACCTCCCCGACGTGTTCCACGAAGCCGCCGAGGCCGCCGACGACAGCGGCGACGACACCACCGACCGCGGGCCGTCCGTCGTCGACGACGCCGCCGACACCGACGACGACGCCGCTCACGACGGCGCGAGCGCCGTGTTCGACGTTGAGGCGACCGACCTGATTACCGGCGCGCACGACCCGAGCGACCGGTTCTCGTCGATCTTCCACGACAGCGACACCGGCGCGAATATGTCGGTGTCGAACGATAAACTCCACTGCTGGCGACATAACGTCGCGCACGGCGGGTTACAGGCCCTCGCGACGCTGTCGAGTAAATGCTCGTACGGCTGTTCTGACCTCGGGGCGAGCCACAAAAACGGTGGTGCCGGTCCGAACCGCCTCAAGGGCGATTGGCGGCTGGTCTGGTTCGCGTGGCTTGAGGCCAAGAACCGCAACCTGATCCCCGACGACGACCCGGTGCCGTGGCGGGCGATGGTCGGCGTCGCCGTCGACGACGGCCTCGTCGAGCGCGACGAGCTGGTCGAGCGCGACGGCGGCGGCGGCACCTACACCGGGTTCCCCGACGCCGCGTCGTACGACCAGGCGCTTGACCACGTTCGCGATGAGTACGGCGTCGAGCCGGGGCGCGACCCGTCCGGCACGACGCCGCCGGGCGACGGCAGCTCACCCGGCGAGGGCGACGCCGACACCGGCGACGACCCGCGCGACGCCGTGGTCGTGCTTGACCCCCGGCGCGCCTGGCGCGCTGCCGGGCTGGTCGAGCCCGCCGATCTCGACGACGACCACGGCCTGCCGTCGGCCGACACCGACGACGGCCCGGGGTTTGCCTGTCCGACGTGTGGCGAGCCTGTCGACGTCGTGCGGGCGGTCGCGGTTGACCGGGGCATCGTCGCGACGTGCGACGCCGGCCTCGGCGACGACTACGCCGAGGCCTACCGCGTTGCTCGCGAGACGTACGGAGCCCCACTGCCGCGGTACGTGACCGCTGCCGAGGCCGTCGCAGATTACGACACCGTGCTCGGCGCCGTACGCGAGCTTGACTTTTGGCACCTCGACCGCGACGCCACGGTCGCCGACGTGACCGGCGAGGGCGACGACGTCGACGGCGACGCCGTGCTCACGCTCGACCCGACGCCCGTCGACGGCTGGCGGGACAGCGAGAGCGGCGAGAGCGTGGTCGTCTATCCGAACGGTTTCGTCGTCGACGTCGACGGGCGGAAAAACGACGGCGGCGAGCGCCAGCCGGTCGCCCTTGACGCGCTCCGGTTCGTCGCCCTCGACAGCGGCGTGATCGACGAGCCGACCGACCAGCTTTCAGGCGGTGACTT
>CAYODS010000183.1:0-4484 GCA_964402765.1 uncultured Halobacteriales archaeon
CCGTTCGAGGGTGTCGTCGACCGCGGTCGAGCCGCCGTGAACCACCACGACGTCCGCGCCGCGCTCACGCAGGGCTGCCACGTCCGCGAGCGCCCCCGCGGGGTCGACCGCGCGGGCGCCGCCGACCTTCACCACCGTCGTCGTGCTGTCCTCGCTCATCGGATCACCTCAGGGCGCCCCGACCGGGTGGAGCCCCCGGAACTCGAGGCCGGCCGTCTCGTCGATCCCCAGCGCCAGGTTGGCGGCGTGGACCGCCTGGCCGGCCGATCCCTTCATCACGTTGTCGATCGCAGCGAACGAGACCACGCGGGCGTTGCCGGGGTCCAGCGCGAAGCCGACCTCCGCGCGGTTGCTCCCGGCGACGGCCTTGGGCTCGGGGTAGCGGTAGACGCCGCCCCCGCCCGCGACCAGTTCGACGAACGGCTCCTCGCCGTAGCTGTCGCGGTAGGCCCCCCAGAGGTCGCCCTTCGAGACGGGCTCGTCCGGGAAGACGTGACAGGTCGCCGACGCCCCGCGGGTCATGTCCACCGCGTGGACGGTGAAGGAGACGTCGATCCCCAGGAACGCCTCGATCTCAGCCTCGTGGCGGTGGCCCGTCGGCGCGTAGGGCCGCACCACGCCCGACCGCTCGGGGTGGCTGGCGGCCTCGCCGCCGCCGGCCCCGCCCTCCGAGGAGCCGACCTTCAGGTCGACGACCACCCGCTCGTCGCCCTCGAGCACGCCGCCCTCGAACAGCGGGAGCAGCCCCAAGATCGTCGCCGTCGCGTTACACCCCCCGGCGGCGATCAGCTCCGCCCCCGGGAGCGACTCGCGGTTGAGTTCGGGCAGCGCGTACTCCGCCTCGTCGAGTAGCTCCGGCCGCTCGTGGCCGTCGTAGTACTCGTCGTAGGCGCTCTCCTCGTCCAGCCGGAAGTCCGCCGACAGGTCGACCACCGTGCCGGCGGCCTCGCGGAACTCGTCGATCCGCTCCATCGACACCCCGTGTGGGGTGGCCGCAAACAGGACGTCCACGCTCTCCAGGTCGGCGGGGTCGGTGAACCGCAGGTCCAGGTCCCGCAGGTTCGGGTGGGCGTGGCCGACGGTGCGGTTCTCCTTGGACCGGCTGGTCGCCTGGACCACCTCGAACTCGGGGTGGCCCGCGAGCAGGCGGAGCAACTCCCCGCCCGCGAACCCCGACCCGCCGACGACGCTCGCGGTGTGGGTCACGACGGCACCTCCCGCTCGGCGGGCACCACGGTCTCGAGCCAGTCGACCACCCGGGCGGGCACGTCGACGCCGGTGGCGTCCTGCAGCGCCTTGAACTCCACCGTGTGGTTGACCTCGTGGACGGTGTAGTCGTCGGGCTCCCCGCCGTCGGCGCCGACCTCCATCAGGTCGACGCCCAGCAGGCCGCCCCCGACGGCGTCGGAGGCCGCCGCGACCAGTTCCCGGGCGCGGTCGTCGACCTCGAAGGGCTCGGTGTCGGCGCCCTGCGCGGCGTTGGTGATCCAGTGGTCCGACGAGCGGACCATCGCCGCCACCGGCTCGCCGTCGGTCGCCACGACCCGGACGTCCCGGCCGGGCTTGTCGACGAACTCCTGGACGTAGAACACCTTGTGCTCGTAGTGGCCCAGGGTGGCCTTGTGTTCGAGGATCGCCTCGGCGGCCGACCGGGAGTCGATCTTGGCCATCAGGCGGCCCCACGAGCCGACCACCGGCTTCAACACGCAGGGGTAGCCGAAGGACTCGATCGTCTCCAGGGCGGCCTCCTTCGTGAACGCCACCTCGGTGTCGGGGGTCGGCACGCCCGCGCCCGACAGCGCGAGGCTGTTGCGAACCTTGTCGGCACACACCTCGGCGGTCTCGGGGCCGTTGACCACGGGGATCCCGTAGGCGTCGAGGTACTCGGTCGCGTACACGGACCGGCTGGTCGCCAGACAGCGGTCGACCACGACGTCGACGCCGTCGAACGCCGCCGGCGGCTCCGAGAGCGGGAACCGCAGGTCACGGACGTCGATCTTCGTCGTCTCGTGGTCCCGCTCTCGCAGCTCCGAGAGCAACAGCTTCTCGTCGCGGCGGATCCGCGAGTAGAGCACGCCGACGTTCATGCGAGCCTCCCGTGTGCGCTCATCCGCTTCCCCTCGCGGTCCGAGGCGGTCACTCGCCCCAGTCCTCTTCGAGCTCGGGCGCGGAGTCGAGTTCGACGGGATCGGTCCCGATCACCTCGAGCTCGGCGCCACAGGTCGAACAGTCGACGATCTCTCCGGCCTCCAGGTCCGCGTGCAGGGAGACGTCCGCCCCGCACTCGACGCATTCTGCCATCGTATCCCCTCATCGCGTCCCGATTCACTTAAACCCTACGAACCTATCAAGAATTATTAGTTACAGAACGGCGGCTGAGGGGCTACGAGAGGGCCGAATC
Source organism: uncultured Halobacteriales archaeon (assembly GCA_964402765.1). Lineage (GTDB taxonomy): Archaea > Halobacteriota > Halobacteria > Halobacteriales > SW-7-71-33 > SW-7-71-33. The sequence continues at coordinate 2,402 of CAYODS010000183.1, forward strand.
GCCCGTCGCTTCGATTCCGGTATCAGAATACTGGTAGTAGTTCCCCTCGCGGGGGTCGTGGCTCAGACATAGCTCGCCACCTCCGCCCGGCGGCGCTCCGCGGCGGCCGTCAGCTCGTTCCGGGCGACGGCGACCGTCTCGCGGTCGCCCCGGACGCCCTCGCGAGCGATCGAGAGGTGCGAGCGGACGCTCCCGGGCGCGGGCCCGCCGCGGGAGTCCCGCATCGCGACGCTCTCGACGGGGTCGAGCGCCGCCTCGATCAGCTCCCGGTCGACGCGGGCGTCCAGGGGCTCGTCGAGCACCGCCCGCGCGGCCCGGTCGAGCGTCGCGTAGTCGGGCGCGTCGCCCTCGTACCCCTCGGCGGCCCGCGCCACCACCTCGTGGGCGGTCCGGAACGGGATCCCGGCCTGTGCGAGCCGATCGGCGACGCCGGTGGCCGTCGAGAAGCCCGCGCCGGCGGCCGCGGCGAGACGCTCCTCGTTCCAGGTCGCCGTCGCGACGGCGCCGGTCGCCACCTCCAGGGCCTCGGTCACGCCGTCGACGGCGTCCCAGCCGTGGCCGGTCGCCCGCTGGAGGTCGCGGTTGTACGCGCGGGGCAACCCCTTCAGCGTGGTCAGCAGGCCCGACACCGCCGCCGCGGCGTCGCCCGCCCGCGCCCGCACCAGTTCCAGCGAGTCCGGGTTCTTCTTCTGGGGCATGATCGAGGACGTCGACGCGTAGTCGTCGTCGACCGTCACGTAGCCGTGGTTGGCGTACACCACGAGGTCCTCGGCCAGTCCCGACAGCGTCGTCGCCATCGTCGCCAGGGCGCCGACCGACTCCAGCAGGAAGTCCCGCGTCGAGGCGGCGTCCATCGCGTTCTCGACGAGCCCGGAGAACCCCAGCAGGTCGGCGACCCGCTCGCGGTCGACGTCGTAGGCGACGCCGCCGAACGCGCCGGCGCCCAGCGGCGACCGGTCGGTGCGCTCGTAGGCCGCCAGCAGGCGCTCCGTGTCCCGGGCCAGCGCCGCCTCGTAGGAGGCGACCCAGAACCCCACGGTCACCGGCTGGGCGTACTGGAGGTGGGTGAAGCCCGGCAGCAGCGTCTCCAGGTGGTCGTCGGCGACGTCCAGCAGGCGCTCGCGGGCCGCCACGGTCGCCTCGACGGCGTCGAGCAGGTCCTCGCGCAGGCGGACCCTGATGTCCGTGGCCACCTCGTCGTTGCGCGACCGGGCGGTGTGCATCTTGCCGCCGTCGGGGCCGACCCGCTCGATGACGGCAGTCTCGATGGCCTCCTGGACGTCCTCGCCGTCCGGGAGCGCCGCGTGGCCCGCCGCCTCGACCTCCTCCAGCGCGGCCAGTATCTCCCCGGCCACCCCGTCCTCGATGATCTCCTGCTCGGCCAGCATCACCACGTGGGCGCGGTCGACCGCCAGGTCGGCCCCGAAGATCCGCTCGTCGTCGGCCAGCGAGGACATGAACCCGCGGGCGGGGCCGCCGGCGAACCGCTCGCGACGGACCGCCGTGTCGCCGCCGGCGTTCCCGGCGGCCCCGTGCTCGCCGGCCGGGGTGCCGTCGCTCCCGGTCGTCCCGTCGCCGCCGACGTCGGGTTCGTCCCCGCTCATCTCACTCCCCGTCGCCCCCGTCGGCGACGGCCGTCTCCTCCTCCTCGGCGCGCACGGAGTCGAGGATCCGCTCGGCCAGTCGCGACTGGAAGCCGTGGTACTTCGCGACGCCGGTGGCGTCCCCCTGCGTGATCGAGCCGGTGACGTCCTCCTCGTCGAAGGAGGCCGCCGACTCGCTGTACACCGCGTACTTCGACTCCCGGGAGACCGCCCGGCAGTGACCGCCCTCGAGTTTCACGACCACGCTGCCGGTCACCCGCTCCTGGGTGGCGTCGATGAATCCCTCCAAGGCGTCGACCAGCGGCGCCGTGATCAGCCCCTCGTAGGCCTTCTGTGACCACTCCTGGTCGACCCGCTGTTTGAACGCCCGCTCCTCCTGGGTGAGCACCAGCCCCTCCAGGGCCTCGTGGGCGGTCAGCAACACCGTCGCCGCCGGGTGTTCGTAGTTCTCGCGGACCTTCAGCCCGAGCATCCGGTCT
>CAYODS010000184.1:0-4417 GCA_964402765.1 uncultured Halobacteriales archaeon
GAACCCGGGCTATGAGCTTGGGAAGCTCATGTCCTACCACTAGACCACCGGCGCCCGTCAGACCACTAACGCGGAACGACACTTCAACGTGGCGCTTGCCCGTGCCTACGGCCGGACGTAGACGTACCCCTCGGACTGGAGCCGCGTGAGTTCGCCGACGCCGGAGGTGGCACGCTCGACGCCGTCGGGGAGGTCCGCGAGTCCCGCCGCGGCGCCACGGAGGGCGTTCGAGCACACGCGGACGGCGCCGCCGGCGTCGAGGACGCGCTCGACGGACCGTCGCTCGTCGGTCGCGGCGGCGTCTATCGTCCGCCCGCTGTCGACCACGACGGCGACCCGCTCGACGGGGACGGCGTCGTCGGCGAGGAGGTTCTCGACCTTCGCGTCGACGTACGAGAGCGTCTCCGGCGTGGAGACGTGGAACACGGTGTCGTGCACGGCGGCGGTCGGAACCGGAGCCACTTGGACGTGACCCGCGCCGGAGAACGCGGAGAGTGCGAGGACGGGGACGACCGGGCGGGGGTCAGCGAACGGGGTTCTCGGGGCCACGCCCGATGTACTCCGCGAGGAACGCCCGGACGGCGCGGGCGTCGTACGTCTCCATCTTCAGGCGGTGCTCCCAGGCGGTGAGTTCGTAGGCGGCGGTAGGGTCGCCAGGGTGCGGGGCCACGATGACGCTGCGCCACGTGCCCTGGTGCTGGTTTGCGAACGCCTGCAGACTCCGCCGGGCGTCCTCGGAGACGGCCCCGGGGTCGTAGTAGATCACGACCGCGCCGTGCTCGAGTGAGTGTACGGTCGGACCCAGGTCGGGGGACGCCTCGTAGAAGCCCGCCGGCGTCGCGCCGCTCGTGTGTGGTCCCGCGGTGGGCGGGTTCGAGGGGTCGTAGTCCAGTTCGTTCGGGGAGACGTGGGTCGGCTCGCCGTCGAAGGGCTCCTCGCTCACCACGCCGATGACGTCGTCTCGCCCGCTCGTCGGCAGCGGCCGCGACTCCAGATCCTCGGGAGCGGTGCCGTTGAACGCGACGATGGTGTTGCCCTGGCTGGTCACGTCACCGCTGGTCGTCTGGTTGCCGACCGGTCCACCTCCGCCGCCACCACCGCCGAACAGGAAGAATCCCACGAGCGCGACCGCGCCCACGAGCGAGACGACCAGCACCACCACGCCGGTCGAGACGCCACCCGTGTCGTCGTCGTCACGTTGCCGCACCCGGTGCTCGTCGATCGCCGATAAGTCTCCCTCGTGCTCGGCGGCGAGGTGCTCCAGGTAGGCGTCCTCGTCGTCGAACCCGTCCCCACAGTACTCGCAGTCTGGCACACTCCCAGCATAGCGGGACCCGTACTAGACGCTTTCGCCCGCGGGGTCGTAGGGGCCGAACTCGCGGCCGAAGACGAGGAAGTAGGCCGTGCCGGTCAGCCCGATCACCGCGGCCACGGTGAACGACAGCGCCGGGGTGGCGAACTCCCACAGCACCCCGCCGAGGGCCGCGCTCGGGATCACGACGGCGTTCCGGACCAGGTAGTACGTGCCGGTGACCCGGCCGCCGCTGTCGACCGCCGCGGGACCGACGATCAGCGCCTTGTGCGACGGGAGCCCGGCGAACCGCAGCCCCGAGAGGGCGAAGACGGCGACCATCGCCGCCGCCGTCGGGGGCGCTGCGATCAGCACCACCGGAAACAGCGCGTACACCGCGAAGCCGGCGGCGACGACCGGCACGAGACCGACTCGCTCGGCGAGTCTCGCGGCGGGCACCATCACGAACAGGGCGACGAGCATCTCCACCCCGAGCAGGTAGCCGAAGAACGCCTCCGGCGAGAGGTCGACGGCGACGACCGCCGGGCCGACGGCGACGGTCGTCTCCAGGCCCACCTCGTACAGGCTCGTCACCACGAGCACGAAGAACACGTACACCATCCCGTTCGCGAACCGGACCAGGGCGTCGCCGACGAGCAGGGGCCGCAGCGGTTCGGGCATCTCCCGAACGTCCTCGCGCACCTGACCGAGGCCCGCGAACGAGTCGCCGACGGTGTCCTCGCTCGCGTCGTACAGCACGTGCTGGAGGACGGTGCCGACCGCGCCGAAGACCACCGCGACCGCGAGGACGGCCCGGAACCCCGCCACGAAGTCCACACGGAGACCCAGCAGGACGGCGGCCAGCACCGGTCCCGCGAGGAAGGCCACCCGCCGTACCGTCTCCGTCGTCGCGAATCCCGCCGCGAGCCGCGAGGGAGCGGTCGACTGCTTCACCACGGCGAAGGTCGCCCCGAGCCCGAACGACTTCCAGGCCTGTGCGAGCAACAGACCGACGAACACCCACGTCCACGGCGCGAGAACGACCGGCCCCACGACGACGGTGCCGAGCCGCGGCGCCGCCAGCCACACGGCGAACCCGACCGTCGACAGCAGGCCGAACAGCGTCAGCGAGTACCGCGAGCCGAGGCGGTCCGACACCGCCCCGCCCGGGTAGGGGTACACCGCGGAGACGACGTTGCCGACGGTGCCGAACAGGCCGACGACCACCCCCGAGGCGCCCAGCAGTTCCATGTACCGCGGCAGGAACCGGCTGGTCATCTGGAAGCCTAGGCTGAACGCGAACATCGCCACCGACAGGACGAGCACGTCGCGTCGGAGCGCGAGAAACGCCCGCACGGCGTCGAGCGGGCGCTCGATCTCGACCCGTGTCCGGGACACGGTCGCCCGGTGGGGAGGAACCGACTAAACACTACGGGTCGTCGCGGGCGGCGACGAGTCGGCCGAAGGCGCTGGCCTCGCTGCGCTCCTGGGCGCGGGGGTCGGCGTCGTCACGCAGGCGCTCGACTACCGCACGGACCGCCGCGGGGTCGTGGTCCGCGATCGTCTCTGCCACCGCCCGTGGCTCGTCGGTGACGCGGGAGACGAGTCCCGCCCGACGGGCCGTCTCGGCGTCGAGGGTGCGACCAGTCAGTGCCAGGTCGAAGGCGTCCGCCCGCCCCACGGTCGCCGGGAGACGGTGCGTGCCGCCCCAGGCGCCGAACAGTCCGAGCGAGACGCCGGTCTCGGCGAGCGTCGCGTCGGGCGTCGCCACCCGCAGGTCACAGGCCAGCGCGAGTTCGACCCCGCCCCCGCGGGCGGCGCCGTCGATCCCGGCGACGACGGCGGCGTCTGCGGTCGCGAGCGCACGCGCCGTCCGCTGGCCCTGGCGGGCGAAGCGGACGGCCGTACGTTCGTCGAGGGCGTCGACGGTGTCCAGGTCGGCGCCGGCACAGAAGGCGTCGCCGGCGCCGTGGAGGTAGACGACGTGCCCCTCGACGCCGGTGACCGCCTGCTCGATCTCGGCCAAGGCGGCAGGTGTCAGCGCGTTGCGTCGCCCGGGCCGGTCCAGCGTGAGCACGTGGCAGTCGCCGCTCCGCTCGTGCCGGAGCATACCGCCCGTCGACGGGCGGTTTCCAAAGGTCTTTGCGTGTCCCGCCCCGAACGATGGCCGATGGACGAGGTCGCCGCGTGCCGACTGGCCGCCCGGGACGCCGTCCGCGACATCGAGCCCGAGCGGCTCCGTCGCACGATGGACGACCTCCTCGCCGAGGCGTCGATGACACCCGGCGTCCTCACCCTGCGGGCCGCCGCCGCCGCTCGCGCCGCCGACGGCGACGCCGCCGTGACCGTCTCCGTCGGGGGCGAGGGCCGGACCGACGACGGCGAGCGCGAGGGGACCGACGCGGCGACCACTGGCGCCGTCGCCAGCAACGGCACCGACCCCCTGCCGGACCACGTCGCCGAGCGGGCCGCCGGCGTCCAGCTCATCTACGAGGGACTGCGGCTGATCCGTCGGCTGGCGAGTGACGACCCCTGGACCCCCGCCCCGGGCGCGACCGACACGGACCACACCGACGAGAACGTCGCCGTCCTGGCCGCCGACGTGCTCGTCTCGCGGGGGTTCTACCTGCTCGCCCGCACCGCCGCGGCCGACCGGGCGGTCCAGACCGTCCGGAACTTCGGGCGCGACCAGACGCTCGCCCGCTCGCGGCGGGCGGACCCTGACCCCGTCGACGGCGAGCCACCGGAGGACGGGGCCGACGGCGACGACCCCGGCCACAACCTCGAGGCCGACGTGCTCCGTCTCGCGCTGGTCGCCGGGGCGACCTGCGTCGAGGGGGGGTCGCCCGCTCCCGGGGCGCTGTCGGCGGTCGCCTCGCTCGCGCGGTCCGTCGAGCGCCCGCTCCCGGCGGCGGAGACGGCGCTCGCCGGTGTCGCCGTCGGCAGTTCGGCGGCCGGGGTCGGCGTCGACGGTGACGGCGGCGCGACCCGCACCTCCGCGACCGACTCCTGATCGCGGGTGCGTCCCGGGATCGAAACCCGTAATAGGCAACCGCGAGTCATCATCGGTTGCGCCTGGGTAGCTTAGCGGTAAAGCGCGTCCTTGGTAAGGACGAGAGCCCGGGT
>CAYODS010000185.1:0-4357 GCA_964402765.1 uncultured Halobacteriales archaeon
ACCGGGCGGGGAGGTGTGGGGAGCACCTGCTGTCCTGGCGGAATCGAAGGGCGAGGCGCGGTCGGCCGGTCGCTAACGAAGCAAGCACCGCAGCGAGCGGAGCGAGCGAGAAGCGCAGCGAGTTAGCGCCGCCGAGCGCGCCGAGGGCTTCGGACGTCCACTCACCGAGATCGAGAGCACCCGATCCAGAGAGCGCGCCGAGGGCTTCGTGAGTCTCCTCACCAGGATCGAGAGCGCCCGATCCAGACGGTGGACCCGGAACCCCTCGATTTCATGAGCGTCGACAGAACGCCTAAACCTCGCTCACCCATACACCGGGCAGTGATCGTCGTCGCGACGGGTGACTTCGAGGTGTACCACGGGGTCGTCGACGAACTCCGGGACCGCGACGCCGTCTTCACCACGGTCGAGGCGGGGGATCCGCTGCCGGCGGCGGCAACGGTGGTCGTCGTCGGCGAGGACGACCCGCGCCCGGACGACGGCGCCGACCTGGAGGTCGTCGTCGCGGACCCCGACCAGCCCCGGCAGGCGGCGGAGAGGGCACTGGCGGCGGTCCGCTCGGGCGGTGGGCGGACCGTCGTGGGCGTCGACCCGGGGACGCGACCGGGGATCGCCGTCCTCGCGGGCGAGACCGTGGTCGCGGCCTACCAGGTGCCGCTGTCGCGGGCGGTCGAGGTGGTCCGCGACCAGATCGACGGCGCCGCGGACCCAGTCGTCCGGGTGGGTGACGGCGCCCGCCTGGAAGGTGCGCGGGTGATCGACGAACTGGACGACGTGCGCGTGGAGTTGGTTGACGAGACGGGGACGACGCCACACCTCGGGGCGGGCGCCCGCGGCGTGGGCGACATCCTGGCGGCGGTCAACATCGCTCGCGCCGAGGGCGAGGCGATCGAGTCCCGCGACGTGGAGCCGACGGCGGGCGAGTTGCAGGCGATACAGGACCGCTCGCGGGAGCGCTCGGACGGCGACCGCACGATCGACGAGGCACTGGCCCGCCGGGTGGCCCGTGGCGAGTTGACGGTGGAGGAGGCACTCGCCGAGCACCGCGGGCGGGACGCGAGCGGGGACGGGAGCGCGGACCGCTGAGAGGTCGCCGGTCCGGTCGGATCGTCGGCGTCTATACCCCGGAGACCGTACGCCGGCGGCATGGGCATCGAGTACGAGGACTTCCTCGACCCGTCGTACGAGCCCCGTGACGACGACCTCGTCTGTCAGTTCCGGATCGACCCTGCGCCGGGCATGATCCCGGAGGCGGCCGCCTCGCGGGTCGCCAGCGAGTCCTCGAACGGCACGTGGGCCGCGCTGGACGTCGGTGAGGGGTTCACCGACATGGGCGCCACTGCCTACGAGATCGAGGACGCCGACGGTGGGAGCGACGCCGCCGAGATCGGCGTCGCCTACCCGCCGGGGCTGTTCGAGTCGGGCAACGTGGCACAGGTGCTGTCCTGCATCGCGGGCAACATCATGGGCATGAAAGCGGTCGACCGCATCCGCCTGCTGGACTGCGACTGGCCGGCAGCCATCGTCGACGAGTACCCGGGGCCGCAGTTCGGCACCGGCGTGCGCGAGGCGGTGTTCGACGCCGGCGACCGCCCAATAACGGCGACGGTCCCGAAGCCGAAGGTGGGCCTGCACACCGAGGCACACGCCGAGGTGGGGTACCAGGCGTGGACCGGCGGGCTGGACCTCCTGAAGGACGACGAGAACCTCACCGACCAGTCGTTCAACCCATTCGCGAACCGCCTGCGGGAGTCACTCACGATGCGGGACCGCGCCGAGGAGGAGACCGGCGACCCGAAGTCGTACCTGATCAACGTCACCGCGGACGCGACCACGATGCTCGACCGCGTGGACGGGGTCGCAAAGCAGGGGTGTGAGTACGTGATGATGGACGTCGTCGTGGCGGGGTGGTCGGCGGTGCAGGCGGTGCGCGAGCGGTGTGAACGGCACGGCCTGGCGATCCACGCCCACCGCGCGATGCACGCCGCCTTCGACCGCCTCCCCGAGCACGGCGTCTCGATGCGGGTGCTCGCACAGGTCACTCGCCTCTGTGGCGTCGACCAGATCCACACCGGCACCGCCGACCTGGGAAAACTGGCGAACGAGGACACCGTCGGCATCAACGACTGGCTGTACTCGGACCTGCACGGCCTGCGTGACGTGCTCCCGGTCGCCTCGGGTGGCCTGCATCCCGCGTGCCCGAACTGGTCGACCGCCTGTGGACGACGATCTGCGTGCAGGCCGGCGGCGGCGTCCACGGCCACCCCGACGGCACCCACGCCGGCGCCAAGGCGCTGCGGGCGGCCGTCGAGGCCGCCAGCGAGGGCAGACCGATCGAGGCCGCCGCCCGGGAGACACCCGAACTCCAGGTGGCGATCGACAAGTGGGGCACCGAGACGCCGCGGTAGTCAGCACCGCTCTGCGAGGAATCGCTCGACGTCCTCTCGGGTGAGGTGGACGCGAGCGCCCGCCCGTCGGGCGGCGATCGCCCCGCAGGCGTCGGCGACGACCAGCGCCCGCCGGAGGCGCTCGGCCGGGTCACCCGCAGGCAACTCTCCCGTGGCCGGCAGTGGAGCCCACTCTCCGAGCGCGACGGCCAGGAACCCGGCGGCGAAGGCGTCGCCTGCCCCCGCCGTGTCCACGGGGTCAACGTCGAATCCCGCGTGAGTGACCTCGCCGGCCGGCGTCCGCACGCGGGCGCCTTCGGGGCCGTCCTTCAGCACCACCACCCGATCCTCGGCGGGGTCGTGACCGTCGGGGGCGGTCCAGTCGCCGCGGTCGGCCGGGTCGTCGGTGTCGATCCCGACCCCGCTGGCCTCCTCGCTCGTGAGGAAGACGTACTCCGCGAGCGCGAGCACGGACTCGAACCCCCGCTTCCCGGCCCGCCGACCGGGGTCGACGCTCACCGTCGCGCCCGCCTCGCTGGCCCGGCGAGCCAGTTCGGTCGCCCGGGCGGCCCGCTGGCCGGTGAGGTGGACGAGGTCGGTGCCCGCGAGTGTCCCCTCGGGCAGGTCCTCGACCGTGAAGGCCTCGTTGCCGCGGTCGTCCCCGAGCACCATCACGCGCCCGTCGGGGTCGACGACGAGGTGTTTCGTCGCCGTTCCCACGTCCGTCTCGACGAGCCCAGCCACGTCGACGCCGGCGTCGACCAACTCGCGACGCGCCCGCCGGCCCTGCGGGTCCGACCCGACGCTGCCGAACACACCTGCGGGGACGTCGAGCGTGGCCAGCACACTCGCGCAGTTGGCCGCGCTGCCGCCGCCGGACTCCTGGCGGTCGTGGACGCGTGCCTCCCCGTCCACCTCGGGCAGGGCGTCCACCTGGAGGGTCACGTCCCAGTTGACGTGGCCCGCACACAGCACGCGCACGACCCCCGACTGCGTGGCGCCGGGGCAAAACTCCCGCGGACTCACGCCCCGTCGGTCCGGGGCTCCGCCTCGGCCCACGGGTCGCCCGCGGCGTCACCGAACAACTCGCGGATGAGCACGACGACGCTCTCGGGCGGGAACTGCCCTCGCTCGGTGACGATGGCGTCGACGTGCCGTGGCGGGGTCACGTCGAACGCCGGATTGTGTACCTCCACGTCGCCGTCACCCAGGGCGGCGCGCTGTTCGGGCGGGATCACCTCCGACTCGTCGCGGTACTCGATCTCGACGGTGTGGCCCGACAGCGTGTCCGGGTGGAGCTTGATCGTCTGTGCGGCGACCGTGACGGGCACGCCCCGGTCCCGGGCGCTCACCGCCAGGCCCGCGGTGCCGATCTTGTTGACGACCGAGCCGTCGGCGGGCGAGTCGGCCGGCCGGGCGGCCTGTTCCGCGAGTGCGGCGGCCGCGCGGTCGGCGATCGTCGCCGCCCCGCGCACCTCCATCGCCGCGATGGCCGCCGCCGTCTCCTCGACCACCGGATCGAGGTTCATGCGGTGACGTTGGACGCGCGGCTGGTAAACCGCCGGGATCGGTCGTATGGGTGCTCTCCGATGGTGTGGTTTCCGGGATGAGGGCCCAGAATGCCTCCATCTCGGTGCTCTAAGACGCTGTCGCACCAGACGAGCGGGTCCAGAAACCCCCCACCCGGGCGCTCTCATCGGGCGACGGCGCTGCCGTGAGGGCCCGGAAAGCCCCAGCCCCGGTGCTCTCGGTCAGTGGCGACGCTGCGGAGACGGCCCAGAAAGCCCCCGCCGCGGTGCGGTCGCCTCACTCGCTGCGCTCCTCGCTCCCTCCGGTCGCTGCGGTGCTTGCGTCGTGACGCGACCGCACCGCGGCGGCCCCTTTCAGTCCCGCCCGCCGCGACCGCCGCCTCGCGCCTCCCCAGCCTCCTCACTCGCTCCCGATGGTCGCTCGTTCGTCCCTCGCGCGTT
>CAYODS010000186.1:0-286 GCA_964402765.1 uncultured Halobacteriales archaeon
GGCCCTTCAGGTGGACGATCAGCGAGTCGTACTCCTCGTCGAACCCGTTCTCGACGAGTCGGTCGCGCATGCCGCCGGTCTCGACGGCCAGGACGAACTCCGCCGAGCAGTCCAGGAACTCGATCGTGTCGGGGTTGTTGGGGATCTGGTACCCTCCCTCGCCGACGTCCTCCTGGCAGTGGATCACCCGCTCGCCCCGCCGGGTCTGCTCCCGTAGCTCCAGGGGCCCCATGATCGTGGCGCCCGACTCCTCCGGACGCATGTGGAAGTCCTCGCGGGTGACCTC
>CAYODS010000186.1:296-4297 GCA_964402765.1 uncultured Halobacteriales archaeon
CTCGGAGAGGTAGTACAGCTCCCGCAGCGTCGAGGAGCGGTCCTCGGCGAGTTGGGTCTCCAGGAAGTCGATCGTGTAGATCGCCTTCAACAGCTTCTGGGCGCCGGAGATGGTCTTGGCGGTCCGCGTGGAGGTGCGGTCGCCGTACACCCACACCTCGGCGTCCTCGTCGTACTCGATGTTGGACTTGGTCCGGGTGGGCACCCGCATCCGCGGCACGTCGCCGTCCTCGAACTGCTCGTAGAACTGTTCGGCCAGGTCGATCAGCTTCCGCCTGGCCTCCTCGGTCTGTGGGTCGGTGTCGGTGCTCATGATGCGATGGTCAGCTTCTCCTCCTCGATCCCGTCGACGGCGACGTCGAACTCGACGTCCTCGGCGCCGTCGACGCCGTACTCCAGGGTGGCGCTCTCGCCGGACTCGACCGTCGGCGACCACTTCAGGAACCACTCCCCGTCCATCTCGACGACCGTGGCGCCGTCGGTCTCGACGGGCTCGACGGAGACGATCTCCGTGACCTCCAGCTGTGCGTTCGCGTCGTCGTTGTTCTCGACGGTCAGCCGCACCGTCCCGTCCTCGACGGTCCGCTCGACGAGGACGTTGTTCATGATCCGGCCGAGCGTGTCGTCGATCTCCAGCGCGTCGCGCTCGGTCACCTCGGTGAGCTTCTCCGCCATCTCGGGCAGGATCGTCGCCAGCTTGTCCTGTTTCTGCCGGCGCTGCTGCATCGACCGGCGCTTGTTGAGGTAGCTCTTCAGGTCGCGGGCGGCGTCCCGGACCGCCAGTTCGATCTCGGACTCGATCTCCGGCACGTTCGCGATGGCGTCCTTCGACTCGCTGGTGAAGGGGACGTTCGTGGAGGCGACGTGGACCATCACGACGGCGGGGCCGTTGGGAAAGCCCGAGCCGCCGGGCTGGTCGAGCCCGTAGTTGCGCCAGTTGATCGACTTCACCACGTCGGTGCTGGCACAGGCCCCCCGCTGGTAGACTAAGGGCACCCGGTTGGCGAAGCGCATCACCTCGACGCTCCCGTCGCTCGGGACGTCGCCGCCGTAGGCGATGCCGGCCTCGACGATGAACGGGTCACCCCCGTGGACGGCGGCGTCCCGCGTCGCCGCGGCGTAGAAGTCCGCGTCGAACTCCTTGCGCAGGCCGGCCTCCACCAGCTCCGCCGTGATCGGCGCCAGACAGCCCGTCGGCGGCGCGATGATGTCCGTCGCCCGCATCGCCGACAGCAGGTCGTCCGCGACGTCGCGGTCGTCGGCGATCGCCGAGACGTGGGGCGGCTCGTCGGGCACCCCGCGGGCGACCGACCAGACGGCGTCGACCACCTTCTCGCGGGCCGTCTCGCCGAACGTCTCCTCGTCGCGCTCCTCGGTGGTGTCGGCGGACCTGTCGACGTGGTCGACGAGCCGGTCGCGGGTGAGCCGGTCGCGGGGGTCGCCGTCGGCGTCGTCGGCGTCGCGTTCCAGCTTCGCGGCGATCCGCTCGGCCAGCCCGTGGACCGCCGCGTCGTCCTTCCGGTCGGTGGTGGCGCCGTCGACCAGGGCGTAGAGGTCCGCGGTCCGGTCGGCGGTGGTCCGCTCCCAGGCCGCCGCGACGGCCTTCTCGCGGACCGTCGCGCCGAACGTGGTGTCGTGGGCCGTCTCCACCGCCTCGGCGGCCTCGTCGACGACCTCGACCAGTTCGTGGTGGGCGACCTGGTCCCGGCCGTCGACCGTCTCCGCGACGTCCGCGGCGAAGGCCGCGGTCGCCTCGGCGCTCTTGTTGGCGACGGCCGCCCGGACGGCCGCCTCCAGGTCCGCCGGCTCGGACTCGGACTCCGTCCCGCTCTCGCGGTCCGCGACCCCGCCCCCGCCGCCGGCCGCCCGCGCCGCGGGGGGTCGCCAGGACAGCTCCCGGCCGAAGTGGCGGTCGCGGAACGCGTCGATCACGCCGTCGGCGGTCTTCGAGCCGACGCGGGTGAACTCCTCCTGCAGGAACCCCGACAGCGAGTAGGAGTCGGTGGCCTCGAGCATCTTCAGCAGGGTTCCGAGCTCGACGCCGTGGGGGTGGGGGCGGATCTCCTCGGTCTCGGCGGGGAGCTGGTCGGTCACCCGCTCGTACTTGAGGTGGGCCTCGGGCTCGCGCAGCTCCACCCGGGCGTGGGGGTTGACCACGGCGGTGTGTTTGATGTAGTCGTGGAGCTGGTTACGGGCGCGCATGTTGCCCTCCATCTCCAGCACGATCCGGGTGCCGTGGGGCCGGTCCCAGGAGGTGGTCTCGTGGACGGATATCTCGGGCTCGTTCTCGTCGGTGTCGACGATCAGCTCGAAGTACTGTGCCTCGTCGTCGCCACGGGTCCGGGAGGTGATCTTCGCGGGCTTGCCGGAGGTGAGCTGTGCGTTCAGGACGGCCGCGGAGATGCCGATCCCCTGCTGGCCGCGGTGTTGCTCCCGCTTGTGGAACCGGGAGCCGTACAACAGCTTCCCGAAGATCTTGGGGATCTGTTCCCGGGTGATCCCCGGCCCGTTGTCCTCGACGGTGATCCGGTAGTAGTCGCCGACCTCCTCGAGTTCGACGTAGACGTCCGGGAGGATCTCGGCCTCCTCGGCGGCGTCGAGCGCGTTGTCGACGGCCTCCTTGACGGCCGTGACCACCGCCCGGGCGCCGGAGTCGAACCCGAGCATGTGCTTGTTTCGCTCGAAGAACTCGGCGATCGAGATCGCTCGCTGGCTCTCGGCCAGCTCCTCCGCGACCCCCTCGTCCCCGAGCGTCGACTGGAACGACATTCGTGTCCTCTCGTTCACGACGCGAGATTATAAGCAGTGTGCCGGCACGGTGAAAGTGGAACCCGGCGTCTCGGCTGCTTCGGCTACCCGTACGCTCGCGCGCGTGCGTGGGGTTTATTACTACGGCAGCGCTACTGTTCGCTAAGGTTTTCATGTCCGACGAGAGTGAGTACGGCGCTTCGCAGATCCAGGTGTTAGAGGGGCTCCAGGCCGTCCGGAAGCGGCCGGCGATGTACATCGGCTCGACCGACGAGCGGGGCCTGCATCACCTGGTGTACGAGGTGGTGGACAACGCCATCGACGAGGCGCTGGCCGGCTACTCCTCGGAGATCGAGGTCCGGATCGGCGAGGACGGATCGGTCTCCGTGAGCGACGACGGCCGGGGGATCCCGGTCGACACCCACGAACAGCACGACCGCCCGGCCGTGGAGGTGATCATGACCGTGCTCCACGCCGGCGGGAAGTTCGACAACAAGTCCTACCAGGTGTCCGGGGGTCTCCACGGCGTCGGCGTCTCCGTGGTCAACGCGCTCTCGAAGTGGCTGGAGGTGGAGGTCCGGCGTGACGGTCACCTGTGGTGTGAGCGGTTCGACCACGGCGAACCCCAGGGGCTGGAGCGGGTCCGCGAACTCGAACCCGACGAGGGCACCGGCACCACCGTCACCTTCTGGCCCGACGACGACGTGTTCGAGACCACCGACTTCGTCTACTCGACGCTGGCCTCCCGGCTGCGGGAGCTGGCCTTCCTCAACTCCGGGGTCGGGATCGCGCTGGTCGACGAGCGCGAGGACCGCTCCGAGCGGTTCCGCTACGACGGCGGCATCCGCGAGTTCGTGGAGTTCCTCAACGAGACGAAAGAGCCCCTGCACTCGGAGGTGATCTTCCTCGCCGACGAGGCCGAGATCGACGAGGGGACCGTCTCCGTCGAGGTGGCGATGCAGGGCACCGCCGAACTCCAGGGGTCGATCCACGCCTTCGCCAACAACATCAACACCCGAGAGGGCGGATCACACCTCACCGGCTTCAAGACGGCGCTGACACGCGTCGTCAACGACTACGCGGCCGACAACGGCCTGCTGAAGGATCTGGACGACACCCTGAAGGGCGAGGACATCCGGGAGGGGCTGACCGCGGTGGTCTCGGTCAAGCATCCGGACCCCCAGTTCGAGGGCCAGACCAAGACCAAACTCGGCAACAGCGAGGTCCGCGGGATCGTCGAGTCGGCGCTCCACG
>CAYODS010000187.1:0-4123 GCA_964402765.1 uncultured Halobacteriales archaeon
GAGGAGTACCTCGGCGTCCGCCCCGCGACCGACGCCGAGGGCTGCCTGCAGGACATCCACTGGACCCGTGGCTTCGCCGCCTTCGAGGGGTACACGATCGGCAGCGTGTTCGCCGCCCAGATCGACGCGACGATCCGCGACGACCTGGACGTGGACGCGCTGGTCCGGGCGGGTGAGTTCGAGCCGATCCACGAGTGGCTCACAGAGCGCGTCCACAGCCTCGGCCGCCGGCACACGACGCCGGACCTGATCGAGGCGGTCACGGGCGAACCGCTCACGGCGGACTACTTCCTGGAGTACGCCCGCGAGAAGTACGGCGACCTGTACGGCGTCTCGCTGTAGTCGGGAGTCCGGCCCTCCTCAGTCCAGGAACGCCCGCAGGTCCTCGGGCGACCGGGTGTTGAGCACGTCGCCTGTCTCCGCCCACCCGCGGCGGGCGGTGTGGACGCCGTACCGGAGGTTGTCGAACTCGGCGGGTCGGTGGGCGTCGGTGTTCACCGCGATCGTCGCCCCCGCCTCGATCGCGGCCTTCACCGCGCCGCCGCCCAGGTCGAGACGGGCGGGGTTGGCGTTCACCTCCAGGGCGACGTCGTGCTCTGCGGCGGCCGCGCCCAGTCGTTCGGGGTCGACCGACAGCCCCGAGCGCTCGCCCAGCAGACGGCCGGTGGGGTGCCCGAGCACGTCCACACCTGGGTGTTCGACCGCCCGCACCAGCCGGTCGGTCGCGTCGTCGCTTCCGGAGAGCCCGCTGTGGGGAGAGGCGACCACGAGGTCCAGATCCGCGAGTAGGTCGTCGCTCACGTCGACGGCGCCGTCGGCGTCGACGTTGGCCTCGACGCCCGCGAACACCTCCACGTCGACGGTCTCGCTCACCTCGCGAGCGTCACGCATCACGCCGCGGAGTTCGTCCTCGGAGCAGCCCACCCCGGCGGGCACGCCCGGGCCGTCCGCGTGGTCGGTGATCGCGACGTAGTCGTGGCCGAACTCGGCGGCGGCGGCGACCGTCTCGGCGACGGAGAGGTCGCCGTCGGAGTTGTTCGTGTGGACGTGGAGGTCGCCGCGCACCGCGTCGGTGGTGACGAGATCCGGCAGGTCGCCGTCGGCGGCGGCCTCGATCTCCCCGCGGTCCTCGCGGAGTTCCGGCGGCACGAGCGGCAGACCGACGGCCTCGTACATGCCGGCCTCGGTCTCGCCGGCGAGGCGGTCGCCGCCCCGGCGGACGGTCTCGGTGTCGGGATCACCGTCGAGGTCGCTCACGTCGAAGGCACCGTACTCGTTGAGGCTCACGTCCTGCCGGAGCGCGTACGTTCGCAGCGTCACGTTGTGCTCCTTGCTGCCGGTGAAGTACTGCAAGGCGGCGCCGAACTCGTCGGGCGCGACGACTCGCAGGTCGACGCGGGTGTCCGCCCGGCGGTCGCCGGCGGCGTCGACCCGCACCGCGGCCTTCCGGTCGCCCGCCTCGATCACGTCCACGACGGCGTCGATGCCGGTGAACGCCTCGACGGCCGCGGTGGGCGAATCGCTGGCGACCAAGACGTCCACGTCGCCGATCGTCGGCGCCCACCGGCGGATCGACCCCGCCACGTCACACCGCTCGACGGCGTCGTGCTCGCGCAGGGCGGCGAGGACGCGGTCGGCGACCGGTCGCGCCGCGCCAAGGCGCCGCCGCTCGCCGGCCTGGCGGGCGAACCGCACCGACTCGCGGATGTTCCGCTCGGTCTTCGGCCCGAACCCGTCCACCTCACGGACCCGCTGCTCGCTCGCGGCCCGCTCGAGGTCGTCAAGCGTCTCGACCCCGAGTGCCTCGTACAGTCGGCCGACGGTCTTCGGGCCGACGCCCTCGACGCGGGTCAACCCGGCCATGTCCACCGGCATCTCCTCGCGCAGCGCGTCGAGTTCGTCGATAGCGCCCGCCTCGACGAACTCGATCACCTTCGCTGCGATCGACTCGCCCACGCCCTCGACGTCTTCGAGGGTGTCGGGGTCCTCGCGGGCGAGTCGGGCGACGGAGCCGGGATGTGAGCGGATCGACTCCGCGGCGCGACGGTACGCCCGGGGTTTGTAGGCGACGTCTTTCGCCTCCAGGAGGTCGGCCATGCGCTCGAACTGCTCGGCTATCTCGTCGTTCGTCGTCACAGCGGGTCACCCCCGCCGCTGCCGCGCCCGCCCTGCCTGGAGTCGTCGTCGCCGAGCGCCTGCTGGAGGAAGCGCACCCACCGCTTCTGGTCGGCGGCCTCCTTCGCCTCCTGCTCCGCCTCCAGGTCGGTGGGCCCGAGCGACTCCAGGGCGTTCAGCGCGCGGTCGATGCCGACGATCGACTCCGCCAGCCGCTCGCCCTCCTCTCGGGTGATGTCGCCGTCCTCGATGCGTTGCTTGCGCTGCAGGCGCTCCCGGCGGAGGTTGCGTTTCGCCCGCTCGACGCGGTCGGTCTCACCTGGAGGAATCCGGTCACGGCGTTTCACCTCGAACACGAACGACCGCAACTCGACGGTCTCGCCCTGCACCTCGACCGTCTCCGGGATGTCGGCGCCGACGGTGGCGCCCTCCCGCTCGATCCGCTCGAGGAGCCGCTTTCGCTCGTACTCCTGCACGCCCGCCCTCGGGCCGCGACGGTGAAAAACTCGTCCCACGCGGGTGGAGTGCGGGCCCTCTTCACCCCGACACCGCGGCCGCCGCGTGACGCCAGCGTTACGTCGTCCCCGCTCCTGGCGCGGTCGTGATAGAGCCAGACCTCTCGGACCGCGTCGCGCTCGTGACGGGGTCGGCGACGG
Organism: uncultured Halobacteriales archaeon; assembly: GCA_964402765.1. GTDB lineage: Archaea > Halobacteriota > Halobacteria > Halobacteriales > SW-7-71-33 > SW-7-71-33. The sequence continues at coordinate 2,772 of CAYODS010000187.1, forward strand.
GCGTCGGACGCGAACTGCTGCTGGCCGCCGCGCGAAACGGCGCCGACGTGGCGGTCCAGTACCGCAGTTCCGAGGCCGAGGCCGAGGCGGTCGCCGACCGCGCCCGCGAGGCCGGCGTCGACGCCCACGTGGTGCAGATGGACGTGACCGACCCCGACGCCGTCGACCGCGCGTTCACCGAGGTGGAGGACGCCCTGGGCCCGCCGGACGTGCTCGTCAACAACGTCGGCGCCTTCGCGCCCGAGCACTGGGCCAACCTGTCCGTCGAGCGGTGGAACACCGTCTGGGAGACGAACGTCAACGGCACGTACCTCTGCTGTCGCCGGGCGCTGCCGGCGATGCGCGAGGCTGGCGACGGGCGGATCGTAAACGTCGGCTACGCCTCCAGCGAGCGCGGTCTCGTGAACCCGGTGAACGCCCCGTACTTCATGGCGAAGGCCGCCGTCCTGATGTTCACGCGGATGCTCGCCGCCGACACCGCCGACGACGGGATCACGGTGAACGCGGTGTCGCCGTACGTCGTCGAGAACTCCGACGAGTTCCCCGACGAACTGCCCCGGGGCCGGCCCGCCTCCTTCGCGGACATGGTCCAGGCGACGATGTTCTTCCTCGACGCCGACTCCGACTACGTCAGCGGTGCCAACGTCGAGGTCTCGGGTGGGTGGCTCCCCGAGGAGGTCTGACCAACGCGGGGCGGTCGTGCCGGCGACTCGTCGTCGGACGACACGCCGCGGGTCAGTCGGTCGCGTGGTCGATCGCCGCCGCGAGCACGCCCGAGACCGACAGAAACAGCAGCGTGAACCCGAAGGTGAGCAGGCCCACGACGAACAGCGTCTCGACCGCCGGGTTGGGGGTGTACCCGGTCGTGTACTCCTCGACGGCGGACAGCACCGAGAGCGTGCCCAGAGCCGCGAACAGGGCCTGGACGACGGTGCGACCGCCGCCGACGAACAGGTCCGTACTCGACGTCCGTTCCAGCCCGGTGTCGGGACGTGCGTCGTCGGTCGCCATGGTCACGCCTCGGACGCCCGGAGGGAGTGAGTCACGCCCGGTCTCAGGTGGCGAGATCCCGCGACCGGCGCCCGGCGACCCCCGTCCGATGGGTCTATGAACCGCCGGGTCGACCCGGACGTATGCGACTCTTTGAGCGACCGGTAGCGCACGGGGGACAGCGATGAAGGAGTTCATCGAGGTGCAGGGTGCCGAGGAGCACAACCTGAAAGACGTGGACGTCTCCATCCCCCGGGAGTCGTTCAACGTCGTCACCGGACTCTCGGGGTCGGGCAAGTCCTCGCTGGCCTTCGAGACCGTCTACGCCGAGGGCCAGCGCCGCTACATCGAGTCGCTGTCGG
>CAYODS010000188.1:0-4070 GCA_964402765.1 uncultured Halobacteriales archaeon
GCGGACCGAGGTCGTACACGCGGCCGCCGAGGTAGCCCGAGACCACCTTCGCCGGCGTCGTGACCGCGGCGACGACGGCGACGAGCGTGGCCACCTCGGCGACGAGGGCGACGTCGACGGTCACCCCGATCCAGAAGAAGAAGACGGCGGCGAACACGTCCCGCAGCGGCTCGAGACGCTCCTCGACGCGCTCGACCTGGTCGGTGGCGGCAAAGGCCATGCCGACGAAGAAGGCGGCGACGGCCTCGCTGGCGCCGAGTGCCAGCGCCCCGCCGGCGACGAGGACGGTCAGCCCGACCGCCCGCAGCACCGTCGCCTCGCTCGTGGCCGACCGGAACGCCCAGTCAAGCGGCGCCGTCCCGACCCGCGTCGCCACGAGCAACAGCACGACCACGCCGAGCGAGACCGCGACAGACGTGGCGACCGTGGGGGCGTCACCGCCGGTGACGACCGCGGTCACGACCGCGAGGTAGACGGCGATCAGGAGGTCTTCGAAGACGAGCGTCCCCAGCATCGGCTCTGCCTCGTCGTTCGCGATCCACCCCAGGTCGATCAGCGACTTCGTGACCACCGCCGACGATGAGATGTACACGATCCCGGCCACGAGCACCGCCGCGACCGCCCCCTCGAACAGCGCGACGCCGACCGCCAGTCCGACGGCGAAGTTGACGCCGAAGTCGATGGCGCCCGCCCGGCCGATGCGTGCCCGGCCCGCGATCAGTCGGTCGAGGTTGAACTCCAGCCCGAGGAAGAACAGCAGGAACACGATACCGAGCTCCTTCCCCAGCGTGACGAACTCCGTGGGGGCGACGCTCGGAAGCGTGACCCCGCCGACATCGACGCTCCCGGCGACCGACGGCGACAGCAGGACGCCGGCGACGATGTAGAAGGGGATGGGCGACTGGTCGAGCCGGCCCGCCAGGGCGCCGACGACGGCGACCGCGGCGAACAGCACGCCCACTGAGAGCAGGTCGGCCACCGGCGGTCACCAACTCACTCCGTCCCCGTCAGCAGCGCCTCGAAGCGGTCACACCCCTCGCGGTCGCCGACGACGACCAGGGTGTCCCCCGCCCGCAGGGCCGTCCCCGCGCCCGGACCGGCGATCACCTCCTCGTCGCGCTCGATGGCCACGACCGTGACGCCGGTGGTCTGCCCGACGCCGGCGCTCTCTAACGTCTCCCCGGCCAGCGGCGACCCCTCGTCGACGCGGTACCACTCGAGCAGCGTCCCCTCGGCCAGCAGCGTCTCCACCTCGTCGGAGCCGACCGGCTGGAAGTACGTCCCCTCCAGGATCGTCCCGAGGGTGCGGGCCTGACGGTCGGTCAACGTGAGCAGGCGCTCGGAGTCGGCGTCCGGCTCCGGCCTGACGTGGACCTCGCGCTTGCCGGTGTTGTGGGTGACGACCACGAGCTCGCGCCCGTCCCCGAGGGGGAGCTCGTGTTTTTTGCCCACCCCGGGGAGGTCCGTCTCGGTCACGTCCATGTCACACAGTGCGAGCGGTCCGGGCTTAACGGTACGGTCCGCCTCTCCCGGCAGCGCCACCCGGAGGGAGCGACGAGCGTACGAAAGTTCGTAGCTGCGGCGGATGCACTCGTCGGCCCCGCAGCATCGAACGTGTTTTTTGTTTGGGCCTCCATACGGTGTCGATGGAGCCGGAGGTCGGAGTTGTATTCGCGGCGGTTCTCGTAGCCGTGGTCCTCGCCGCGGCGACGTACGAGTGGCTGCTGTCGGCGCCGCTTCTGGAACACGGGACAGCGTCGTGGGTCTCCGGGAACGCCGACCTCTCGGCAGCGCAGGCGGTTGAACGTGGGGTCGTCGCGGGGCTGGTCCCGCTGGTGGCGACGGTCGTCGCCGCCATCCTCGTGTTCACGGTGCCGTTCCGGGTGTGGGTGTGGGGGATCGTGGTCCTGCTCGCAGCCACCGTCGCCCTGTCGCCGGTGCTGTCGGTGTATCGGTACCGGGTCCGTCCCCCGACCGACGAGGAGGCGGCCGTCATCGCCGCTGCCGGCGACCTGGGCTGTACGGTGGTCGTCGTCGAGGACGCCCGCGACGGCCCGGTGAACGGCTACGCGTTGGGCGGACCGTTCCGCGACGTTGTCGGCGTCAGCGCGTTCGCGCTCGACCGTCTCTCGCGGTCGGAGGTGGCAGCGCTGCTGGCCCACGAGGCCGCTCATCACCACGAGCGGCACGTGCTCGTCCGGGGCGGCGTGAGCGTTGCCGTCCTTTCGGTCGGCGCCGCAGTGTTGACCTTGTGGCTCGACGCCCTCGTGCCACCCGCGACGCTCGGATTTGTCACGACGGTCGCCGTCGAGCGGGTCGTCGCCTTCTGGGTGATGCGCCGCCTGGAGTACCGTGCCGACGCGGTCGCCGCCCGTCACACCTCCGTCGAGACGGTCCGGTCCCTCCTGACCACCCTGGCGGTGGCCACCGACGTCGACCAACGGCGACTGTCACGGGTATCGAACCTGTTCTCGACACACCCCCCGTACGACGACCGACTCGCGCGGCTGGCGGCCGTCAACGACACCGACGGCGATCCACCCCCGGGAACGCGGTGACGGGTCGGGCGCTCAGTACGGCGATCGCTGGGCCTGAACGACCGACGCCAGGTGCTGGTTCTCCTCGGCGAGCAGTTCGGTCATGTCGTCGGTCGTGACGATGCCGACGAGCCTGTCCTCCTCGTCACACACCGGCAGCCGGCGGACGCCGTGTTCACTCATCAGTTCGGCCGCCTCGTAGAAGCCCGTCGCCGGCCCGGCCGTACACAGGTCCGTCGTCATCACGTCGCCCGCGGTGTGGGCCGCTGGGTCGGCCTCCGCAGCGAGGACGCGCAGCGTCAGGTCCCGGTCGGTGACGATCCCGACCGGGCGGTCGCCGTCGGTGACGACGACGCTGCCGACGTTGTCCTCTCGCATCCGCTCGGCGAGTTCGGTGACCGGCGTGTCCGTCTCCGCGGTGACGACCTCCGTTCGAGCCAGTTGTTGTACGGCCATCACGTCTCCATGACCGTCCGGACGCAAGTAGCCGTCTGGAGTTCTCACGCGCCAGGAACGCCCGGCAGAGCTACTCCCCTCGCCCGATCGGTGTCGGCAGTGGAGCCGGTGCCCTCTGCCGACGACCGCGCCGTGTGTCTCATCTCCGCGGACGCCGTCCTCTCACGCCGCGGGAAGACCCGACGGGTCTACGTCGTCCGTCTCTCCCGTCTGCGCATGGACTTCGACGAGTTCACCGGCACGGTGCAGCACCGCCTGGAACTGCCCGGAACGGGCGAGACGGTGCGAGTGATCCGCGCGACGCTGCAAACTCTCGGCACTCGGCTCCCCGCCGGCCACGCGGCGGACCTGGCCGCCTCCCTGCCGATGGAGATACGCTGGTACATCACCGGCGCCGTCCAGGACCACGGCCAGCGGTTCGACTGGTCGACCTTCGTCGAGCGCGTGAGCGAGATCACCGGGGCCGACCCGCCGGACGCCGCCCACCACGCACGCGTCGTCGTCGACCTCGTCGAGACACAGGTACCGGCGTCGGACTTCCAGCAACTGCGCGACGCGCTCCCGGAGGCGGACTCCGACGAGGGGTGGGGTAACCTGTTCAGGGTGGTCGACGCCGGGGGCTGGGAGAACCGCTGACCACGACTCACGGGGACCGCTCGCCAGCCCCCCGACTGTCAGTCGCGTCAGGAACCCAGGACGCACCGGAGTGGGAACCCAGCCCCGTCGCCGTGAGCGGTCGCAGAGGCCGTCTTTCGATCGTCGCGTGTTTGCTGTCCCGGAGGGCGCCGCCCTTCGAAAACTACACACGCTTATCGGACTAAGCGTACATACTGTGGGCGACGTCGGGATCCGCCGAAAATGGCTGGTAGAGTCGCTCTCTCGTCTGAACTATCGTATATAAACTACAGAGCGCTATACCAATTTCGCCTCATCAGCAGTTGAGACCAGTCGTCTCCAATGTATCCGATTCTCGAACTGCTTCGACGGGGCTACCGGCGAAGTATCTCCTTCAGTATTTTCGCTGCTTTCACACCTAACTCTCATTACGGTCGACGCCGTAACTCCGCTCAACGATGT
>CAYODS010000189.1:0-1194 GCA_964402765.1 uncultured Halobacteriales archaeon
GACCCGCAGCGAGTCCATGTACGCGAACGTCGAGCGGATCTCCTCGGTCTCGCCGGCCCGCATCAGTCCGGTGTCGACGTAGACGGGGGTGAGGCGGTCGCCGATGGCCTCGTACGCCAGGGCCGCGGAGACGGAGGAGTCCACGCCGCCGGAGAGGGCGATGACGGCGTTGCCGTCGACCTGCTCGCGGATCTCGGCGACCGCGTCGTCGACGAACTCGGTCCGGTCCATCAGACCTCGACCTCCCCGTCGGCCTCGACACGGTCGTCCAGTGTGCGGCGGTCCAGTTCGCCGCGGGCGGCGTCGAGCAGGCCGACGAAGGGCGGCGACGCCCGGCCGGGCCGCGAGCGGAACTCGGGGTGGAACTGCGTGCCGACGAAGTACGGGTGCGAGCGGAGTTCGAGGACCTCCATGCGCTCACCGGCGTGTCCGGAGAACACCAGTCCGGCGTCGGTGAGGCGGTCGCGGTACTCTGGGTTGACCTCGTAGCGGTGGCGGTGGCGCTCGGTGCAGGTCGTGTCGCCGTACAGGTGGTGGGCGAGCGTGCCGGGTTCGATCGTCGTCTCGTGGGCACCCAGCCGCATCGTCGCGCCCATCTCGTCGCGCTCGCGCTGGCCGGGCAGCAGGTCGATGACGGGGTGGGGCGTGTCGGGGTCCATCTCCGCGGAGTGGGCCTCCTCCAGCCCGAGGACGGTGCGGGCACACTCCACGACGGCCATCTGGAAGCCGAGACACAGGCCCAGGAAGGGAACGCCGTTCTCGCGGGCGTACTGCACCGCGCGGATCTTCCCGCGGGTGCCCCGCGAGCCGAAGCCGCCGGGGACGACCACCGCCTCGGCGGTCTCCAGGCGGTCGCGGTGTTCGGCGGTCATTTCGTCCGAGTCGACCCACAGCACGTCGACATCGAGGCCGCGCTCCAACCCAGCGTGTTTCAGCGCCTCCGTGACCGACATGTAGGCGTCCTCCAGGTCGTACTTACCGACCAGCGCGACGGAGACCTCGCCGGTCGTCTCCTGGGAGACCAGCCGGCGCCAGCGGTCCTCGCGCTCGCCCGGCGGGAGCGCCCGCCCCGCGAGGTCGAGTTCCCGCATCACGTAGTCGTCCAGGCCCTCGTCCTCCACGACGAGCGGCACCTCGTACACGTCCTCAACGTCGGGGTTCGAGAACACCGCGTCGGTGGGCACGTCACAGAAC
>CAYODS010000189.1:1204-2433 GCA_964402765.1 uncultured Halobacteriales archaeon
TCACAGAACAGGGCGATCTTCTCGCGGGTGCTCTCCTCCAGCGGGTCGGCACACCGCCCGACGAGCACGTCCGGCTGGAGCCCGATGGAGCGGAGCTCCTTCACGGAGTGTTGGGTCGGCTTCGTCTTCTGTTCGCCGTTCTTCGAGTACGGCACGAGCGTGACGTGGGTGAACAGGATGTCGTCGTCGTCCTCCTCGTGGGCGAACTGCCGCAGCGCCTCCAGGTACGGCATCCCCTCGATGTCGCCCACGGTGCCGCCGACCTCGACGATACAGACGTCGCTGCCCGCCGCGGCCTCGCGCACGCGGCGCTTGATGTCGTCGGTGACGTGGGGGATTATCTGTACGGTGCGCCCGAGGTACTCGCCGGCGCGCTCGTTGTCAATGACCTCCTTGTACACCTTCCCCGTCGTCACGTTGTGGTCGGAGGTCATGTCCTCGTCCAGAAAGCGCTCGTAGTTGCCCAGGTCCAGATCCACCTCGCCGCCGTCCTTGAGGACGTACACCTCGCCGTGCTGGTAGGGGTTCATCGTCCCGGCGTCGACGTTGAGGTAGGGGTCGATCTTCACCGCGGTCACGTCGAAGCCGGCGTTCTTCAGTAGCCGCCCGGTTGAGGCGGCGGTGATGCCCTTGCCCAGGCCGGACATCACACCCCCCGTGACGAACACGAACTTCTCGCCCAGCGAGGCGTCGTACCCCGTCTCGGGTCCCGTCGGCATAACGACCGTGCCGTCGGCCGCCGCATAACCGTTTCGAAGCGCGCGAGGGCGACGGGGTCGAGCCGCCGCGACCGCCACGGACCGCAGTCGTCGTCAGACGGCCGGCTGACACCCGCGAGCCGTCCGCCCGACGGCTGGCGTGCGCCTGGGGGGGCGCCGCTCAGGCCAGGGCGTCGACCAAGAAGGGCACGACCGCCGCCGCGACGGCGTCGCGCTGGCCGACGAAGTGATGGTCCGCCGACAGCGCGACCGTCTCCACCTGCCGGCCGTCGGCGCTCATCTCGCGGGCGCGCTCGACCAGCGGCTCCCAGTCGGCGGTCGTGTCACGCTCGCCGTACACGACGCGGGCCGGGCAGTCCACGCGGGCCAGCGCGGCGACGGCGTCGAGCGTCTCGTCGGCGCCGAGTCGTGAGGCGGCCCCCAGCGTCGCCAGCGCGTCGACGGGCCGGTCGGCAGCGAGGTCGGCCGCGGCGAGGACGGCGACGGCACCACCGAAGGAGTAGCCGAAGA
>CAYODS010000189.1:2443-4025 GCA_964402765.1 uncultured Halobacteriales archaeon
CGGTCGTACCGGTCGCGACCCCACGCGACGGCGTGCTCGGCGTCTGCGCGCTCGCCGCGACCCTCGTCCCAGGGGCCGTAGTCGAACCGCAGGCAGGCCACGCCGCGCTCGCCGAGGGCGTCGGCGACAGCCCGGAGTCGCGGGTCGGAGCGGTTCCCGCCCATCTGGGGGTGTGGTGGACAGGCGACGACCAGAGTGTCCGCGACGGTGGCGTCGGCGTCGTCGGTCTCCGCCTCGCCGGCCGCGGGCCGGTCCAGTGTCGCTCGCACGTCCCGCAGCCCTGGCACGGCGACCTCCATGGACCCGTTCAGCGGGTGACGTTTTTTTAACCCCGCGGTCGCTAGTGGGTCACATGGGGATACTCTCACGACTCTCGTACGTGATCAAGTCGAAGATCAACGCGTTGCTCAACCGCGCGGAGGACCCCCAGGAGACGCTTGACTACTCCTACGAGCAGATGCGCAACGAGCTCCAGGACGTCAAGCGGGGGATCGCCGACCTCACCACCCAGAAGAAGCGCCTGGAGATGCAGAAAAAGCGCCTGGAGGAGAACGTCGAGAAACACAACAAGCAGGCCCGCCAGGCCGTCGAGCAGAACCGCGAGGACCTCGCCCGGCGCGCCCTGGAGAAGAAAAAGTCGAAGATGACCCAGATCGAGGAGCTGGAGACCCAGATCCAGGACCTGCAGAACACCCAGGACCAGCTCGTCGACAAGAAGGAGAAACTCCAGCAGCGCATCGAGGAGTTCCGCACGAAGAAGGAGACGATGAAGGCCCGCCACGAGGCTGCCGAGGCAAGCGCCACGGTGACCGAGGCCATCACCGGCGCCGGCGACGAGATGGAGGACGTCAACCGCGCCATCGAGCGCGCCGAGGAGCGCACCGAGGACATGGAGGCTCGCGCCGCCGCGCTGGACGAACTCGAGGAGACCGGCGTCCTCGAGGACCAGCTGTCGAGCAAGAGCGGCCTGGAGCGCGAACTGGACGAGGTGTCCTCCGACGCCGAGATCGAGCAGGAGCTCAACACGCTGCAGGCCGACGTGAAGGGCGAGTCAGCGACCACGACGTCCTCGTCGGAGACCGAGAAGGAACTCGAGACCGAGACCGCCACCTCCGGCAACGGCAGCGCCCCCGAGGACATCGAGGTCGACGACGCCGCCGTCGAGGAGGAACTCGAGGAGCTGAAAAGCGACGAGGAGAGCGCCTGAGACCGGACACGACACGAACCGACAACCGACCACGTACGACCCCGGAGAGAGGAGAGCAGACGCCGGCGGCGGGACCGCCGGGCCGGAGTGAGAGCGCCCGGCACGAGCCGTTCGGAGAGGGTGACCTGAAGGGAGCGATCGGGCCGGGACGACCGGCGACGAGTGGCCGCCGACCGTCGGACGAGTATACGGACTAACAAAAGACATATCGGTGGCGGTACCCGAATTATCGGTCCACGACTGTAGCTATGAACGAAGTCCAACTGGAGGTGGCGAAGGCCTACCCCAACGACTCCGGACGGGGGATCGCGCGGCTCGATCCGGACACGCTCTTCGGCCTCTCCGGCGAAGTGACCCTCGGGGGCGCCGACGTGG
>CAYODS010000190.1:0-4016 GCA_964402765.1 uncultured Halobacteriales archaeon
TCGCCTTACGCGGCCACACCACCTCGCTGTCGATGCGGTACCTCTCCGGGTTCGCCGGCGAGGACGTCGACCCACCGAAGCGGTACTTCAGCGTCGAGAAGGCCTACCGCAACGACACGATCGACGCCACCCACCTCTTGGAGTTCTTCCAGATCGAGGGGTGGGTGCTCGCGGAGGACCTCTCCGTGCGGGACCTGATGGGAACCTTCGAGGAGTTCTACCGGCAGTTCGGGATCACGGACATCGAGTTCAAGCCGACGTACAACCCGTACACCGAGCCCTCCTTCGAGCTGTTTGGCACGCACCCGACGACGGGCGACCTCGTGGAGATCGGCAACAGTGGGATGTTCCGTGACGAGGTGCTGGAGCCGCTGGGCGTCGAGGGTGACGTGATGGCCTGGGGGCTCGCCCTCGAACGGCTGATGATGCTCGCGACCGGCGCCGAGGACATCCGCGACATCCACGGCACGCTCGTCGATCTCGACTACCTGCGCAGCGAGGAGGTGATCTACTGATGCCCACCGTCGAACTCGACTACGACGAACTCCGCTCGTTCCTGGACGAACCGCGCGAGGACGACGAACTGCGGGAGGACCTGTTCGGTCTCGGCCTGGAGTACGAGGGCACGACCGAGGAAGGTGACGCCCGGTACGAACTGGAGGCCGACCGCCTGGACCGGCTCTCCGTCGAGGGGGTCGCCCGGTCGCTACGGTACCAGTACGGCGAGGACCGCGGCGTCTACCTGCCCACGCTGAACGACCCCGTCTGGACGATCGAGGTCGAGGGTGTGCCCGAGGAGCGGCCGTACGTCACCGGCGCCGTCGTCCGCGGCCTCGATCTGGACGACGACGCGCTGCAGTCGCTCATCCAGTTGCAGGAGAAACTGCACGCGACGATGGGCCGCAAGCGCCGCAAGGGCGCCATCGGCGTGCACGACCTGGCGATGCTGAAGGGGGCGAGCGCAGACAGCGAACAGCGGTCGATCCGCTACACGGGGATCGAACCCGACGGCGACCGCTTCGTCCCGCTGGACGCCAACGACGAGATGACGCCGGCGGACGTGCTCGCCGAGCACCCGATCGGCGAGCAGTACGCGCCGCTGGTGGCCGAGTACGACCGCTACCCGGCGATCTACGACGAGATCGGGCTGTTCTCGTTCCCGCCGGTGATCAACGGCCGGCGCACGGAGGTGACGACGGACACCCGTGAGGTGTTCGTCGAGATGACTGGCACCGACCAGTGGACGATCGACCGGATGCTCAACGTGGTCTGTTACGCCCTGGACGCCCGTGGCGGCCAGGTCGAGGCGGTCGAGGTGTCGTACGACGACACCGTCCGCCGCCCGGACCTCGCGGTCCAGACGAAGACCCTCACCCACCAGCGGGTGGAGTCCACGCTGGGCGTTGACTTCGACACCGAGGAGGTCGTCGACCTGCTGGAGCGGTCGGGATTGGACGCCGAGCAGACCGACGACGGGCGCGCCTACGAGGTCGAGGTGCCGCCGTACCGGGTGGACGTGCGCCACCCGCTCGACGTGATCGACGACGTGGGGCGGGCGTACGGGTTCAACGAGCTCACCCCGCGGTACCCCGAGGTGGGGACGGTCGGCGGTCGGCACGAGCGCGCCCGGCTCGAGAAGGCGGTGCGGTCGACACTGTCCGGCCTCGGGTTCCAGGACCTGCTGAACTTCCACCTGATCGGCCGGGCGGACAACCACGACCGGATGCGCCTGGACCCCGGCACGGACCACGTCGGCGGCGGACGGCCGGCGGCGATCACTAACCCGTACAGCGAGGCGTACGAGGTGATCCGCACGTGGGCGTCGCCGTCCGTGCTGCTCGTCCTGGAGAACAACACCCACCGGGCGTACCCCCAGCGACTCGCGGAGGTGGGCTTCGCCGCTCACCGCGACGACGACGAGAACACGGGCGTCGCCGAGCGCCGGACGGTCGCGGCGGCGATCGCCGAGTCAGGTGCCTCCTACGAGGACGCCCGTGCCACCCTGCAGGCGCTGGCCCGCGGGTTCGAGGTCGACCTGGAGACGCCACCGACGGAGCACCCCTCGTTCATCGAGGGACGGACCGCTGAGGTCGTTCTCGACGGCGACTCCGCCGGGGTCGTCGGCGAGTACCACCCCGAGGTGATCGTCGAGCACGGTCTGGAGGTGCCGGTCGTCGGCTTCGAGTTCCGCCTGGACGCGCTGCAGTAGTCACTGCGGCGCCCGGCCCTCTCGGCCGGTCCCCCGACACCGTCGCCGGATGACGAGACGGCCCCGCGTGAACGGGAGGACGGGAGGCTACGGGATAATCGAGAGCGCGGGGGCTGTGGATGATAGAGAGCACGAAGCACCGCGGCCGACCGCAGGGAGGCCGCGGGATTTTTTGATCCACATTTTTGCGCCGAGTGGTCGGCTCCGCCGACCCGAGGCGGAAAAAGGTGGTTAGAAGTCGTGCTGGACCTCGTCCTGATCGGCCTTCTGGATGATGATCTTGTCCTCGCGCACCCGGACGAAGACCTCGTCACCGATGTCCATGCCGGCGACGGCGAGCTCGTCCTCGTGGAGGTTGACGTGGACGTTGTGGTACTCGCCGTTCTCGTCTTTGGCCCCGCTCGGGCTGAGCGTCTTTTTCCGAACCATCGGCCTGCTACCCCCGTCTTGCCGCCGATCCGTACATAAGTGTTTTCGACGGCTCGGCCCCGCGTCCGACACGAGGGCGGGTTAATTTTGCTGACGACCGGACGAAACAACCGTCCGACGACCGGATCTCCGCCCCTGCTGGCGATCTCAGCCAGCGCTCGTTTATAAATGAACTCCCCGATCCCGCCGCCCTCTGGGATACTTTTATAATGTGGGAGCGCGCACGCCGGGAACGGAGGTCGAAAAATCATGGTACGGGAAGACGGTAAGCGGAACTTCGCACTGCGCGAGTCGCACGGAGACGAAAGCAGCGTGTTCTCCGGGAACACCCCCCGACAGGCCGCGCTGAAGGCGGCCCGGCGGCTCGATCCGGCGTCGAGCGAGAGCAGCGCCGACAAGACCGAGCTGCGGCTGCGCGAGAAGGGCACCGACAAGGTCCACATCTACGACGGCTGGGCCTGGGAGGAGGAAGCCCCCGACGACAAGCCGGACTGGATGCCCAACGAGATTACCGAGGCCAACGTCTCGAAGAAGGGCATCGAGCACCTCGACGAGTAAGTCGGCCGTCGCCGGGCCGCCGAGACCACGTTTTTTTGTGTGCCGTCATCAGGTCCAGCCGCGCGGGCGCCACCCGTCCGTGAGTGCGCACGAGCGCCCGACGACCGGGCGGTCTCCACCCGCGTTACACGTTCTTTACTGCCGTCCCGATCGGCCGTTCAGTGTCGGCCGCTCCGTGTGTCCAGCACCGACTCGCCGCGGACTGTTCAGCGAGCGTGAACGTGGGGCTGACCCACAGACTGCGTCCGGTTCGACGGGCTTAAGTTCGACCCGCTCTTCGGAGCGTAATGCGCAGTGAGCGCGGGACGACGTGTCCTGCGGCGAGGTGGTCCCACCGGACTCCCCACCCTGACCGGGTGGCGGGACCGTCTCGAAGGGTTTATACGATCCTCTCCACTACGTTGGGGTCCGGAAGAGATGAGGATTCCGCCCCTGCGGTCCGCCCGTACAGACGGAATCTGATGTCAGCCCTGACAGCCCGGTGCCATCCGGTCGATGGCGCCGGGCACGGACCATTTGCAATTGGGTGTAAGAACCCGCCTAACCCTCCCCGCTTTGCGGGGAATCATTCCGGTTGATCCTGCCGGAGGCCATTGCTATTGGGGTCCGATTTAGCCATGCTAGTCGCACGGGTTCAGACCCGTGGCAAATAGCTCCGTAACACGTGGCCAAACTGCCCTGTGGATCCGGATAACCTCGGGAAACTGAGGCTAATCCGGAATAGGGCCCGATGCCTGGAACTGGCTCGGGTCCGAAACGTTCCGACGCCACAGGATGTGGCTGCGGCCGATTAGGTAGACGGTGGGGTAACGGCCCACCG
>CAYODS010000191.1:0-3957 GCA_964402765.1 uncultured Halobacteriales archaeon
CGACTGAGAGCAGCGGGGCGGGGGCTTTCTGGGTCCTCTCTCAAGCAACGACAGCAGATGATAGCAGTGGGGCGGGGGCTTTCTGGGTCCTCACGCCAACAGCGCCGTCGACTGATAGCAGTGGGGCGGGGGCTTTCTGGGTCCTCTCTTGGGCGATGAGGACGATTCCAGCAGCCCCAGCACGCGAGCCATCCGAGCAGCCGAGCGTTCAGTGAGCGTCGGCGACACTTTCAAATCGCAGCCCCCCGGCGGTGGGCACATGGAAGCGGAGGTCGAGAAGGCGAGCGAGGCGTGTACGGCGGTCATCGACGAGATAAGCTCCGCGGTGATCGCCGACAGAGGCCTCTTCGAGGTGATCCTGACGGGCGTGCTCGGGAAGGGCCACGTCCTGCTCGAGGACGTGCCGGGGACGGGCAAGACCCTGACCGCACAGAGTTTCGCCACGGCGCTTGGACTGTCGTTCAGTCGCATCCAGTTCACGCCGGACCTGCTGCCGGCGGACGTCACCGGGACGAACGTGTTCAACGAGCGCGACAGCACCTTCGAGTTCAACGAGGGCCCGGTGTTCGCGAACGTCGTTCTCGCCGACGAGATAAACCGAGCGCCGCCGAAGACCCAGGCCGCACTGCTTGAGGCGATGTCCGAGGAGCAGGTGACCGTCGACGGCGAGACCCACGAACTCCCCCAGCCCTTCTTCGTCATCGCCACCCAGAACCCCGTCGAGCAGGAGGGGACCTTCGCGCTGCCGGAGGCCCAGGTTGACCGCTTCATGATAAAGACCAGCATCGGCTACCCGGACATGAGCGGGGAGGTCACCCTGCTGGAGCGGCGGGCCGCCCGGGACACCCAGATGCCCACCGTCGGGCAGGTGGTCGACGCCGACGACGTGCTCACCCTGCGGTCGGTGCCCGAGGAGGTCCGCGTCGAGGACGACCTGCTCGAGTACATCGCCAACATCGCCCGTGCCACTCGCCAGGACGCCCGCGTCGACGTCGGCGTCTCGCCGCGTGGCACACAGCGGCTGTTCGAGGCGGCCCGTGCCCGGGCCGTGCTGTCGGGTCGTGCCTACGTCACGCCGGACGACATCAAGCGAATCGCCGAACCCGCCCTCGCTCACAGGCTGGTGCTCACGCCGGACGCGACGGTCAACGAGGTCGAGAAGTCACAGGTGATCGGCACCGTCCTCGAGGAGGTGCCGGTGCCGACGATCGACCGCGAGGGGTAGTCAGAGTCGCAGCGCGGACAGAAGCGCCAGGGCCCCGACGAGCAGCGCGATGACGGCACCGACGGGCTGGCCGCCGCCGCCGAGGACGTAGACGCCGTAGGAGACGGCCGCGAGCACCACTCCGACGCCGGTCGTCGCCAGGACGTGGCTCACCTCCGCCCGCGTGGTGTCGGCATCGCGACCCATCTGCTCGCCGAGTTCGACGGCGTTGGTCGCAACGTCCCAGGCGACGACGGTGCCGACCGTGCACGCGAGGGTCACCGGCACCGGCGCCGCCCTGCCGGCGACCACCGTCGTCAGCAACAGCACGACGCCTCCGACGTCGACCAGTCCCTGCCGGCCGTCAAGCGTCGCCGCCCACAGGACGACGACGCCGACGAGGCCGAGCGCCAGCGCCGGCAGCGACGCCACGCCAGCCAGGACCGTCACCGTCACCGCGGCGACGACGGCGAGTCGCCGACTCAACAGGGTCGGCGCCCGGGTCACCGCACCCGTGACCGCCTCCTCGGGCGTCTCGCCCTCGGCGGCCTCGCCCGCCTCCGGGTCGGCCCCCACCGCGGTGGTCCCGTCGTCGGCCTCGCTCGCGACGCTCGACCGGTCGGCCGTCGTCATCGTGACCACCGTCGGCCGGCCCGGTCGATGGCCGTCGAGAGTCGCTCGCCGGGCGCCCAGTCGACGACGTGGACGCCCTGGCCCCGTAGGTCGGTCATGCGGACGGCGCGCTCGGCCCGGGCGAGTCGCCGTCCGGCGGTGTCCTCGGCGGTGGGGTCGGGGCTGATCACGGTGACGGCATGGCCGTGGGCGTCGAGTCGGCGGGCGGCGCGGGCGGCGCCGTCGTCCGCCAGCGGACTGCAGAGGACGACCTGTGCCTCGCTCGGCAGTCGCCGGCGGAGTCGGCGGACGGCCATCCGCACCGACACCCGCTTCTCGCTGGCCGTCGAGGAGAGCGCGGGGTGGGTGGCGAACAGTTCGCGGGCGCGCGCCCAGTGGTCGTTGCCGCTGCCGGGCGCGAGCCACACCTCCTCCGGGGCGAGCGCGCCGACCCCGACGCGGTCACCGCTCTCGACGAGCGAGGTGAACACCCGGCTCGCGGCCTCGACGCCGCGGTCGGCGGCGTGCAGACCGGTCTCGGTCGCCCGCCGGTACGCCGCCGGGCGCAGGTCCAACACGAGCACGACCGTCGCCGAGCGCTCCTGGCGGAACTCCACCGTCGACAGTTCGCCCGTGCGGGCGTGGCGGTTCCAGTCCACCCGCGAGACGGGGTCGCCCCGTCGGTACTCCCGGGTGGCGTGGAACTCGACGCCCTCGCCGCCCTCGTCGGTCTCGACGCGCCCGGCGTACCGCGTGGTCTGTGGTCGCAGCGGCAGGTCCGCGACGGCGTCGGTCGACGGCGTCGCCATCAGGGCGTCCCCCGAGTCGACCTCGACGACGCGCTCGGTCTCGCCGGCGGCGTCGCGCACCACCGCCATCGCCGGCTCGAAGGCGTGTTCGCCGCGTTTCGCCCGCACGGTGTACTCGACCGTCGTCGACTCGCCCGGTCCGAGCGTGGTGGCGACGCGTGGGGATCCCTCGACGACCGGCAGCGGCTCGGGCACGCCGTCGACCAGTCGGAGGTCGGCGATCAGGCGGTCGCTGTCGTTTCGCAGCGTCGTCTCGACGGTGACGCGGTCGCCCGGGTCGGGCGCGGACTCGTACGACCGCTCGACCGACAGCGCCGGCGCCGGTCGCGCCCCGCGGGCGGCGGCGACCCGGACGTACGCCAGGTAGCCCACGCCGACCGCCGCCGCCAGCACCAGCCCCGGCTCCAGCAACACGATCCCGGCGCCGCTGGTGACCAGCGCGAGCACGCTCACGCCCTTCCACCGGCCGGTTTCGATCCGCTCGCGGGTCCGCTTCTCGTCCCCGGTCTCGGCCTCGGCGGCGGTCGTCACCTCCGGGCGCTCGTCGCCGGTCGCGCTGGCCGTCATCGTCCCTCCTGCGGACCGCCGTCGGCCGCCGTCTCGTCCAGTCGGGCGGTCGTCTCCGTCCCCGTCTCGACTGGCGACAGCGGTTCGACCCGCTCGGCGTCGGCCAGCGCCGCCACCGCGTCGGCGGCGTGACGGGCCCGACGACTGTACGGCGGCTCCGGGGCGAGCGCACGCCGGAGCCGCCCGCGGCGACCGACGCCCTCCGGGTCGCCGGTGAAGAACGCGGCGGCGTCGGGGTCGTCGGTCCACTCCCCTGTCGAGAGCGCCCGCCGGGCGCTCTCCCTGGTGCAGCCGTGCTGTCGGACGATCGTCTCGACCGCGGCGGACTCGATCCGCTCGCGGACCGTCTCGCGGCGCCGGCGGCGACTGCGTTCCGCCCGGCGGGACACCGTCGGTGTCCGCCGGCGCACCGCCGCCAGGGTCGCGTCGAGGTCGTCACCTGGCGTCGGGAGGTCCTGCTCCGTCTCCGGGTCCGGCGTCTCGACGCGGTCGCGACTGGCACCGCGGCGGTCGATCACCACCCGCCCGGCCTGCAGCAGCGCCAGCACGCCGAGCACCGCCAACAGCGACCGCTGGCCGAACGCCGCGAGGTCCGAGCGGACCACGAGCACCATCCCGGCGACGGCACTCACGACGCCGACCACGACGAGCAGCCGTCGCATCACCCACCACCCCCGTCGCCGGGTCCGCCGTCGGGGTCCCCGGTCGGGCCGCCGCCCGCGTCGTCGGCGTCTTCGGCCGCCTCGCTGGCCGCCTCGATCCGCC
>CAYODS010000192.1:0-3951 GCA_964402765.1 uncultured Halobacteriales archaeon
GAAGCACTGTGTCGTGACCTGCTTGAACGACTGTACGCCGAGGGCGTGGACACGGTGTATATCGGCGGGTTGACCGACGTGCTGGAAACCCACTGGTCGGTCGAAACCAACGCCAAGACCCACAATTTCTGGGCATTCAAGCGATTCACTGGACGACTGGCGTGTACCGCCGAGGAATACGGTATCTCGGTCAAGGTCCGATCGGAAGCATGGACCAGTCAAGAGTGCCCTCAGTGCGGTTCGACAGGCAGAACAACACGGCATCAAGACACGCTCACCTGTCAGTGTGGGTTCGAAGGCCACGCTGACCTTACCGCGTCAGAAACGTTCTTGAGACGGCACACAGAGCAGGCGGTCAGGCCGATGGCACGGCCCGTGCGGTTCGAGTGGGACGACCACGAATGGTCAGAGCCACCACGCTCTCCCACGAGGGAAAGTCCCAAAGAACAGCGCACAGACCCGAGTACCGTCGACCGTGACGGGAATGTTGCTTCCGGCGGGTCTGAGACCGACTGAGACTCCCACGGAGGAAACCCCGGCGTTCACGCCGGGGAGGATGTCATGACAGCTCGATCCGGTCGAGGAGGGCCGCGCGGCCGACGGCGATCACTCCGACGCGACGCTCTTTCACGCCGGCGTCACCGGGATGATGGTCGTGGACCGACTGCTGCGCGAGCAGACCGAGGGCCACCCCACTGTGCTCCTGCAGTCGGACAGTCGCAGCGCGGGGGTGGCCACGGGCTACACGGTGTACCGGTGGCCCGGCGTCGACGGTCGCTACGAGCAGGTGTGTGAGCGAATGGGTGTCTTCGAGGTGTGAGGCCTCCGTGTGTCGGTGCGACGACGAGCGGCGTTCCCGCGCCCGACTCAGACGTACCCCGACGTGTCGTCCCCGTCGTCGCCGGGTGCGGGCGTCAGCGACTGGAGGAAGCCGCCCAGCATCGCGACCACCAGGCCGACCAGCGACAGTCCGATGGAGACGTTCGTCCCGGTCTGGTACGTGACCCCGGTGAACGGGAACGTCTCCAGCCGCGGTTCACAGAAGCGAGCACACGACAGAGCGACGCGCCCGTCGAAAACAGGAGAACGCCGGCCAGTTCGACGCCGAACCGCGTCCCGCGCCCGTTTTCCGCCCGCCCGGTGAGCGCGGCCCAGACGCGACGGAACACCCAGCGCAGACGGAACAGTACGCTGGCGGCGGCCATCGCGAGCATCGAGGGACAGACGAGGTGGACGGTGACTCTGAAGAGATCCCCTGCGAGTGCCGCTCGCCCCGTCGCCGCCATCACCGTGGCGGCGCCGAGCCCGAGCAACGTCGGCACGGCAACGATCATGAACCCGACAACGTAGGCGACCCAGCTCTCGGCGACGTCGCTCATCGCGTACCGGCAGTGACACGACGGGGAGGGTAAACGCTGTGGCGGCCCGCACCGGGTGAGTCCGGCCGCCCGTCCGTGGCCGGCGGGTGCTGGCGGTCGAGACGGGGAGCCGTCGGTGGCCGTCCGAACTCGCCGTCGTCACCCCCGATCCGGCGGCGGGACCGACGGGCCCGTCCACCGGGGCCCGAAGGCTTCTTGTCCCGGCGACGGACCGGTGGCCCATGGCTGACCGAGCGGGGTCGACTCGCGGCCCCCGTGCCGAGACGACGGCCGAGGATCACCCCGCACCGGAGCGCGTCCAGGCGGCGTCGGTCAGGGAGTGGGAGCCGACCGACCGGTGCGGTCACGAGTGGGACCCGGAGTGGCTGAGTGACGTGGCGAAAAACCAGCACTGCTGTTTCCGCCCGGCCTGGCCGACCGCCGAGTCCGGTCGGTGCTGGTGGCACATGTCCGGCCCGAAGTCGCTGACCGACTTCCTCACGGTCGCCGAGCGCGACCGGTACCGCGGCGAGAACGACCTCCCGGTCGGAGCGTTGCTCGACGACGACCGCGTCGGTCGTGAGACGCTCGCGAACCGCCGTCTGAACGCGAGTGTCCCCGCCGGCGCCGACGGCCACGACCCGTCGACCGCGGACGGCGTCGCCGTCTCCGAACACCCCGCCGAACTGCTGTGTGAGGTGGAGTTGACGGCGGTGCGGCTGGAGGACGCCCTGGCGTTCACGAACTGCTGGATCAACGGCGCGGACCTCTCGCGGGCGACGCTGCGTGGGGCCGACATGGAGGGGGCCGACCTGGAGCGAGTGACCGCACGGGACGCGGTGTTCCGCGAGGCGACGCTGCGCGGGGCGGACCTCCGGGGTGTGTTCGACGGCGCACACATGAGCGGCGCCGACCTCACCGGCGCGGACGTCTCCGAGGTCGGCTACGAGTACGCTGCCCTTCCGCGGCCGTCGCTGCGGGCGGCGACGCTCAGGGGAGCGACCCTTTCCGACGCCGACTGCAGCCGTGCCGACCTGACCGACGCCGACCTCTCGGGGGCGCGGTTCGACGCCGCGAACCTCGAACGGGCGACGCTGTCGCGGGCGAACCTGTTCGACGCCGACCTCTCGAACGCCCGGCTGTACGGGGCGGTGCTCTCCGAGGCACAGATCAACGAGGCGACGACGCTTCTGACCCCCGTCGAGGGCCGGCTCCCCGGCCCGCTCGGGGGCGACCGACGGGTGTGTGCCTACGACCCCGGCAACCCCGACGCCATCCCGGCGGTCGACCCCGGTCGGGGGCCGTCGGGTGGGGCCGACGCCGGGGACGGTGCGGGCGACCGCTGGACGAAGGCGGCGGGCACCTACCGCAAACTGGAGCGACTGGCCGACGAGAACTCGTTTCCGGCCCGCCGACGGACGATGTTCCTCAGGCGAAAGGACGCACAGCGACGCAGGCGACGCGCCACCGGCGGGGTCGCGACCCCCGGGCACCTCGGCGCGGCACTCGCCGGGCTGGTGTTCAGGCACGGCGAGGGGTACGCCCGGGTGCTCGCCTGGTGTGGTGCCGTCGTCGTCGGCTTCGCGGTGCTGTTCCCGCTGACGGGCTCGATACGGCCGGTCGGCGACGGCGCCAGTCTGGGGACACCGATCACGCTCCGGCGCGTCTCGGAGGACCCGGCGCTGCTGTGGGACAGCCTCTACTACAGCACGCTGACGTTCACCAACCTCGGGTTCGGTGACTTCCGGCCCGCGGGGACGGTCGGCCAGGCGCTGACCGTCCTCGAGACCGCCGTCGGCGTCGTGTTGCTGTCGCTGCTGGTGTTCGTCCTCGGGCGGCGTGCCGCGCGGTGACCCGTTCCCCGGCGGGCCGCTCAGAACACGTCTCGGACCTCGTTCAGTCGGTCCCGTCCGACGTCACCCTCGCGGAAGACGGTCGGCTCGCCGGTCAGGTCGACGATCGTCGTCGACCGCGTGGTCCAGTCCGGCGAGTCACCGCCCAACACGCAGTCGACGCCGCCGCCGACGTGGTCGACGGCGGTCGCGAGGTCGACCAGCCCCTCGTCCACGGCCCCCGAGCGGTTCGCGGAGGTGGCCGCCAGCGGGTCGACGCGAGCGGCCAGGCGGCGCCACACGGGCGTCACGAACGAGCCCACGCAGACGGTGTCCAGCCCGCTGACCAGAAACGGCTCGACGCGGTCGGTCCGCTCGAGGATGACGTTGAACGGTCCCGGCCAGAACGCCTCCGCGAGCGCCTGGAGCAGTTCCTCGTGCGCCGTCCGACCGTACAGCCGCCAGTCCCCGGGCTCTCGAAACAGCAACGACAGCGGCTTCGAGCGGTCCCGTCCCTTCACGTCGTAGACGCGCTCGACGGCGGCCTCGTCGTCCGGGTCGGCGGCCAGGACGACGTTCGTGTCACCGGCGACGGCCACCACCCCGCCCGAGCGGACGGCCTCGGCGGCACGCCGGACGTTCGCCTCGGTCGGCGCCAGGACGCCCGATGGCCAGTCACGGTCGGCCGTGGGCTCCGTCTCGTCGCTCACGATTCAGGTCCCGCTCCCGGGGCGAATAAGCGTGTGGGTGGGTCCGGTCGG
>CAYODS010000193.1:0-3930 GCA_964402765.1 uncultured Halobacteriales archaeon
CCCAGGAGCACCACAACCAGATGATCGAGGCCTACCGCGAGGCCGACGAGATCCGCGACGAGGCCGACGAGATGCACGAGAAGTTCGTCGAGGCACAGGAGGCCGCGGACTACCACCACGAGATGTTCGTGGAGGTCCAGAAGCGCCTGCGCGAACTCGACAAGCAGGAGGAAGAGGAGCGCCAGACCGAGCGCGAGAAGGAACAGCAGGAGGCCAAGGAGGAGGCCGAGGAGATCTACCAGAAGTTCAAGGACGGCGAGACGCTTGACACCGAGGACCTGATGAAGCTCCAGAAGACCGGCCTGCTGTAGTCCGGTCGGGTTCCGTCCTGTCGCCGCAGTCGTCGTTTCTCACGCGACCGCCGGCCAGCCACGGCGCAGCGGTCCTGGCTGCCCACCGTCGCCAGCCGCGAGTCGGTGACGGCCGCGTGTCCGCCCGGCGGTGAGGCCCGAAGGACAAGAGTGATAGAGCGGGCAGCGCAGGGCGGTGGTATGGACAGCGTCGTTCTCGCTGGGGGGTACGCCACCCGCCTGTGGCCGATCACCCGCCACCGCCCCAAGATGTTCCTGCCGGTCGGCGAGTCGACCGTCGTCGACCGCGTGTTCACCGAACTCGAGGCCGACGACCGCATCGACGACGTGTACGTCAGCACGAACGAGCGCTTCGCCGGGGAGTTCGAGTCCTACCTCGCGGACCGGGCGTTCGAGAAGCCCCGCCTCTCGGTCGAGGAGACGACCGCCGAGTCCGAGAAACTGGGCGTGGTCGGCGCCCTGGCCCAACTCGTCGAGCGCGAGGACGTCGACGACGACCTGCTCGTGATCGCCGGTGACAACCTGATCGGTTTCGACGTGGCGGACTTTCTCGACACCTTCGAGCGTCACGGCGGCCCGACGCTTGCGGCGTACGACGTCGGCTCGCGGGAGCGGGCCCGCTCGTACGGGCTGGTCGAGTTGGACGACGAGCGCGTCGTCGACTTCCAGGAGAAGCCCGACGAGCCAAAGAGCACGCTCGTCTCGATCGCCTGCTACGTCTTCCCGGCGTCGGCCGTGGACCTGCTCTCACAGTACCTCGAAGACGACAACAACCCCGACGAACCCGGCTGGTTCGTCCAGTGGCTGCAGGCCCGCGAGCCGACCTACGCCTACACCTTCGAGGGCGCGTGGTTCGACATCGGCACGCCGGAGTCGTACCTCGACGCCGTCGCCTGGCACCTCGACGGCGACAGCGTCGTCGCGGAGGGCGCCACCGTCACCGACAGCGAGATCGGCGAGAACGTCCACGTGATGCGGGACGCGACCGTCGAGGACGCCAGCCTGGAGCGGGCGGTCGTGTTCCCCGAGGCGACGGTGCGTGCGGCCACGATCGACGGGTCGGTCGTCGACGAGCACGCCCGCGTCGAGGACGTCCACCTCCGGGGGTCACTCGTCGGCCCCCACTCGCAGGTTCTCGACGGGGAGTAGCCGCCGACTGGCGTCGCGATCGACGCGCTTAGGCACCGGAGGCCCGCAGTCGACGGCGTGTTAGCGATCGTCGTCAGCCGCGCCGACGAGGCCTCCGAACACGTCGGCGAGCGCCTGCTTTCGGCTGCCCCCTGGGAGTCACGCCGGGACGACACCCGTCCCGACGCGACGGGCGGCGGCGAGTACCACGTCCTGCCGGCCGGGTCGGCGCCCGGCGTGGGGGGCGAGGACACCGCCCGCGGCGCCGAGCGTGTCGAGTTGCGCACCTTCGGGGAGCTTCACCTCCACCTGGAGGGCGTGGCCGAGGCGTTCGGTCCCGTGGACGGCGCCGCGAGCCAGGAGGGCCGGAGCGAGAACGGGAACGAGAGTGAGACCGAGGCCGACGAGACGGAGGGGGACGGGACGCCGGACCTGCTCGCGTTCGTCTCCCGGCACTCGGGGGAGACGGGACCGCTGCTGACGGCGCACTTCACGGGTAACCTCGGGCCGGCGGAGTACGGGGGTGAACCGGGGTCGCTCGCGGCGGCCGCTCCCGGGGCGCTCTCGCGGGTGGTCGCCGCCTTCGAGGAGTACGCCCCCGACGGCTACGGGGTGGGGATCGAGTGCACCCACCACGGCCCCTCGCGGGTGGGGTGTCCGTCGCTGTTCGTGGAGGTGGGGTCCGACGAGGAGCAGTGGCGCGACCCCGTGGCGGCCCGGGCCGCGGCGCGGGCGACGCTCGCGCTGCGTGGCGTCGACCCGGCGGGCGACCGCGCGGTCGTCGGCCTGGGTGGCGGACACTACGCGCCGCGGTTCGAGCGGGTGCTGCGGGAGACGCCCTGGAGCGTGGGTCACGTCGCCGCCGATTGGGGGCTCGACCACCTCGCACTCGACGACGACGGGCGGGCCGTGCTGCGGGCGCTGTTCGAGCACTCGGGCGCACAGCGGGCACTGGTCGACGGCGACCACCC
Source organism: uncultured Halobacteriales archaeon (assembly GCA_964402765.1). Lineage (GTDB taxonomy): Archaea > Halobacteriota > Halobacteria > Halobacteriales > SW-7-71-33 > SW-7-71-33. The sequence continues at coordinate 2,411 of CAYODS010000193.1, forward strand.
GGCGCTGCGGGAGACGGTCGCCGACCTGGGCTACGAGGTGGTGAGCGAGTCCTGGCTGCGCGCGGTCGGTGGGTGGCCGCTGTCGGTCGTCGAGCGGGTCGAGGACCGCCTGGGCCGGGTCGCCGACGGCGTGACACTCGGCGAGCGGGTGAGCGGGTCGTTCGCCGTCGTGGACCTGCCGACCGGGCTGGTGTCCGAGGCGCAGGGCGTCGACCCCGAGGCGACCTGGGAGGCGGTCGAGCGTGTCGCGGTGGCCTTCGAGACGGTGGAGGGTGGCAGTCGTGTCGGCGAGCGGGCCGCCCTGCCGCTGGACGAGGAGGGCGACGGGGCCAGAGAGGCGAGGCCGGCGAGGGCGGCGTACGACGCCCTGGTCGACGCGCTGGCGGCCGTGCTCCGCGAGAAGTACGAGACAGTCGAGCGCCGTGACGACGCGGTGGTGGCGACCCGGACGGCGTTCGACCCCGACCTCGCACGGGCGGCGGGCGTCCCCGAGGGGCCGGCGTTCGGGCGCCTCGCGAACGGGGAGTCCGTCGAGGTGGACGGCGAGACGGTCACCCCGGGCGAAGTGCAGCGTGAGGAGCGCCGGGAGTTCGCGGTCGACACGGACCGCGTCGCCGGCGACTGACGCGGGGACAGCGCGGCCGCAGTCCGCCCGACGTCACTATCTACGATATCTGATACGTCTGTGGGTGAAGTCGGCGCCGTGTGTCGTACGGGCGTCTGACACGAGGGGAAGAATGATTAGCGGTGCGTAATCACGACGGCCGTACGCATGGACTCGATAATAGAGGGCGTGATAGACGAGGCGGAGGACGACGCCGCCTCGCAGGGTGAGCACGCTTCCGACGGCGACGCGGCCGAGCCGGCCCCCGCACCGGACGGCAACGACGTGGACGGACAGACCGACGAGGACCTCGCGGCGATGCTCGACGACCTGGAGACACAGATCACGGTCGTCGGGTGTGGCGGCGCCGGGTGCAACACGGTCGACCGGATGGACGAGGCCGGCATCCACGGCGCCCGCCTGGTGGCGGCGAACACGGACGTCCAGCACCTCGTCGAGATCGAGGCCGAGCGGAAGATCCTGATGGGCGAGGACCGCACCGGTGGTCGCGGCGCCGGCTCACTGCCACAGGTCGGCGAGGAGGCCGCCATCGAGAGCCAGGAGGAGATCCACGACGCCATCTCCGGCTCGGACATGGTGTTCGTCACCGCCGGGCTCGGTGGGGGCACCGGCACCGGCTCCGCGCCCGTCGTCGCGAAGGCCGCCCGCGAGGAGGGTGCGCTCACGATCTCGATCGTCACGACGCCGTTCACCGCCGAGGGCGAGGTGCGCCGCACCAACGCCGAGGCCGGCCTGGAGCGCCTGCGTGACGTCTCAGACACCGTCATCGTCGTCCCCAACGACCGCCTGCTGGACTCCGTGGGCAAGTTGCCCGTGAAGCAGGCGTTCAAGGTGGCCGACGAGGTGCTGATGCGCTCGGTGAAGGGGATCACCGAACTGATCACGAAGCCTGGGC
>CAYODS010000194.1:0-3912 GCA_964402765.1 uncultured Halobacteriales archaeon
GCGCAGTGTTTGAACTGTTCGACAGTCTCTCGAAGGGCGTCGTCGGCTCCTTCGGGAGTGTCGAGTTTGATGACGGCGGTGCGACGGTATTCCACTGTATTCGGAACCGAGCGAGGTCTCGCTGGAGGGTGGCCGTACGGCGGCGCGTGCCTGCCGAAAGACACGCTCGGATTCCGTGCCTGGCTCAGGGAGCGGGACGTCGAGCGCCCCCAGCCCGACGGTACCATCGCCGAAAACGAGCGCATGCTCGCCCGTGATCGAGACGATCGAACCTACGGAACGCGGTAATGCCAACGGCTTCGATCCCACTCGTTCTGGTCACGCTGGGCGTCGTCGGTCTCTGGCGGTGGGGCCTCTGGCTGCTCAAGACGCTGGTCGCGTTCCTGATGTACGCCCCCGTGGAGGGGCCGGTTCCCGATCTCGGCGTGAGCGTCGTGATTCCGGTGTATCGTGATTCAGTGTGGACGACGTGGTCTCGGTGTTGCGGGTCCTCGAGTACGGTACTGAGCCGTGATTGGGGTGATCAGGCGGTTGACCACGGTCGGTCAGGATCGCCGTCCCAGGGGGGTCGACCGTCTCCGTCAGTAACTGTTTCAAATACGGAGAGACCGGCCCGCTGTAGCCACCGTTCGGAGGTCAAACCCGGGGAAACAATCTTGTTATTCAAGCTACATACGATGGATATGTGGGATTTGGATGAAACCGACATGAAGGTTCTCTTGCTGTCAGCGGAGGATACTCGTCGCTCGTCCAGCAGCATCGGCGAAGCGGTCGGCCTCTCGGGACTGACTGTCTCCGACTGTGTCCGGCGGTTGGAGGAATCCGGTGTCATCAGTGGGCTCACCGTCGACGTGAACCGTGGACAGCTCTGCACCGGCGTGTCTGTGTTCGTTCGGTCCGGCAACGATGCCGACGACAGCGAAACGCTACGAGAAGGGCTCAGTGGCGCAGACGATAGAGAGCGGACTGACGGTTCACGATCCTCGGTTCGATGAGTTCGGACAGCGATACCAACGGGAGTACTAACGAGGGAGGGGTATTCACCGACGGGGAAGCTGTCGAACTCTACAGGGAGCGAATAGACGACCCCGAGCTGTTCGCTCAGGAGCGGAAGGCAGTCGATCGGTACTTCACTGATACGGACGCCTCGGTGCTGGATGTCGGTTGTGGCGTCGGTCGGATATCTCATCTGCTTCACGAGCGAGGCTTCCACGTCACGGGGATCGACGTCAGCAAACCGCTAGTGGAGGAGGGGCGGTCGCTGTTCCCCGAGATCGACTTCCATATCGCAGATATCAGAGACCTACCGTTCGCTTCGGAGTCGTTCGATCACGTCGTGTTCTCGTGGTTCGGGCTCGACTACGTCCTCCCGAAGGCCGAGCGGATCGAGGCACTCGGAGAGATCTGGCGGGTGCTGAAGCCATCTGGTATCGGGGTGTTCTCGTCGCACAACCACTGGCACTCGTTCGTTCCCATCCCTGTCGACAACCCGCCGAAGGCTCTGAGGGACGTCGTGGATCTGTACCTTCGAGAGAAGAATCACGAGCGGATCGGTTCACGGTACAAGATCGAGTCAGTTCCGTTGGGTGAGGTGGAGATCTATCTCTCCGACCCGATCCATCAGTGGCTCCAACTCCGCAAGTGCGGGTTCACCCTGCTCGATGTCGTCGGCGAACGCGATGGACTCCTACGGTTTCTCGAGAGACAGCCCCACTACATCGTGAAGAAGTAGCTGCCAGAGAGAGGGTGGTTCGATGACCGCCTCTACATCGCGATTCGACACAGCCGTTCCGAACAGGGTCGGAATGGTCCGAAGAGACGCCTGTGGGGACTGCACTCATGTAACGGAATTCACCGCGGTACCGCATTCGTATCTCTGTGCCGTGCGGTAATCGGGAGACGCCCGAGAAACCGTCATGGTGTCCGTCCTCGAAGATTCGAACGCGACGCGGCGTATGATAGTAGTTCAGTTAATCAAAAACCGGAGACGCGTGAAACTCACCGGGATATATGCCCGTTCCACAACACGTTCCGGTCCGTGTTCGAACAGATCAAGGACGAGCTCACACGGTTCTGGGGAACCTCTGCGGATCGAGGGGACGCGGCGACCACACCGCGGAACGACACCGATGAGGAAAACAGCACGGCACCGGACGAACGGACGTCCTCGCATCTCTTCCGGTGTCCGTCCTGTAAGACGGTGTACATCGCTCGAACGAAGGAAACCTGCGGGAGGTGTGAGACCGCGGTCGCGCAGGTTCGCTCCACACTCAGCAGGTGAGCGAATCAGGCGAACTGAAACTGACCGTACATGTACCTGACGACCAAACGGTTATTTCGGGCGGCAAGAGTATGGCCGCTGTGAAAGAGTCAGAGTCACGACGTGGGTTCCTGTCGAGGACGGCGGGTGCTGGCCTCGGGGTCGCTGTCTGGAGTGGGACTGGCGGTGCCGACACGGGCGCTCGTCCCGCGACACGGCAGACGGCCGTCGCCACCGACGAGGACTGGCCGATGTTCCAGCACGACGCGTACAACAGCGGAACCCTGTCGACCACCGTCCCGTCGGAGCCGGTCGAGGCGGTCTGGTCCTTCTAACAGTAGGTGAAAAGACAGCAGATTTATTCAGCAGGACATGCGTAACTAATCGTGGAACGGCATCGTTACACGTTCCAGACTGAACAAAGAAATTGCATTTGCAACAACCGCTAAACCGAGGACGGGTTGGTGGCCCGACCGATCGTCAGGGACGGTACCGTCTTCCAGACCAGTCGTGACTCGCGGATATACGCCGTCTCGACCGACACCGGCGAGGCGGAGTGGTCGGTCGGGACCAACCAGCCGCTGGTCCGGACCCCCGCGGTCGCCGACAGCATCGTCTCCGTCCCGACACAGACCGGGCGGATCATCGCGCTGTCGGTCGGAACCGGATGGGGGCAGTGGGTCAACTCGCTGGGGTTTCTGGCCGCGGCGGACATGACCGTGACCGAGGACGGGGTGCTGTTCGCCGAAGCGAGCCTGGATGCCGACCTCGTCTACAATCTTGACGGTGCGACCGGCGACGTGGACTGGCAGTACGAGACGGACGAGCGGTGTGTGTTCGACTGTCCGGTCGTCGGCGATGGCCGGATCCACGTCGGTCGCAACGGCTCGATCGAGGGGCGGGGCCGACGACGACGGTGGTTCGACCGACGACGGGACGACCGACGGAGAGGGTGCGCTCGTCCGAACGGCCCCCGCCTCGATCGACCTCTCGGCAGGTTCAACGACGACCATGGAGATCGTGGCGACCGAGATCAGTGGAGGCGTGGGAGCCGGCAACGTCACAGCCACCGTCGCCGATCCCAGTGTCGCGACGATCGACGCCGTGGAGGTGACCGGCGATCCCGGCATCGGCGGTGGTGAGATCCGCGACGACGGCGCGAGCATGGTCGCGGAGTTTGCCCTCCGTGACGGCGCGAACGACCCGCCGGTCCGGATCGTCCAACTGACCGTCCGTGGAGTCGCAGAAGGGTCGACGACGCTCGCGCTGTCCGTGTCTTCGCTCGGCGACGAGCAGGGCAACAGCTACGCCGTGGCGTCGACCCCCGACAGTCGTATCGACGTCGGCGCCGCGGGCGACGACACTACCGGCGACGAGGCGGGCACCGATCCGACCGAGACCGTCGGCAGGGGGAATAACGCTGGTGGTGAAACCACCGACTCGAACGACGCGAACGGAGCGACTGACGGCGGAGCCGGCACCGACACGCTGTCGGCCGGTGGCGGGGAGCCGACAGCAGGGGGCTCAACCGGCTCCGAACAGTCCGGGACGGGGTCCTCGCCCGTGCCTGCCGATCCTTCGGTGGCGCTGCCGGCGTCCGCGGTGATCGTAGTGTTCCTTCCGGGTCTCCTCGTCGTCGCGGCGAGTTGATC
>CAYODS010000195.1:0-3847 GCA_964402765.1 uncultured Halobacteriales archaeon
GGTGAAGTCGAGGACGACCGCCTCGTTGACCGACTGGCCGGCGAGACTGGTGCCGCCGCCCCGCGGCAGGACTGCGACGCCGCGCTCGGCGCACACCTCGACCACGGCGGCCACGTCCGCGGTCGAGGCGGGGAGGACCACCCCGACGGGCGTCACCTCGTAGGCGGAGGCGTCGGTGGCGTACAGCGACCGCGAGTAGTCGTCGAAGCGCACGTCGCCGTCGATCCGGGCGTCGATCGCCGCCGCCAACTCGCTCTCGTGGTCGGCGTCGCCGCCGCGGTAGTCGTAGTCGGCCCGCCGGTCCGCCTGCGGTTCGTCCTCGGGCGGTCGGTCGGGCGGGGGCGTCATGCCTCGGGGGAGGGCTGGGGTGCACAAAACGGTTCTGTCGGCGGGGCGTGGCGCCGACGGCGTGCCGGGGCGGGGAACGCTTTTGTCGCCGCGTTGAGGGACGGGGGCCATGGACAGAGCACTACTGGCCGGGGGCGCCGCCACGGGGCTCGGACTCGCGGGGTACGTGATCGGCGTCGCAGAGCCGTACCCGGGGCGGGCGCTGTCGATCGCCGGGGTGATGGTCGGACTGACGCTGGTCGCGGTGGGGGCCGGGCGCTCGAACGGTGGTGAGCCGCGGTGATCGAGGCGGTCGTGTACGACCAGGGCCGCGTCGAGGGGTACGGCGACGACCTCGCGGCGGCCCGCGCGGCGCCGGGGACGACGTGGGTGCGAGCCACCGAGGCCTCCGAGCGGACGCTGGGCCGTGTCGCTGAGACCTTCGGCGTGCACGAACTGGAGATCGAGGACCTGCTCGGGGACGTGCGCCCGAAGGTCGAGGAGTACCCCGATCACACGTTCGTCCTGGTGAAGACCGCCCGCCTGCGCCGCGGCGACACCACCTTCGAGGAGGAGATCAGCGACGACCCGCTGGGGGTGTTCTTCGCGGAGGACTGGGTGCTGACGCTGTCGCCTGCCACCGTCGAGCCGGTCGACCGCGTCTGGAGTGCCGTCCAGGGCGAGGAGCCCCGTCTGCTCGCCCGCGGCCCGGACTTCACCGCCTACCGCGTGCTCGACCTGGTCGTGGACGGCTACTTCGCCATCGTCGACGAGATCGAGGACGACATCGAGCGCGTCGAGGAGGAGGTGCTCGCCGCCCCGGAGATCGACACGCTGGAGCAGATAAACGGGGTGCGCCGGGAGCTGCTGTCGACCCGGCGGATCGTCTGGCCGACCCGGGACGCCGTCTCGACGCTCGCTCGCGGCGACCCCGAGCAGGTCCGCCCGGAAACGGAGAAGTACTACCGCGACCTGTACGACCACCTCGTGCAGATCGTCGACCTCGTGGAGACGTACCGCGACCTCACCGGCGGCGCGCGGGACATCTACCTGAACCGCCTCTCGCAGTCCACCAACGACGTGATGAAGACGCTGACCGTCGTCGCCACGGTCGTCCTGCCGCTCACCTTCGTCGCCGGCGTGTACGGCATGAACTTCGAGACGATGCCCGAACTCACCTGGGAGTACGGCTACCCCGCCGCGATGCTGGGGATGGCCTCGATCGCCGCCGTGATGCTGGCGTACTTCCGCCAGCGGTCGTGGATCTAGGCCGACACGCGGGCCAGCGACACGGTCCACTCGCCGTCGAACGGACGCCGGTAGTCCACCCCGGCACGCTCGAACACCGCCGGCGGGATCCCGATGTCCGCGAGGTGGAGGTCGCCGCCGGCGGTCGCGAGACCGGTCTTCGGCAGCGCCAGCGTGAGCGTGGCGTCGGGGGCGACCGCCGGACCGGGCGCGGTGCCGGTCGTGGCGTCGACGCCGGTGGGCACGTCCAGCGACAGCACCCGCGAGGCGGACTCACAGGCCCGGATCAGGTCGGCGGCGGTCCCACGGAGCGGGTCGGTGAGGCCGTAGCCGACGACGGCGTCGACCACGAGAGGGTCGCCGCCGAGACGGTCGGCGACGGCGGCCAGCGGGTCGCCGGCCCACGTCGCCGGGTCGAGCACGGGCACCGGCGTCGCGGCGAGGGTGCGGTGCTGGGTGGCGACGGCCCCCTCCAGGTCGGCGGCCGGGCGGTCGAGACAGACGGCGACCGTGCGACCGTGGTCGTGGAGGTGGCGGGCGGCACACAGGCCACCGCCGCCGTTGCCGCCGCCGCCGGCGAGGACGACCGCCGGACCGCCCGCCGCGAGCGCGCGCTCTGCGAGACCCCGGCCGGCGTTCTCCATCATGCTCAGCAGCGGGGGACCGGTCTCCTCGACGGCCACCCGGTCGACGGCGCGCATCTCGTCGGCGGTCACCGCCGGCACGGGGCCGGCCGGGGTCTCGAAGGTGACGGCGTCGGTCACGGTCGGGCGTCGGGCGCCGTCGTCTTGGGCGTTCGGTCGGCGGTAACGTTACGTGAATCGAGACCACACCATACGTACATGTCACGAGAGTGTCCCGACTGCGGCGGCGAGGCGACACAGGGGCGACCGACCCGGACCGGCACGGGGCTACCGATCCGCTTCCTGCCCGACGGCGACGCGCTGTTCGGCGGGTCGTCGATCGACCTGGCGGGGTGGACCTGCGAGGACTGCAGTCGGATCCGGTTCGAGGTGGACGCCGCTGACGGTGAGGCGGACGCGTCGGCGGCGTCCGGGGAGTGCCCGGTGTGTGACGGCCCCACCGTCGCCGGGCGCCTCGGCGGGTCGGGGTTCGACGTCCGGCTGGTCGACCGCGAGAGCGAGCTGCCGGGGACGGACCGGTACGACCTGTTCGGGCACGCCTGCGCGGACTGCGGCGCCGTCGGACTGTACACCGACGCCGACGCCGTTAACGAGGGGCCGGTCGGCACGGAGTGTCCCGCCTGCGAGGGCGGGATGCGCCGGACGGCGGTGTCGACCGGCGCCGGCAGCATGCGTATCATCGGCGACAAGCAGGGCGACGGCGCACTGGCACAGCGCGAGCGGGTCGACCCGATGGCGTGGGCCTGCCGGGACTGCGGGCTGGCGCTCATGTACGACGGGCGCGGCGGCTGAAGACCGCAACCGAGAAGCGAGTCGACCGCCGGGGTCGACCGTGGAGACCGTCACGGACCGGACCCGGGACCCCTTCGGCCTCGCATACCCCTGCGAGGACGCCGTCGGGAGTTACGGTGACGCCAACGCCGACATCCACCTGATCGGCGACCACCCCGGGGTCCACGGCGCCCGGACCCCGTTCTCCGCGCCGGCGGTCGCGCCGCTTTTGGCCGTCCTCCGGTCGGTCGGACTGGTCGAGGACGCCACGGGCGACGACCCGGCCCCGTTCGTCCCGCGGAACCTCTTCTACAGTTACCTGTGTGCCTGTCCCGCCGGCGACACGCCGAGCGAGGTGGCGTACGCCCGCCTGGAGCCCTCGTTCGACGCCGAACTGCGGGCGGTCGCCGCCCACGTGCTCCTCCCGGTGGGTGACCGGGCGCTGGCCCACGTGCTGGCAGAGTACACGAGCAAGGCGGGGTCGGTCCCGGCCGACGCCGCCGCCGTCCACGCGACGGAGGTGCCCGGGCGGGGCTTTCTGGTGGTGCCGGTCCGCGAGCCAGCGGCGTGGACCGAGGGCGACGCCGACCGCCTGCGCGAGCGGCTGGCGGCGGTGCTCTCGACGGACTACCGGCGCACGGCGGACCTGGGGCGATTCTTTCCCGGCGACGACGCCTACCTCGTGCGGTGACCGGGGCGGGACTCACCCGGAGGGGGTGCCCGTTCCCACGCCGGTCGGCGTCTCGACGGCGTGGCGCTCGATCGGCTCCGCCGGTTCGCCCTGCTCCTCGATGTCGAACGCGGGCACGAGCACGTCGAAGGTGGGCGACACCGTCACCGACTCGGCGTCGACGCCG
>CAYODS010000196.1:0-3847 GCA_964402765.1 uncultured Halobacteriales archaeon
CGACGAGATTCCCGACGGGAGCGACTGGAGCGGCCAGGAAGAGACCACGAGCGAGGGCGGATTCACCCACGAGTTCACCTTCGAGGCCGGGGGGGTGTACAACTACTACTGCCAGCCCCACCGGCAGTTGGGGATGCTCGGGGCGATCGGCGTCGGTGACGACATCCCCACGGTCGAGGTGGGCGGCGGCGGGTCGGGCGAACCGGTGGTCGGTGACGGCGTGAAGACGCTGGTGGTGGCGACGATGGCCGCCTTCGGCACGACGCTGTCGCTCGCGTACGCGTTCCTGCGGTACGGCGGCGAGCCGCCGAGCGAGGCCTAGGACCGCCAGTACGACCGGGTCAGCAACACGAGCACGGGCAGCACCTCCAGGCGACCGACGATCATCAGCGCGATCATCAGCACCTTCGTCGTCGACGGGAAGGCGGTGTAACTGCCCATCGGCCCGACGGCACCGAGCCCCGGGCCGATGTTGCCGAGCGTGGCGATCGAGGCGGTGAGCGCCTCGATGGCCGACAGGTCGAGGTTGGCGGCGCGGGTGGCGTCGACGGCGACGAACAGCGCAGCGAACAGAAAGAGCACGAGGTACGCCATCGTCAGCCCGAAGATGCCCCGGACGGTGCTCTCGTCGAGTACCTGGTCGCCCAGCCGGACCGGGCGGACCGCCTCGGGGTGGACGGTCGTGAACAGTTCCCGGCGGGCGGCCTTCAGGACGACGATCCACCGCACCACCTTCAGGCCGCCGCCGGTCGAGCCGGCGGAGCCGCCGACGAACATCGCGAACACGAGGACGAACTGGCGGTTGCCGCTCCAGGCGGTGAAGTCCATCGAGGAGTAGCCCGTGCTGTTGGTCAGCGACACCACCTGGAAGGCGGCGTGTCGCAGCGACGCCTCGGCGTCGCCGAACGTGGCGAGCGTGGGCCCGAACCGCGTCTCGACGGGCGCCTGCAGCGCCCGGTCGGTGAACAGCAACACGGCGACCAGCCCGGTCAGCGCGACGATCACCCCGAGGTAGGTGCGAAACTCCGTGTCGGTCAGGAGCCGGCGCACCCGGCCGGTGACGACGGCATAGAAGAGCGCGAAGTTCACCCCGGCGGCGAACATGAACGGGACGATCACCCACTGGACGGCCGCCGAGAACGCCTCGATCGACCGCGCCTCCGGCGAGAACCCGCCGGTCGGCATCGTCGTCAGTCCGTGGGCGAGGGCGTTGTAGGCAGTCATGTTGTCGGCCATCCCGGCCAGGTGCAGGCCGTACAGCAGCGCGATCTCGAGAGCGGTGATGCCGGCGTAGATGAGCCACAGCGCCCGGGCGGTCTCCCGGATGCGGGGGGTGAGTTTCTCGACGCTGGGGCCGGGCGCCTCGGCGTCCATCAACTGGGCGCCGCCGACCGAGAGTTCGGGGAGGATGGCGACCGCGAGGACGACGATCCCCATGCCGCCGAGCCACTGGGAGAGTTGCCGCCACAGCAAGAGCGCCCGGCCGTGTTTCTCGACGGCGATCTCCCCGAGGACGGTCGCCCCGGTGGTGGTGACCCCGGAGGTGGACTCGAACAGGGCGTTGACCGGGGCCCGAAGCGTCGTCTCGTAGCCCGCCGAGAGTCCGGGAACGCCGTGGGCGGCCAGCAGGTACGGCACCGTCCCGACGAGTGACACCGCGAACCACGTCGCGGCGACCACCAGGAAGCCCTCGCGGGTGCCGATGTCCGGGTCGGGGTCGAGGCGGCGCAGGGCGGTCCCCAGTGCGAGCGTCAGGAGGACTGTCAGCGCGAACGCGACGACGTCGCGGGCCAGCGGCGCCCCCGTACCGGGCGGCGCGGTGACGCCGTCGGCGACCGCCACGACCAGCGGCACCACGAGGGGCACGCTCAGGTACGTGAGCACGCTGCCGACCAGCGCGAGCGCCGCCCGCCAGTCGACGCGCACCCGCATCAGACCAACTCCGAGAGCGCGTCGACGGCGTCGGCGTTCGCGAACAGGACGACGTGGTCGCCCGGTTCGACGACGGTGCCGCCACGGGGCGTGACGAAACTCAACTCGTCGGCGTCGGCGGTGTCCCGGCGGGCGGTGGGGCCGACGCCGTCGTCGCCGCGGGTGATCGCGCCGACGACCACGCCCTCGGGGAGGTCGGGGACGGACTCGCGGATCGGTCGGCCGGCGAGGGCGCTGTCCTCGTCCACGACGACCTCGATCACCTCGGCGCGGTCGCCCTCGATCATGGCGACGTTCTCGGCGTAACGCCCGCGGGTGAACCGCGTGATCTCCTCGGCGGTGACGGTGCGGGGGTTGACCGCGGCGGTGACGCCGACCGCCTCGAACGGGCCGACGTAGTCACCGGTCTCGACGACGGCGACGGTCCGGGCGGCCCCGACCCGCCGGGCCAGAAGCGCCACGAGCAGGTTGCGCTCGTCGCCCGACAGCGTCGTGACGACGGCGTCGGCCTCGCCGACGTTCTCCCGCTCCAGGAAGGCCAGGTCCGTGGCGTCGTGTTCGAGGACGTTCACCCCGGGGAACGCTTCCGCGAGTTCGCGGGCCCGCTCGGTGTCCCGCTCCAGCAGGCGCACGCGGTGGCCCTCCTCGGCGAGCAGTCGGACCACGTCCCGGCCGATCGTCCCGCCACCGACGACGACAACCTCCAGAGGTGGCTCCGGCGTGCCGGGCGCCACCTCGCGGGCGAACCCCTGCACGCTGTCCGGGCGGCCGATCACCACGACGGCATCGCCCGCCGCGAACCTCGTGCGCCCGCGGGGGATCACCGTCTCCTCGTCGCGGATCACCGCCGCGAAGGTGAGCGCGTCGTAGCGGTCGGCCTCCTGCACCGTCAGTCCCGCCAGCGGACTCCCCTCGGTGATCGAGAACTCCGCCATCTGCACCAGACCGTCGGCGAACAGTTGACTGTCGGCCGCCCCCGGCAGGTCGACGATGTTGACCAGCGAACGGGCGGTGAGGAGATCGACGGAGACCATGAAGTCGACGCCGAATGCCCCCGGCGACCGCTCCCAGGTGCGCAACAGCGACGGCTTGCGGACACGGGCGATGGTGAAGGCGTCACTGACCGTCTTCGCCGTGCCGCAGGCGACGATGTTCGCCTCGTCCGAACTCGTCGAGGCGATCACCATGTCCGCCTCCTCCAGGTCCGCCTCGCGCAACACGTCGAGGTCTGTGCCGTCGCCGGCCACCCCGAGGACGTCCTCCTGGTACTGGATGGTCTCGACGCGGTCCTCGTCGACGTCGACGACGGTCACCTCGTGCCGTTCGGAGAGGTCCGCCGCCGTCGTCGAGCCGACCTCACCGACGCCGATGACGATTATCCGCACGATCCCACCCCGCGACCGTTCATGAAGGCGGCTATCTCCGCGCCTCTGAAATCGATTTGGATTCCGTCGACTCGTGTCACAGGTTCGTTATCTTTCGTGTGTGGCCTGCGGAGCACCCGGCGCGCTCTGTGTCTCTGGCGCTTTCGGTGCTGATGGGTCGGGTTACGAGGCCCTCGGCGCGCTCTCTGGGCCAACTCGCGATCTCCGTGAGTAGTCCTCCGAACCCCTCGGCACGCTCTCTCGACCGGATGCTCTCGATCTCGGTGGGGTGGCCTCCGAAGCCCTCGGCGCGCTCGACGGCTCTCACTCGCTGCGCGCCTCGCTCACTCCGTTCGCTGCGGTGCTTGCGTTGTGAGAGACCGGCCGAGCACGCCTCGCCCTTCGATTCCGCCAGGCGGCGGAGCGATCCCCACACCTCCCCGCCCGGTCGCGGCGGTCGCCGAGGCGGTCGACGTGTCGGCGGCTTCGCCCCCCCCCCTTGGGGGGCGGGGCGCCCCCCCCCGCTCCCCGCCCCCCCCGTAGGGGGCCGG
>CAYODS010000197.1:0-3804 GCA_964402765.1 uncultured Halobacteriales archaeon
TGTCCATCACGTAGGCGAACTCGAAGCCGCCCTTGCCCTTCTCCTCGGCCTCCTCCTTGTGCTGCTCGATGACGTGCTCCGGTACGGAGCCGGTCTCGTACAGGAGACGGCCGACGAGTGTGCTCTTTCCGTGGTCGACGTGGCCGATGATGGCCAGGTTCTGGTGGGGCTTGCCCTCTTTTGTCTCGGTCATTGTATCACGCGCTGAGTGCGCTGTGTACGTACCGTGACCGGATTGACGTAAAACGATTTCGATACGGCCGACCCTCCACCCCCGCCACGTCCGGCGATTACTGGGAACGTACACCACACGCCCTGGGCGACCGTCGCCGGGTCACCGGCCCGCGATGCGGTCCACGTCCGCGAGCACCGACGCCGCCGTCTCCGGGCCACCGGCCCCGCGGCCGCCAACGTCGATCGTCCCCGCGGTCGCCGTCTCGATCCGTGCGACGTTTCTCGTTCCCTCGACCGCGAGCGGACTCGACCGCGGCACGAGACGAGGGGCCACACTCACTCCCTCGCGACTCGCGGTCCCCACCAGCCGCACGGTGCGGTCGGCCTCGGCGGCGGACTCGAACACCCGGGCCGGCAGGTCGGCGATCCCCTCGACGGTGGCGTCCGCGAGCGTCCACTCCCGGTCGCCCGAGAGGACGTTGGCGACGATGACACACTTCAGCGCCGCGTCTGTCCCCTCGACGTCGAAGGAGGGATCCGCCTCCGCGACGCCGAGGTCCTGGGCCTCCGCGAGAACGTGCTCGTAGGACAGGCCCTCGGCGGCCATCCGCGAGCAGACGAAGTTCGCCGTGCCGTTGAGCACGCCCCGCACCGACGTGACCTTGGCAGCGCCGAACCCGCGGACCGTCGACAGCACCGGCACCGCGCCGCCGACAGTCGCACCGAACAGCACCCGCCCCTCGCTCGCCCGCTCGCGCTCGCGAAGGTCGGCGTACCGCTCGGCGACCGGCCCCTTGTTCGCCAGCACCACGCTCCGGTCGCGCTCCAGGGCCCGGGCGGCGTGGCCGAACCCCGGTTCCGCGTCGCCAAGCGTCGTCGGCGTCGCCTCGACCAGCACGTCGTACGGCGCCTCCAGCGCCTCGCTCGGGGCCGCCGTGCCCACGCTGCCGCGCTCGGCCTTCCGCTCGAACGTCGCCTGGGGGTCGATCCCCGCCGGGGCGACGCGGGCGCCGGTCGAGTCCGCCACCGCCACCACGCGGTGGCCCCGCTCGGGGGCCGCCCGGCAGACCGCCCGCCCGACCGCGCCGGCGCCGAGCACCGCCAGGCGCAGCCCCTCGCCGTCGCCGCCCGCCGCTGTCGCGCCGTCGCCGGCGTCCCGGCGCGCGCCCTCGGCTGCCGGCGCGTCGTCGCCCGACAGCGCCGTCTCGACGGGCGTCAGCAGGCGCAGGTCCTTCCGCTCGGCCACCGAGCGGACGGCCGCGAGCGCCTCCGCGGTGTCGCCGTCGGACACCCCGAGGACGAGTCGCGCGGCGGAGACGTCGTCGGTGCCCTCCGGCGCCGACAGCGACAGGTCGACCACGGAGGCGGCGGGCGAGTGCTCGACGCTCCGCAGCGTCTCCGAGAGGTCACGCTCGACGACGTGACCGACGAGCAACACGGTGAGACGGTCGGCGTAGCTCTCGCGGTCGACCTGGGCCACCGTCACGCCCGCGTCGTCCAGGGAGGCGACGATCGACTCGAACCGCGTCGGCGGACACCGGAACTCCACCGTGACGGGCACCCGGCCGCGAGGTGTCCGGTCGCCACGCTCGTGCAGCACCGACAGCAGGTTGCCGTCGTTCTCGGCGATCGGTCGCAGCGCACGCAGCAACTCCCCCGGCTCGTCGGCCAACTCCAGGATGACCGTGTGTGTCTCCAGCCCCGGGTCACCGTCGGGGTCGCCCCCGTCCGTCGCCGCCTCGTCGTCGCCGTCGCCCTCGGTCACGCGAACCACCGCACGAGTCGTCCGTTCACGAGTCGGCGTTCGGTGCCGACGACATAAGTTTGGTCCAACGGGGCCGCGGACCCGCGGGCGATCACTCGTACTTGAGTTCGAGTTCGGAGTCCGACTCCGACCCCGACTCGGACGCCTCGCGGTCGAGGGCGTACTCCAGTTCCCGCTCCAGTTCGCGCTCGCTGAGTTCACCCTCGGCGTACAGGTCCTCCAGGTCCTCGGGGCCGCTGACCGTCCGCGTCTCGGTGTCGCTGCTCGTCTCCGCGGCGACCCCCTCGCCGGCCTCGTTCCAGCCGCTGTACAGTTCGTAGCCGACGTACCCGGCCGCGACCGCGAGCCCGATCAGGATCGCCGTCGAGAGCGTCCGGGCGAGCAGGAAACTGAGGTAGGTGATCGTCCTCTCGACCAGGAGGCTCCCGAGCAGCAGCACCAGCGCCCCGCCGCCGATCAGCAGTCCCGTCTTCAGCGCGCTCTTGTCGACCACGGTTGCCACAGTTTGCCGGCGGTGACGTTTCAGCATTTTGCCCACGCCACCCCCGGATTAATTTTCCCACGGCCGAGCGCTCGCGGCCCCCTCACGCCGTCACGGCGTCCCCGACTCGGTCGGTCCACTAGTCCACCTCGTCGCCCTGGCCGCGCTGGCGGGCCGCCGACAGCAGCCCGGCGACCGGGTCGACGTAGTCGTAGCCGGGGACGACTCCCTGAACGTAGGTGCCCTCGACGTAGTTGACCAGCGCGACCGCGTCGTCGACGCTCCGTGCACCCGCCGCGGGGAACTCGAAGGTCACCCGCACCTCGTCGCCGTCGCGCTCGACCGCGTACTCGCCCTCGGCCCGTCGGGTCACGTCGTACGAGTCCTCGACGCGCAGCGCCAGGGTGTCGAACCACCCCTCCTCGACGGCGTCGCCGACCTCGCCCTCGACCGCCGCCGACAGCGTCGGCACCATGACCGTCACCGCCACGACCGGATCGCCGTCGACGACGGCACCACGTGCCGACGCCTCGAACGGCGTCGTCGTCACCCGTGCCTCGCCCGACTCCTCGTCGTACTCGACGGCGTCGTGCCGCCGGAACGCCTCGACCAAGTCGTCCGTGCTCATACGCCCGCGAGGCGACTCCCGGTCAAGCAAGTTACGACCCGTCGGCCCGGTCGACCCCGGCGTGGCGATCGGGGGTCCGCGGGCGAGGAGTGCGAGGGGAGGGACTCGAACAACGCGAACGGCTCCTGCGCTCGCCGTTCTCTCGTTCGAACCCCACGGTCCGCAGTCGTCGCTCACGGTGTGTTCGCGACGACTGCGAGGGGAGGGATTCGAACCCTCGAACCCCTACGGGAGCGGATCTTAAGTCCGCCGCCTTTGTCCTGACTCGGCCACCCTCGCTCGCCGGGAGTTCTCGGACCGGGCCGAAGTGGGTTTCGCTCGGTCAGTCCTGGACCGTCACCGACTCCAGCAGGATCTCCTCGCGGGGGTAGTCGTTGCCGTCGGTCGGAACGTCGGCGATCGCCCGCACGGTGTCCATCCCGTCGACGACCCGCCCAAACACGGCGTGGCGGTCGTCCAGGTGGGGCTGTGGTGCGAGCGTGACGAAGAACTGCGAGCCGTTCGTGTCCGGGCCGCGGTTCGCCATGCTGACCACGCCGGCGTCGTCGTGGCCCAGTTCGTCGTGGAACTCGTCGTCGAAGGTGTACCCCGGTCCGCCGCGTCCGGTGCCCGTCGGGTCGCCGGTCTGGATCATGAAGTCGTCGATGACGCGGTGGAACGGCACGTCGTCGTACAGCGGCTCCGTCATCGACTCGCCCGTCTCGGGGTGCTCCCACTCGCGGTCGCCGGTCGCCAGGCCGACGAAGTTCTCGACGG
>CAYODS010000198.1:0-3800 GCA_964402765.1 uncultured Halobacteriales archaeon
CGCAGCGAGTGAGAGCCGTCGAGCACGCCGAGGGCTTCGTGAGTCCACTCACCGAGATCGACACCACCCGGTCCAGAGAGCGCGGCGTCTGCCGGGCACGCGGACACCGCACGCCACCAGTATCGACGCGGAAGCGGTGTGCTCAATACCCCGGCGCCCCACGGGCGGACGATGCGACGGCTCATCATCGACGGGGACCCGGGCGTCCGGATGGACGGGGTCATCGAGTACGACGGCGAGGAACTCGTCTGTTTCCAGGTCACCCGCAACGGCGACTACCACGGCCCGGACCGCGTGCAGCTGTGGTGTGTCGTCGGCACCGAGGACGAGCGCGACACCTTCGAGCAGCGTGACTTCATCCCGCACTTCCTGGACGTCGAGCGGGTCGACGCCGGTGCCGTCGACGTCCTGAAGCGGGCGGGGGACCTCGCGGTCTGACCCTGCCGCCCCTGCTCTCTTTCTGCTGTGCTGGGCTACGATCCGGTCTCGCTCGTGTCGCCGGACCAGTCTGGGGCGACGCGCACGGCGTCGGGGTCGACGCGGTAGAGGGTGACGTACTCCCAGTCGCGAGACGCGGGGACGACGGAGACGCCCGCGAGACGGTCATCGAGCGCGACGTCGCCGTAGCGCTGGCGCTCGGTTGGGCCGACGTACACGTACGCAACGTCGTGTTCGCCGAGCAGGCGGGCCTGCTCCGCCGGGGCGGCGGTGTAGATGGACTCGACGACGGCGACGCGTTGCTCCCACGCCGCCGGGCCGCGGTAGGTGGCCTCGACGACCCACCCCGCGAGCGTGGGGACGCCGGAGAGACTCGATGGGGCGGAGCCGCCGACGAGGTCGGGCGGGTCGTCCTGGCGGACCAGTCCGTCGTTCGACCACTGGTAGATGCGCTCGGTCGGGGCGGTGACGAGGGTGGGCGTCCCCTCCAGATCGCGGACGTACTCGACGGCGGGCCACTCGGCGGTGTGGTACCGCTCGGCGAAGCGCAGGGCGTCCAGTGTCGCCGGCTCGGCGCGGTCGACGGTGTGCTCGGTCAGCGCCAGGCCGGCGTACAGCGACGACGTGACGAGCAAGACGGCGACGAGGACGCCGCCGAGGGTCACGGAGCCGAGGGTGCCCCCTGTGCCGTCGTCGCCTCCCTCGCCCGGCCGGGCAGCAGGCTCCGTTGCCGGCGTCGAGTCGGGGTCGGGGCCCGGCGACGCCTCGGGGCCGCCGTCGGTGGTGGGTCGTCGCTCCGCTCTGGGGACGGGGAGTGCGACCCGCCGGACGAGCGCGGCGGGGTCGGCGTACTCCGCGAGGACGACGCCGCCGGCGACCGCCGACAGCGCCCACACCTGGGCGTACGTCTTGAACACCGTGTTGAACCGGCCGGGGCCGCTCTGGGTGACGTAGACGAACTCCACGAGGGTGACCAGGCCCGCTGCGCCGACGAACAGCGCCGTCTCGTAGCCCGCTCCCGTGCCGCCGGTCGTCTCCTCGCCACGCACCAGCACCCAGCCGACGGCTATCAGGAGGACGAACGGGACCGCACCCAGCGCCCGGGGGTCGACACCTGCGAGCGGACCGAGCAGCGTGACGAGCACGAACAGCACCAGGACGGCAGCGGCGGCACCGACGGCGACGACCGCCGTCGCCGAGCGGCGCGCGAGCCCGCGCAGCGTCCGCCCGCCGAGAAAGCGCCCCGCGACGAGGAGAAAGACGCCGTGGACGACGAGCAACCCCAGCAGTCGACTGCGGTTCTCGGCGGCGACGACCCCGATCCCGCGACGACCGCCGGTCGCCGTCGTGAGAAAGGGCAGTACCGCCACGATGGCCAGGGCGGCGACGACGCCGGTGAGCACCAGCGCGGTCGTCGTCCGCCCGAGTTCGTCGCCGAACCTGCGCAGGCCGGCGCGGAGCCTGCCGTCGTCCGGTCCGTCGGCAGCACCGCCGCGCCCGCCGTCCGCCGTCGAGGGTGAGCGACCGACCAGCGGGACGAGGTGGCGCGGGTCGGCCGGGGCGAGCGCGAGCACGAGCCAGGTCACGCCGAGCGTGGTGGGGAAACTCCAGGTGTTGACGAAGGCCACGAGGCCGGCAAGCGGGGCGACCGCGAGGACGAGCAGGCGCCGGCGCCACAGTTCGACGGCGGGCGTGCGCCAGTAGGCGTAGCCGACGGCGGCGACCAGGAGGGTGAGCGGTGGGCTCATCATGTGGGCGTGGAGGTCGCCGTTGAGGTAGGCAAACAGCGGGAACTCGTTGATCGTGCCCTCGATGACGCGGCTGGCGGACCAGTAACTGAACGTCGCCGGGCCGTCGACGGCCCAGGCGGCGTCGAGGCCGGTCACCCACAGCACCGTGCCGTCGCCGACCCACCACGCCAGGGCCCGCAGCGGCGTGGCGAGGTTGCTCGCCAGCCCAACGAGCACGGCGGCGAAGACGCCCGCGGAGACCCGGCTCCGCCCTCGCCCGTCGGCGACGGCGCCGGCCAGTGAGTACGCCGCGGTGACGAAGGCGGCGTAGAAGCCCGGCAACGCGAGGTTGTACGCGAAGCGTGGCGGGGTGTCGGTGAGGTCGGCCAGCAGCGCCGCGACCGTGTGCCCGCCGTAGTAGTACCGGACCGGTTCGCCGGCGAACCAGAAGTCCTCCGGCGGCAGCGTCTTCGCCCGGGCCAGGGCGTTGAGCATCCCGAAGTCGAGGAACTTCTCGCCACCGCCCGGGTGCACGGCGGGGTCCATCGCCCGCACGGCCACCAGCAGGAGGAAGGCGACGGCAAAGACGCCCATCGCCTCGGCGTAGCGACGGCGGTCCGGGGTGACGCCGCGCCACCGTGCGACACCTGAGAGGGCGGCGAGCACGACCAGGGCGACGATTAAACTCGGGAGACCGAACGCGACCTGGCCGACCCAGAAGCCGACGACGCCGAGGACGGCGACGGCGACGGGGACGGCGAAGCCGGCGCCGTCGTCGGGGAACGGCCGCAGGAGGGCGGCGGTCGCCGGCAGCGCCAGTGCGCCGAGCGCGAGGTAGGCGAGCAGCCAGACGACCACCAGCCCGTACTCCATCACCTGGGTGTACGCGGGTCCTGGCATACACCTTTCGCGATCCCGCCGACCCGTCCCTCGCAGTGCCCTCGCCCTGCCGACCCCGCCGCGTCGGCGGCGACTCGTCGCACCGGCGGTTCTGGGTGGCGAGCGATCAAAAGACCACCGTCGCCTGGCGTCGGATCAAGTGAGTGACGGCGAGGAACCGACCGACAGCGTGGAGCCGAACCGGGCGACGGCGGCGGACCGAAACACAACCCTTAATCGGCGGCACCCGCTATCGGAAAGTAGCGGGATGGGATAGCCAGGAGATTCCGGCGGGCTCATAACCCGCAGACCGGTGGTTCAAATCCACCTCCCGCTATTCTCGCGGCGAACAACCCCGTGAGCCGCGAGAATAGTCTGGATTTGAACCCAGCGACCCAGTGGCCGCAGGGAGCGATGTCGCGCGGTTCGAATCCACCGCCCGCTGTTCTCGCGGCGAGGAGTGGACGTCACTCCCGCAGGCGGACCGTCCCGTCGTTCACGCTCACCAGTCCGTCCTCGACGAGGTCGTCGACGAGCCCGCGGAGCCACTCGCGGCTACCCTCGCCGTCGCCGTCGGGGGCGTAGTCCACCCGCACCCGGCGACCCAGGTCGTCAAGCGGTTGCGGGCCGTGTTCGCCGAGTACGGAGAGCACGCGACCGCGCATCTGCCGGCGTGACCCCTCGAAGTCGGGCTGGTCGGGCACGTCGGGCGCGGTGAAGTCGCCGGTCTCGTAGGCGTGACACCACTCGCGC
>CAYODS010000199.1:0-3753 GCA_964402765.1 uncultured Halobacteriales archaeon
GCGCGAGTACACCGCAGCACAGCGAGGAGCGCAGGAGGCTGGGGAGGCGTGAGGCTGCCGTGGGCGGGACTGAAAGGGGCCGTCCCGGTGTCGTCGGGCGCGAAGCGCCCGACTGCCTGGGAGACTCGTAGAGTCTCCCTCTGCGGGAAGCACGGCGTTCGAAAATCTTCGATTTTCGAGCCAACCAGAATCCTGCGGATTCTGGTGACGATCACGAGAGCGAAGCTCTCGTGAGCCAGCCAGACCCGACGGGTCTGGCGACGACGCAAGCACCGTAGCCGAGCGAAGCGAGGCGAGGCGCACAGCGAGGCGCGCGACCAGCGAGGCGCTACGCGCCTCTGGCAGCCGGGCGGTTCCGCCGCCCGGCGACGCACCGGGGCGGGGGCTTTCTGGGCCCTCACAACAACGGTACCACGAAGTGAGAGCACCGTGGTGGGAGCTTTCTGTGCCGACTCCACAGCAACGTCGCTGACTGAGAGCAGTGGCGCGGGGGCTTTCTGGACGCTCACGACACCTGTCACGACTGGGGACGGTGGATCGGGGACCGAAATTCCTTTACTTGGGACGGGGCAACCGAAGTGCGCCGAGGGGCCGTAGCCCAGCCCGGCAGGGCGACTGACTCCAGAGGCACGCGCCCGGGACGAACGAATGATATACCGAGCGGCCGGCTGATCACCGTGTCGCGACGACGACCCTCTGGAGTTCCGAGGCGCACCGGAGATATCAGTCGATCGGGGGTTCAAATCCCTCCGGCCCCACTCCTGCGGCGACTAATCCGGGAGCCGAAGGTGTGGCCTCCGAGGGATTTGAACGAGACGACGAGCGACCGTCGGGAGCGACGTCGGCGTGGTTCCAGATCCCTCCGGCCGGTCCGGGAGTCAGACCACCCTGGCCTCGTACACCGCGGTCGCCACGTCGCGGTCGAGGGGGTCGAGGGTGTCCTCGCGCTCGGCGACCAGGTCGGCGTGGTCCTCGTAGAACCCCCGACCCACGTCGTTGTCCGCGAAGACGCGGATGCGCATCCGCTCGACGCCGTGGGTAGCGAGGTACGAGCGGGCGCGGTCGAACAGTCGCGTGCCGATCCCCTCGCCCCAGCGGTCGGGGTGGACGTACAGTGTCGGCAGTCCCCCGAGGGCCGGGTCGGCGTCCGCACCCGGGACCGCGGCGCCGGCGTAACCGACCACGCGGTCGTCGGCGGCGACGAACGTGCGGACGTGCCCGCCCTCGGGGGTCGACCCGAGGCGGTCGCGGAGGTCCGCGGGATCGTACCAGGTCGCCAGCAGCGTCTCGACGCCCTCGTCACCGACGACGTCGTCGTAGGTCTCGCGGTAGGCGGCGGCGGCGACACGGCGGACGCCGCCGGCGTCCTCGGGTGTCGCTGGTCTCACCTCCACGGGCGGGGAGAGAGCAGTGCGGGAGGAAACTCTTGCGCGGGTGTGTGACTCGGAGCCGACCGCCGGTCGCGGCAGATCCGGCACGAGTTGCCGATTCAGAGGCGGGACGGCCGTTATAATTTAACACCGGGGCATACGTTGACACACGACGTGCGATGACCTGGGCAGAGCAGGCGAAACGGCTACTGGGACGGAGCGAGGCGAAGGCAAACGGGAACGCGTACATGGGCCTGATAGCGCTCAGCGGGGTCGTCGGCTGGGGGCTGACGGTGCTCGTGGTGCGCGTGTGGCCGGCACTGAACGGCCACCCGATGCCGATGGGTCGCATCGAGAACGGCACACAGGGGATGGCGGCGCTGTTCGAGTGGTTCAGTTTCCTCCGGGGTGACCTGGCTGGGCCACACCTCATCTGGCCGTTCCTGGCCGCGTGGGGGCTGATCTGGCTCGGCCGCGTCGTCTGGGGGTACGCCCGCGTCGAGCGCGGGTCGGTGTCGAACCTGCCGAACGTGATCTGGCTCGTACTGGTGGTGCCGGCGTTCGCGCTGAACGCGATGGGCGAGTACTTCCTGAAGGCGTACCTCATCTGGATGCCGTGGCTCGTGGTGTTCACGGTCGGTTACCTCGCGAACGCCTACCTCGTCGAGCGCGGTGACGTGTACTGGGCCGCCGGCCTGGTGAGCCTCGGACTGCTGATCGTCGGCGTGTACGCCAAACTCACGCTGTCGCTGCCGCTTGGCGGCGCGCTCACCGGCCCGAACGTCCCCCAGATCGGCGGGGAGATACTCTACCCGTTCCCGTACACCTACACGATCCTGGGGCTGTTGCACGTCGTCCCGATGACGATAGACGCCGTCCGGGGCGGGCGAGAACTCACCGACGCCGGCGTCTCCCGGTTGAAGGCGGAGTCGATGGAGACCGACGGTGAGGAGGTCGGCGGCGTCGTCACGGGCGACTGACCGGCGGGCGGTCACCCCGCGGTCTCGTCGTCGGGACGCTTCAGCGAGAGCACCGTCCGGTCGAACGAACAGACGACGGTCTCGTCAGGGACGCGGTACGCCTCGACGTGCATCGTGACGACGCCGCGCTCGCCGTCGCTGGTCTCGCGCTTGTCGGTCACCGTCGAGCGGGCGGTGATCGTGTCGCCGTGAAACACGGGCGCCGGATGATCGACGTCGTCGTACGAGAGGTTGGCGACGATGGTGCCGTCGGTGGTGTCGGGGATCGTCAGCCCGACCGCCAGCGACATCGTGTACAGGCCGTTCACCAGTCGCTCGCCGAACTGCGTGTCGGCGGCCGCCTCGGCGTCGAGGTGGAGTGGCTGCTGGTTCATCGTCATGTCACAGAACCGCTGGTTGTCGCTCTCGCTCACGGTGCGGCGTTTCCCGTGGTCGATCGTCTCGCCGACGGTGAACTCCTCGTAGTAGAGGCCGGTCATGCCCCCGCGCTGTGGTCGGCGGGGCAAATGCGTGCCGGTCCAGGGCGGTGCCGGGCGGCCCGCGGCCGGGCGGGATCGCCCGGATTGAAGCCGCCGGCGGTCCACCGCCCGACATGGTTCGCAGGAGCGTGCTGTTCACGCCCGGCGACGACGCCGAGATGCTCCGGAGGGCACCCGGTGCGGGCGCCGACACGCTGACCTTCGACCTGGAGGACGGCGTCGCCCCCGACCGCAAGGCGGCGGCCCGGGAGACCGTGCGCGAGGCGCTGGCAGACCCCGACCTCGACCCCGCGGCGGAGGTCTGCGTGCGGGTGACGCCGCCGCCGACGACCGACGACGACCTCGCCGTGGTGCTGTCGGCGGGCCGACCGGACGCGGTGATGCTGCCGATGGTCGACGGCCGCGAGGACGTCGAGACGCTCGTTCGCGTGTTGCGCGAGCAGGACGCCGGCGACCTGCCGGTGCTCGCGCTGGTCGAGACCGCTCGCGGCGTGTTGAACGCCCCGGAGATCGCCGACCACCCGAAGGTCGACGCCCTGTTGCTGGGCGCCGAGGACCTCGCCGCCGACCTCGGCGCGACCCGCACCCAGGGCGGCGAGGAGGTCGCCTACGCCCGCCAACGGGTGGTGACTGCCGCCGCCGCGGCGGGGGTGGACGCGATCGACGCCGTCCACACGGACCTGGAGGACCGCGAGGGACTGCGGACGGCGACCCGCGAGGCGGCCCGGCTGGGCTACGACGGGAAGATGGTCGTCCACCCGGCACAGGTCGAGGTGGTCAACGAGGCGTTCACGCCCGACCCCGAGCGGGTCGCGTGGGCCGAGCGGGTGCTGTCGGCGGCCGAGCGGGCCGACCGCGAGGGACGGGGCGTGTTCCGCGTCGACGACCAGATGATCGACGCGCCGCTGGTGGCCCAGGCCGAGC
>CAYODS010000200.1:0-3734 GCA_964402765.1 uncultured Halobacteriales archaeon
ATCTGCTCGCCGAGGCGGTCGAGGCGACCGGGTAGGCCGGTCGCGGGCGGCGACCGACGACCGGCGACCGGTAGGCTCAGTCCGCCCGCTCCCGGTCGCGCAACCGCCCGGAGCCTGGTCTCGGGAGGGGCTCGACCGCCACGCTCGGCGTCGAGGGCACTCGCCGTCACGCACGGTCGGGGGAGACCGCGTCCACGGCGTGGGGGTAGACGCTCAGTCGTGTCCGGTACTCCGAGATCCGTACCGCCGGCGGTCGGTCTCGTAGTCGATCACCCCGACGCAGTCGGGCGTGACGTGGACAAGGTCGACGACGCTCGAGACGGTCATCCGGCGCCCGTCGACGGTGAGCGGGACGGTCACCTCCCCATCGACGTGACACTCGCAGCCGAGGCCGTCGAGAGACGCCGTCCGCCCCCCGCGATCTCGCGGTGCTCGTCGACGAGACGGCGCGGCGTTCCGGCGAACACGCCGAGCCGGGCTCGCGCTGTCGTCGGTCGATCGCGCTCGCGAGCGGGGGTCGAAGATCATCACGATGTCGTACCCCGCGACCTCCTCGTACAGCCGGTCGGCGAGCTTCGCTCGTGAGAGAGTCATCCGTGTTCGAGCTCGGCACGTGAGGTCAGTGTCCGTCGCTCCCCATCACCGGCGGGTCCGCCCGGTGGCCGTCGCCCGCCGAGGGTCAGTCGGCAGTGTCGTCTTCCAGGTGTACCAGCGCCCTGTTGTTCGGATCGACTCCGTCTATGAACCGTAAGAGACGCTGTGTCCCGGCCGGGTTCTCCTCAACGTTGGAGAAGAAGTGAAGCATCGCCTGTACGGCCCTGTTCTGCTTGTGGTAGTCCCACGTCCGAACCCGTGTTTCGAGATCGTCGTCGTCGAGCACCCGGACGCCCGCGGCCTCGAGCATCTCGCGCGCGTCGTCGGAGACGCTCCGACAGATCGCGATGGCTATGGCGGTCGTCCGTTCGGCGACCTGAGACATCGTTCCCAGCTCGCTCCTGACGTTTCTCTGGTCGACGTGCAGGTCCTTCACCTCGACCGAGATCATGAGGTCAGGTCCGAGATACCCGTCTACGTCCCCGTACCGGTGCTGTCTCGACGATCCAGTCCTCACTTTGCTGGCCCGGAGCGACAGGTGTGGCCACTGTGCTCTCACGAACCCGTAACAGAGCGCCTGGTACGCGGAACCACCCTCTTCCTCGGGATGGCTGCGGCTGTACTCGGTGAGTACCGTCCCGAACGGGGTCGGGAACGGTGGATCGCGACTCGCGTAGGACTTCGATCGTAGCTGCTCTAGGCCGTAGTCGAAGAGACGCCTCGTGGCCACGTACCGGCCTCTCCGTGACAGTCTGAACGCGCGCTCGAGCATCACCTCGTACCGCTCCCACTCGCCGGTGTGATGGCCGGGGGAGCTCGGAAAGTTCGTCCGGCCGAGATCCTCCCTGAACAGCGTGATCAGATCGTTGTGGACCGACCGGATTCCGAACTGGTCGCCGTCGAGCAGGAAGGTCAGCGTCGCGCTCGTGTCCTTTCGGGAGAACCGATCGAATATCCGCTCCCGTCCCACGTCGGGGTCGAACCGCTCGAACTCCTCCGTTCTCCGCGACAGCTGCTCCGCAACGATCAGAAAGTCGATACCGAGACCGAGCGTCCCCTTCGATCTGCCGAAGTGGTCGTCGACGTGTCCGACCAGCGCATCGATCTCTCCGCGCTCCTCGACGGACAGCGAGTCTCTCACCGCGTCGGTCGACTCGTCACAGAGTTCGTCCGGGAACTGCCGACGCAGGAACGAGTCGATCGCCTCCCGTTCGTGTAGGGTTCGCTCCCCCGTCACGATCTCTCCTCCTGTATCTCTCTGACAAGCTCGGCGACCGCTCGGCCCCGTTCTGTCAGCGAGTACAGCTTCGTTCTGGTGCCGTCGCCGTGTGACTCGACGATGCCTCTCTCGGACAGCTCCCCGAGCGCACGGCTGACGTGCGACCGCTGTGCGTCACGCCGCTTTGCAATCCGTGTCGGCGTGGTCGGACCCTCTAGCAGGGTCTCGACCACGGCCAGGCGGTACTTCGATCCCAGCACGAACGAGGCTCGGTTGAGCCGGTCGCTCTCGTCGTCGGTGTTGTCTGTCACCTCACAGGTCACCTTCGATATCTTCCGACAGCGTACCAGAAAATAAATATAAAGTTACCAGTTAGTTACCACAGTGGCCGTGGCCCAAGTACGAACGGTTAAACCCCACAGCGCAGAACGTTGTGCCGAATGAGTGGCCCGGAGCCGACCTTCGTCGACCTCTTCGCCGGGGCCGGCGGTCTCTCTCTCGGACTCGAGACGGCCGGATTCGAGTCCTTGCACGCGGTGGAGATCGACGAGGACGCCCGTCGGACGTACGCGACCAACCGACGCGACGTGGACGCCGACGACCTCTCGGGAGACGTTCGCGACGTAGATCGGGCGGACATCGCGGCGCTCGTCGGTCGCGAGACGGTCGAGCTGGTCGCCGGCGGCCCTCCGTGTCAGGGGTTTTCCGAGGTCGTCAGCCCCGACGGGTCCGACGAGCGCAATCACCTGTTCAACGACTTCGTCGACTGGGTGGACGAGCTGCGACCCGGAGCGGCACTCTTCGAGAACGTACGCGGAATCCAGAACACCGCCGACGGGAAGTTCCTCGACGCGGTGAGAACCGCGTTCGATCGGATCGGCTACGAGGTCAGTCACCGCGTCGTCACGTCGTCCGACTTCGGCGTCCCACAGCACCGCCGGCGACTCGTGATGATCGCGACCCGACCGGAAATCACGGAGAATCCGCTGGAGGGCTTCGAACTGGAGCCGCTACGGACACCGGGCGTGATTGACGGTATCGGCGACCTCCCCGAGGTCGGCCCGGGAGAGGTGGCCGTGGAGTACGACCGGGAGCCCAAGACCGTGCTACAACGGGACCTCCGTGGCGACTCCGAACGGCTCAGCTCTCACAGAGCGGCCAGCCACTCCGAGGAGATGGTGGAGATGATCTCTCACATTCCTGACGGAGGGGACCGAACGGCGATCCCGGACGAACTGCAGCCGTCGTCGGGGTACCACAACTCCTACTCCCGGCTTCAGTCGGACGCTCCGGCGGTCGCCATCACGTCGAACATGTCCAAGCCGTCGAGTGCACGCTGTATACACCCGTTCCAGGACAGAGGGCTCACACCCAGAGAGGGAGCACGGCTCCAGACGTTTCCCGACGGGTATCGCTTCGAAGGCGGACTCGTCACCAGGCGCCGACAGATCGGCAACGCGGTACCGCCTTACCTCGCCGAGGCGCTCGGATACTACCTGAAGCAGGCGGTCTTCGACCGGGATCTGACCGACGCGGATCGCCGACGGATTCGGACGCTCAGATGCGGTGCGCTCTCGCCCGCAGCGTTCGAACGGGAGGCCGGGGACGCCGCGGGACTGACCCAACAGGCGACACTCGACTCTGTCTGAGGGTCGCGTCGAACCGGGCCCGGTGCTCCCAGCACGGGAGGACGTTCCCGATCTCGTAGCCGGCGCGGGATCGGTCGAAACCGATCCGGTCGACGATCTTGAGGAAGGCAACGCGGTCCTGCACCCGCTCGCCCCGCCCGGCCGCGAGCCGTCGGGGGGTGACGGCGAACGGACCGAGCCGCAGGCGGTCGAGCACGCTGGTCGATTGCGCTCGCGAGCGGGATGTCTGGGACGACGACGAGGTCGCGGGCGGCGACCTCGGCGTAGATCCC
>CAYODS010000201.1:0-3605 GCA_964402765.1 uncultured Halobacteriales archaeon
GCGTACAAGCGGGTGTTGCCCTCGCTGTAGCCGGCGGCCACGGCGTGGTCCGCGACCACAGCGGCGACCTTTTGAGTCCCCCGCCGCGACGGACGGACATGGCAGAGCAGGTGCGCCTGGCGACCCGGGGGTCGGACCTGGCGCTGCGGCAGGCGCGGTCGGTGGCCCGCACGCTGGAGCGGCGCCGCTTCGACGTCGAGTTGGTGGAGGTGTCCACCCGCGGCGACGAGTTGCGCGACGAACTCATCCACCGCCTGGGACGCACCGGCGCGTTCGTCCGCGCGCTCGACGAGGAGGTGCTGGCCGGCGACGCCGACGCCGCCGTCCACTCGATGAAAGACATGCCCACCGAGTCACCGCCCGAACTGGTCGTGGCCGCCGTCCCCGAGCGGGCCGCCGCCGGCGACGCCCTCGTCACCCCCGACGGCACCCACCTCGCCGACCTCCCCGAGGGCGCCACCGTCGGGACGGCGAGCGTCCGGCGTCGCGCACAACTGCTCGCGGAACGGCCCGACCTCACCGTCGAACCACTGCGGGGCAACGTCGACACCCGCGTCGAGAAACTGCTCGCGCCACACCTCCAGCGCGAGCACGAGCGCCGTCTGGCCGCCGAGGAGGACGAGGCCGAGGACGACGATGACGCCGACGCCGACGGCGACGCCGACCGCGAGTACGACCGCACGGTCGAGGAGTGGTTCGACGACCTGACCGAGATCGAGCGCCGCGCGCTCGGTCGCGAGGTGGACCGTGAGTTCGACGCGATCGTCCTGGCGGAGGCGGGCCTCGACCGCATCGGCCTGCTGCGCCAGGTGCCCCACGAGCGCCTGGCCCCGGCGACGTTCGTGCCCGCGCCGGGCCAGGGGGCGCTCGCGGTCGTCGCCCGGGACGGCGACCTCGCCGGGCGGGTCCACGACGCCGTCGACCACCCGCGGACGCGGGTCGAGACGACCGTCGAGCGGACCGTCCTCGCGGAACTCGGCGGCGGTTGCGTGGCCCCGATCGGCGTCCACGCCGTCCTGCAGGGCGAGGCGGTCCGGACGACGGTCGCGGTCCACGGTGCCGACGGCGACACCACGGTCACGGGCACCCGCGAACTGCCGGTCGAGCGGCACGCCGAGGCCGCCCGCGAGTTCGCCGCCGACCTCGCCGACCGGGGCGCCGCCGACCTGATCGACGCCGCGCTGGACCGCGACGGCACCGACCCCGGCAGTGACGCCACCGACGGCCCGGAGGGTGAGGCGTGAGCGAGGACACCAACACCGCGACCCAGGACGCGCCGGCCGACGGGCCACGTGTCGCCGTGTTCCGACCGGACGACGAGCGTCTCGTCAGCGCCGCCCGCACCCTCGAAGCGGCGGGGACCACGCCCGTCGCCGACCCGATGCTCGCCGTCGAACCGACGGGCGCCACGCCCCGCGGGGACGCCGACGTGACCGTCCTCACGAGCCGCACGGGCGTCGACCTCGCGAGCGAGGCGGACTGGGAGCCCGGCGGGCAGGTGGCCGCCATCGGCGAGCGCACCGCCGCACACCTGCGCGGGGCGGGCTACACCGTCGACGTCGTGCCCGAGGAGTACTCCTCTGCGGGTCTCGTCGCGGCGCTCGCCGAGGACGTGGACGGCCGGCGCGTCGAGGTCGCCCGCAGCGACCACGGTCGCGCGGAACTGCTGACGGGGCTCCGTGAGGCCGGCGCCTACGTCCACGAGACGGTGCTGTACCGGCTCGTCCGCCCGCCGGAGGCGGGCCACAGCGTCGTCCTCGCCGCCCGCGGGGCACTGGACGGGGCGCTTTTCACCTCCTCGCTCACGGTGGAGCACTTTCTCGACGCCGCCGCCGAGCGTGGCCTCGGTG
The DNA here is from genome assembly GCA_964402765.1 of uncultured Halobacteriales archaeon. Lineage (GTDB taxonomy): Archaea > Halobacteriota > Halobacteria > Halobacteriales > SW-7-71-33 > SW-7-71-33. The sequence goes on from CAYODS010000201.1 coordinate 1,851, forward strand.
ACGCCGTCCGCGACGGCCTGGCCGACGCCGTCGTCGGCGCCATCGGTGACCCCACTGCCGAGACCGCCCGCGAGGCCGGGGTCGAGGTGGACGTCGTCCCCGGGACGGCCACCTTCGACGCCCTCGCCGACGCCGTCGTCGACCGGATCCGGTGAGCGGGGGCCCGGTCACGCCCGCTTGACCGTCCCGTCCCGACGACGACGGTGACGCCGACCGGGCATGGCCCAGCCGGTCGAGCGGTGCGCGGAACCGAGCCACGCCACAGACCCACACGCGACCCGAGGACACTTGCCTCCCACGCGACACCCACAAGTATGCCAGGGGCACGCGTCACGAGCGGCGACCGGGTCACGCTGCGCACGACCGAACCGGAGGACGCCGGCTTCCTCCAGCGGGGCCGGACGAACCCGTCGGTCCGGTACCCCCTCGGCAGTCGCGTCCAGTCACGAGAGGAACAGGACGTGACCACCGACCGCGACGGCGGCGACGCCTTCGTCGTCACGGTCGCCGACGACGGCGGTCCCGGTACGCCGGCGGAGGGCACGTACGAGCGCGCGGGGTTCGTCGCCGTCACCGACGTCGAGTGGCGCCGGCCCGACCTGGTGTACTGGATCGCGGGCGAACACCACGGCGAGGGGTACGGCACCGAGGCAGTCGCGCTTGCCGTCGAGTACACCTTCCGCACGTACGACCACCCCGCGGTCGGGGCGGGCGTGTACGAGTTCAACGACGCCTCCCGCCGGCTGCTGGAGTCACTTGGCTTCGACCGGGAGGGTCGCACCCGCCGGGCCCGCTTCGTCGACGGCGAGTACGTCGACACGCTGCAGTACAGCCTGCTGCGCGAGGACTGGGAGGGCGTCGAGCGGGCGCTCGCGGAGTGACGGCCTACCGGTCCTCGCCCCACCGTCGCCGCTGTCTGGGCCGCTCGCCAACCGGGGCGACGTCGGTCGCCGCCGTCGCGCCAGAGTCGAGCGCCGCGACGGTCGCCTCCGCCGCGGCGACAGTCGAGCAGTACGGCACACCCTCGTCGACCGCGGCCCGCAGCGCCGCCCGGTCGTCGCTGACGAGCAGGGCCACCTCGCCCGCCCGGATCGCGGCAGGCACGTCCTCGGGCGCCGTCACCTCGAAGTGCCGGTCGAGGCCCTCGACGGGCAGGTCGACGACCGCCTGGCCCCCGTCCGGCAGCCCGGCGGCGGCGTGCTGGGCCTTCGCGTACGCGGCGGGGAAGGCGTCGGCGGTGCCCATCACCTCGCCGGTGGACTTCATCTCCGGGCCGAGGCGCGCGTCGGCACCCGGAAGGCGGTCGAACGGGAGAACGACCTCCTTCACGCTCGCCTGCCCGGGGACCCGCTCCTCGTACGGCAGGTCCGCGAGCGCGTCACCGGCCATCACGCGGGCGGCGACCTTCGCTATCGGGACGCCGGTGGCCTTCGAGACGAACGGCACCGTCCGCGAGGAGCGGGGGTTCGCCTCCAGGACGTACACGTCGCCCTCGTCGACGGCGAGTTGCACGTTGAGCAGGCCGACGGTGTCGAGCGCCCGGGCGACCTCCTCGACCACCTCGCGCACCCGGGCGAGGGTGGCCTCGTCCAGCGAGCGCGGCGGGATGACGCAGGCGGAGTCCCCGGAGTGCACCCCGGCGGGTTCGACGTGTTCCATCACGCCACCGACGAGCACGTCACCCCCGGAGTCGTCACTCCTCTCCGCGGCTCCGTCACCGCGTGTCCCCACGTCCGCCACGGCGTCGACGTCGAG
>CAYODS010000202.1:0-3523 GCA_964402765.1 uncultured Halobacteriales archaeon
TGGCTGTTCCCGGGCGGAGCCCGGGAGCCAGCGGAGGTTTCCTCCGCGCTGCCAGAGAGACGCGAAGCGTCTCTCGCTGCGTGCTCGACCGTCCTGACGAAACAAGCACCACAGCGAAGCGAGGAGCGCAGCGAGTCAGGACGGTCGAGCACGCCGAGGGCTTCGTGAGTCTCCGCTTCAGGATCGAGAGCATTCACTCCAGAGAGCGCGCCGAGGGCTTCTGAAGTCACCACACCGGGATCGAGAGCATTCTCTCCAGAGAGTACGCCGAGGGCTTCGGAGGTCACTCTACCGAGATCGAAACCACGCGATCCAGAGAGCGCGCCGGGGACTTCGTGGACCCGCACCCCGAGAAAAGAGCATCACTCGTCACGCGCCCGGATGGCCCAGTGGGCCTCGCCCTGTGAGACGAGCACGCTCGCCTCGTGCATACTGACGACGTAGCCGGTGGGCGAGCGCCGGCGCTCGTGGGTGGCGTCGACGCGGACGAGGTTGCCCAGCAGTTGCGCCGACGGTGGCTTTTGGGCGGCGCCGCAGTCGTAGACGGTGAGCAACTCGCGGTCGCGCCCGTCGTAGATGACGACGTGGGCGTGGGGCGGCAGGAGGTACCGCTCGCAGTCGCCGTCCGCTCCGGGGTCGGGCGCGAGTCTGTTCACGCTGGCACCAGGTGTCGCGGGGTGAAAAGCACTCCCGATCCCCGCGTCAGTCGACGAAGGGGGCCCACGGCGGGGCGACGATCCCCAGGAGGGTGAGCAGGCCCACCGTCGCCCAGTACAGCGCCGCGACGCCGGGCGAGAGGTCGCCCTGCGTGGCGAGGAAGACGGCGAGGGCGACGAACCCGACGGCGAAAAAGACCCACACGGCAACGGTACGCTGGTCGTCGTCGTTCACGGTCGCCCTCGGCGGGCCACGGGCATAAGCGGTGCTGATCCGGGCGTGAGAGAGTCACACCAACTCGGCCACGCGGTCGGCGACGACGGCCAGCGGCGGGGCGTCGAAGCGGTCGCGGTCGGTGTAGGCGTCCGCGAAGGCGGCGTAGGTGTCGGCGACGGTGTCGAGGAAGGCGGGCGCGAGCGGGTCGGGGTCGGGGGCGTGGGCGCGCCAGTCGTCGTGGGCGGTCTTCGCCGCGCCCACGGCGTCGACCCACTCCGGTTGCGTGCGACGGTGGTGCTCGCGCAACACCTCCTTCGAGAGGGGGACGTCGTCAAAGGCGAAGCGGTTCTCGTCCAGCGTGCCGGTCACGTCGGCGACCCGTGGCTCGCCGTCGACGGCCAGACACTCGATCTTCCCGTCGGCGTGGCGCAGACCGGCGGCGGCGGCGAGGTCGGTGACGGCGTCGTTGGCGGCGCGGGCGAGTCGCTCCAGGTCCGCGAGGTCGACGGGGCCGGCGACCCGTGCGGCCTCGTCGTGGTCGAGGTAGCGGTCGGTGGGCTCGTACTTCGTGGAGAACTCCACGACCGGCCGGGGGAGGTCGACGACCCCCTCGGGCCACTCGTCGCGGTCGAGGCCGTGCTCGCGGGGCGTGGCGCGGCGTCGCAGACTCGACCCCGGTGGGACACGGTTGCGGAACACCACCTCCAGGGGGACGACTAAACAGTCGCCCGCCGCTGCGTGGTACGCGTCGTAGTCGTAGCGGGTGGTCTCGCTTCCGTCCTCGATGGCGGGCAGGTCGGGGACGGTGCCGACCTCGATCGCCATCTCCGTCGGCGGGTCGGTGCAGGCGCCCAGTGGCCCGACGGCGCCGGTCTCGGGGTCGACCACGCCGCGGTAGTGCGTGGGGACGCCGCGCTCCGCCAGCGTCTCGAAGGTGTACGCGCCGGTGGTGCACAGCGACGCCCCCTTGCCGGGGATCTCGTCGGGCATCGGCCCCCAGTCGAACACCGAGTAGCGGTCCGAGAAGGCGAACGTCCCGCGACCCGGGTCGGTCCCCGCCGGGTCGCGCTCGACGGTAAGGCGCTTGACGCTTCCGACCGCCCGTGACATACCGGCCGGCCGGGCGGCAGCCACTAAAATGGGCGGTCCACGCACTGCCGCCGCGCACGGACCGGTCCGCGCGCCCCGTCGTGAGCGGTGGTCGCACGACCCCGAACGGTTGAAACGTGGGCACCGCCTGGCTCTGGGGGTGCGACGACGACGGCTGCTCCTGGCGACGGCGGGGGTGTTCGGGGCGGCGGGGTGTCTGTCCGCGCCGACGGCCGACGACCGGCCGGACGGCGAGGCTGCACCCTCCCCGCGGGCGGGGACACCGGCGGGGCCGGCACCGCTGGACGCGGATGTCGACCTGCCGGTGCCGCGCTCGGAGCTGGTCCGCGGGGCCGAACGTGACGCCATCCGGGCGGTGATCGACCCCGCGTTCGGTCCGGACTGGCGCGACCGGGAGCGGTCACTCGACGACGAGGACCTCGTGATCGGCGTCACCCGCGACGGGGCGGCCCGGGCGTACCCGCTGCCGGTGGTGCGGGTCCACGAGGTGGTCAACGACGAGTTCGGCGGACCACTGCTCGTCACCTACTGCCCGCTGTGTTCGAGTGCGGTCACCGCAGAGCGGACCGTCGACGGCGAGCCGACGACCTTCGGCGTCTCGGGGCTGCTGTACAACGCCGACCTCGTGATGTACGACCGCGCGACGGACTCGCTGTGGAGTCAGATCCTCGCGCGGGCGATCCGCGGGCCGGAGACCGGCACCCGACTCACGCTGGTGCCGTCGACGCTGACCACCTGGGGTGCTTGGCGGAGCGACTACCCGGACACGCGGGTGCTGTTGCCCCCGCCGGCGTCGACGACCGTCGAGCCGCCGCCGGACTACGGCAGCGGCCCGGTCGGGCACGGCCAGCACGGGCGTGTCGGCGTCGGTGTCCCCAGCGAGTACCGGGAGAGCGACGACCGCCTGCCGGCGACGACCCTCGTCGTCGGCGTGGCCCACGACGGCGTCGCGCGGGCGTACCCGTTCGACCGCGTGCGCTCGACGGGGGTAATCAACGACCGCGTCGGTGGCCTGCCGGTCGTGGTGGCGGCCGGGCCGACGCCACACGCCTACGACCGCCGCGTCGACGGCGAGGTGCTGACGTTCGCGCCCGCCGCCGACGGCCGGATGCGTGCCGGCGGGTCGACGTGGTCGGTGGCGACCGGGCGGGCACTCGACGGCCCCCACGAGGGGCGGCGACTGCGCCCGGCGACCGGCGTCTCCTCGCTGTTCTGGTTCGCCTGGTCGGAGTTCAACCCCGACACCGAGGTGTACGGCGAGGACGGGTGACCCCCGTCCGGGTGGTCGGGAGGACAAACGCGACGACAGCGGCGGGTGACGGGGTCCGCATCCACCACCCTTTTGAGCACCCCGGCCCGACGAACCGAGAGTGACTGCGGGCGACGGACCGACCGGGAGCGCGGGTGGCGGCGCGAGTGACGACGCCGACCTCGGCTTCGAGGTGACCCCCGAGACGGACCAGTCCTTCGAGAACGCCCTGGCGAAGGCGCGGGCCGGCGACCGGCTCACCGTCGACGACGGGATCGAACTGATCACGAC
>CAYODS010000203.1:0-3489 GCA_964402765.1 uncultured Halobacteriales archaeon
ACCTCTCGGCGGTCATGCGCGAGGCGTCCCGCACGGTCGGCGGCGACGGCGGCGGTCACGACGTCGCGGCGGGTGCGACCATCCCCGCCGGGGCCCGCGCCGAGTTCGTCGCCGCGGCCGACCGGATCGTCGGCGAGCAGCTGGCGGGGTGACGCCGACTCCTCCGGCCTTCGGCCGCGATTCAGTTTCGTATTGCGATATGTGATTTATGACCGTGTGTCAGTGCGGTCGGGCCGTACGAATCTCGTGCAGTTCCGGCGAGCGGGTCGCCGTCGCCCAGTCGGCCTCTATGGGAGTCGCGAGCGGGCGGATCCGAGGGGCGCGCCGGGTTGGCCGCCGTGAGCCCGAAGAGTCCGGCCGCAACGCGTGCGAACGAGCACTCAAGGGACGAGGGCCGCCGTCCGGGCGCGAGGCTCCACCCGCGGCGAGGGACCCCCGGTCGCAGCCGTCTCCCTTCTCAACCACCGTGTCGACGCTCCGGCGTCGCGCCCGCCCTTCGGTCCCACACCCAAAATAAACTGTATGGCGATATACGAAACCGACACTGTCGGGTGCTCCACCGCAAACGGCAGTTTTTGACACACCACCAGTCCCCAAGAAAAATTTATTATGAACCGCGCACAACGATCGGCTGGAACGAGGTGATCAGTGATGGCACTCCCGACTGATCCAGCGAGTTCCTGGATGCAGGGGCTCGGGTTCCCGTCCCGCATCTTCGACGACGCGACCGGCGGCAGCGACTACGAACTGTACGAGGAGGACGACGAGTTCGTCCTCACGGTCGAACTCCCCGGCTTCGACCGCGAGGAGATCGACCTCGCGTGGGACAGCGGCGTGTTGAACGTCGCCGCCGAACACACCGACGACGACCGGGGTCGGAAGCGGACCTACCACCGACGGTTCCGGTTCCCGAAAGACGTCGACGAGGCGGAGATCGCCGCGTCGTACAACAACGGCATCCTCGAAGTCACGCTGCCGGTCGCGACCGAGGGCGTCGCCCACGGGACGGCCATCCCGATCGAGGGATAGCTCCGGGACGGCCCACTGGGCCGAGTCGGCGTAGCATCCCCGCGCCGACGCGGCGGTGCGGGTGAAACGCGTTTTTTATCCTCGTCCGCGTAGGGACACCCATGCTGGGGTCCGCGATACTCCTCGGCGGAGCGGCTGTCGCGGTCTTCGTCGGCGTCAACATCGGGGGCTCGTCGACCGGCGTCGCGTTCGGGCCGGCGACGGGAAGCGGCGTGCTCTCGATGCGGTCGGCGTCGGCACTGATGGCGGCGTTCGTGCTTCTCGGCGGGTTCACCATCGGCACCAACGTCGTCGAGACCCTCGGCAGCGGGTTCGTCCCGGCGACGTACTTCACCCCCGTGGCGTCGATCGGTGTACTGGTGTTCATCGGGGTCGGGATCCTGCTCGGCAACGTGCTCAGAGTCTCCACCAGCACCAGCCAGACCGCGGTCGCAGCGGTGGTCGGCATGGGGGCGGCGCTCGGCGTCCTCGACTGGCGGACCGTGGGCGTGGTGGTGCTGTGGTGGATCCTCTCGACCATCCTCGCCTTCTGGGTGTGTGCGTTCGTGGGTCGGTATCTCTACGACGCCGTCGTGGCGGTGTTGGATCTCGAATCCAGGGACACCAGGCTCGCCGAGGCGGTGGTGATCGGGATCAGCTGCTACATGGCGTTCTCCGCGGGTGCGTCGAACGTTGCGAACGCGGTCGCGCCGCTGGTCGGCTCCGGGCAGTTCGGGATGGTGACGGGCGTGGCGCTCGGCGGCGTGGCGATCGGCGCCGGCGCGTTCGCGCTGGGACCGCGGACGATGGAGACGGTCGGCGAGGACATCACCGACCTCTCGCTCGAAGCGTCGCTGATCGCCGAGACGATCGCGGCGTCGGTGCTCACGGGGTTGAGTTGGGCGGGGATCCCCGCCAGCCTCGCGGTGGTGCTCACCGCGTGCGTGATCGGCCTCGGGTGGGGCCGGGCGAGCCGCCGGGTGCCGCTACCGGCGGTGGTCCGCCCCGAGGGGCTGACCGACCGCGAGGAGTCGGCGTGGGCGGGTGACCAACTCGACCTGTTCAACCCCGGCACCACGAAGCGGATCGTAGTCACCTGGATCGCGACCCCGACGGTCGCCGGGGCGGTCGCCTTCGGCGCGTTCGAGGCAGCCCAGTACCTCCGGCTTCTCGGGTGAATTCCGGCCCGCGGCCGGCCGAGTCAGGCTTTTGACGACCCGGATCGAACCGTCGACCGATGTCGTCGAGCGTACTCACCGGCCGGTTCCAGGGGCGTGAGACGCAGTTCCACATCGAGCTTCTGTACGGTGCGCTCTTCATCGGCGGGTTCGCGTATCTCGTGTTCCGCGTCGACCCCCGCGTCGCGGCGTTCGAGGGCGGGCTCGTGGTCGGCTACCTGCTCCGGATCTGGGAGAAGATGTCGATCTACGAGCGGCTGATCCAGGAGGCGGTCTCCGCGGAAGCCGAGACGCAGGTCGAAGCCGAGGTCGAACAGCAGGTCGACCGCGTCGAGGAGCAGGTGGACGAGCAGGTCGAAGAGCGGGTCGAGGAGCAGGTGGACGAACAGGTCGACCGAGTGGAACGTCAGGTGGACGAACAGGTCGAGGAGAAGGTGGACGAACAGGTCGGCGAGCAGGTGGACGAACGAGTCGCGGAGAAAGTCGAGGAGAAGGTGGACGAACAGGTCGAAGAGAAGGTGACGGAACGCGTCGACGGCGAGGAGTCGGAAGGGACGTGACTCCGATCGGCTCCCTCACGGCGTGATCTCCCGGTAGAACGCCACCGAGAACACGGCCAGCGCGCCCCCGACGACCGTGACCACCGCCGCGGCAGCGACGAGCGCGACGAGCACGACGAGCACGCCGATCGCGGCGACGACGGGCAGCGACACACCCGCGAGTCCCGTGCCGAGCGCGATGGCGCCGCCGACGCCCGCCAGCACGATCACGACCTCCCCGACCAGGGCGTCGACGCCGAGCACGACCAGGTACGCCACCAGCACGGGGGCGTAGCACCGCCGCCCGGCGTCGACGAACGTGGCGAGCGACGTCGATCCCCCCAGGGCCTCGTCGGCCATCGCGAGCAGCCCGGCCTGGAGGAACGGCACCGCCGCGACGAGCACGAGCGACCCCGTACTCGCGAGCAGGGTGTCTCCGACTGGAGGGCGATCGTCGGGAGTTGGCGGAGCACCACGGCACAGATCGGCGCGAGAAACGCCGGGCTGCGGACAACGGCACCCGGGCTGCGTCGGAGGGCGGAGCGGACGGCCATACGCCGTTAGGTTCCCCAGGAGTGGTAATAACCCCGCGGCGGGACCGGTCACGCCCGACCGCCCCGGTCACACCCCCGACCCCGAACGGCGCGGTCCGATCACGTCACGTCGGGGTTCCGGTGCCGTCTCCCGGTTCGGGGTCCGGCTGCGGCCCCGGCGTCCCCGTTCCGACGTCGAGTGGGTCCTCCAGGTCGCCCATCACCGCCTCG
>CAYODS010000204.1:0-3474 GCA_964402765.1 uncultured Halobacteriales archaeon
CGTCTCCGGGTGGAAGCAGTTCCGGCGCTTGGCGGCGTGGAAGTACGGGTGTGCGTAGCCGACGGCGGCGCTGGTGAACCCGACCACCCGGCCGACGACGGCGGCGCTGGTGTGTGGGGCCATCCCGAAGACGAGTTCCCCAATCAGGTCCGACCGCTCCTCGAACTCGTAGTACGGCTCCAGCCCGTAGTACTGGACGAGCAGGTCGTCCACGAAGTCGGCGGTCTGGAGCATGTGCTCGGCTGCGCCGTCCGAGAGCACGATGTCCTGCACCTTCAGCGCGACGAGCTGGTCGTCGTGGCGCAACGGGTCACCGCGGATGTCCTCGCGGTAGCCCAGTTCCTGCATATCCTCGGGGCTGACATCGAGTTCGCGGGGCCGGACCGCGGTCACCGGCAGGTCGGTCATGTCGTAGCGGACGGTGCCGTCCTTGAACGCGGAGACGTCGTGTTTGGCCCGCAGGATACCCTTCTCCAGCGGTTCGGGCACCTTCTCCTCGGAGGTGAGACCCTTGACCCCCTTCAGCGCGTCGTACGAGGTGGCGCGCTCGCCGACCGTCGCCTTCGCGTCCGCGAGTTCGTTCCCGATATCGACGGTGGTGTACCGCGTGGGACTGGCGAGCACCTCGCAGTTCGGACACTCGGCACGACCCGATTCGTCGGGTTCGACCTCGCGGTCACAGTCCGGACAGCGGTACACCGCCTCCGCGACGCCGCCACACTCCGGACACCGCGGGCGGTAGCTCACTGTCTCACACTCGACACACCGCCGCCGACCGACGTTCACCTCGACCTGTCCCTGCGTCCCGTCGACGGTGTCCCCGTGGCTGGCGGCGTCCTCGACCGAGCGCTGGTTGCCGCCGGCCTCGCCGATCGGAAAGAGGGTGTGGACCGCGGGCGAGAGCTCGCGCTCCTCGGATTTCTCCGGTCGACCCATCCGCGCGCCGACCCGCGTGGGGGCGCGCTCCCGGACCTCGAACGGCGCGAGTTGGTTCACCGCACGGATGGCGTTCTCGCCGTCGTCGTACCCGCGGGCGGTCTCGTCGACCGCATCGAACGGTGTCACCTGTTCGAGACGGTCGTCGAACCCGAGGGTGAGCGCGAGCGGCCGCCAGTCGGGGACGACCAGCCACTCCTCTGTCTGGTCGTGTTCGACCAGCAGTGTCTCCAGTGTCTCGCGAACGGCCGCTGTCCGGGGAACGGCGAGACGGTCCGCCCCGGTCTCGGGCGGTTGCTGGCCGGTCGCCCCGTCCGCGGTGACGAGTCTGGCGTCGCCGAGGGCGTCGGCGAGTGTCTCCACGGCGTCGACGCTCACGTCGTGCCAGAGGTACGTCCAGGCAGGGTGTAGCGGCGCGTCGTACGCGCTGGCCAACTCGATCGCCGTCCCGGGTGGGGGAGCGGTGAGGTCGACACCGGGGTCGTCACGGAGCGCCTGCACCGGCCCGCCGGCGGCCTCGAACTCCTGGACCCACCACTCGACGGTGTAGGAGGCGGGCGCGAGCGGGTGGTTGTTCTCGACGAACTCGCCGTAGTTGACCAGGTACTCGCCCAGGTCGAGGATGCGCTCGACACCGTTGCGGAGGTCCCGCGCCTCGGCGGCGTCGTCGATGCGGCGCACCTCGCCGCTGGCCAGGCGCACGGTCGGACCTTCGATGGTGTCGACCGGGACGATACCGGCGGCCTTGCCGGGGCGCTCGGTCTTTATCTGGGTGCCCGGCGCGAGAAAGTCGTCGACGAGGTGCATCGTCGCCGGGTGGATACCGGCGGTGGCGTGGCCGTGATTACGCGCCCGACCGTACCGCAGGCGGAACCCGCCGGCCTCGCTCGGGTGGGCAAACACCGGCCGACCCGCGATGAGGTCCGCCAGGAACTTCTTCGACGAATCCGGCCGCGGCGGCCCGCCGGACCCCCGGTCCGTGTCGCTCTCCTCGTCCGAGTCTGCCCCGTCGCCCCCACCCTCGCCGCTCGCGTCACCCTCACCGTCCACGTCGTCGCCGTAGGTGCCGTCGATGAGGTCCTGCAGCCACGGCCACGCCACCTCGTCGAGGTCGCGGGTGTAGCGCTGTATCTTCGGGGCCTTCAGCGCTATCCCTTCGGCGAAGACGAGACACATCCCGCCGCGGGTGTCGTCGGTGTCGACCCGCTCCAGACCGCGGAACCCGGCAACCTCGCCGTCGCCTGTCGACTCCCCGTCGAGCATGACCGGGAGATGTTTGGCGACGAATCGCGCCTCCTGTTCGTTCGGCGCGTACTGCATCCCCACCTCGTCGTCGTACAGTGTGACCTCCTCGGCGTAGCGGCCGACCTCGTTTTCCCGTGGCTGGTACTCGTCGATACCGAGCAGGGCCCGCGCGTAGTCCGCGACCAGCACCGACAGCGCCTGTGCGGTCCCACCCGCCGAGCGGATCGGCCCGGCGTAGTAGACGTTCACGAACTCCGTGCCGTCGTCGTTCTCGAGGACCTCCACCCGGTCGATACCCTCGATGGGCGCGGCGACGACACCCTCCGTCAGCAGTGCCACCGCGGTTCGGACCGCCCCCTCTATCTTTCCGGCGCGGGTGTCGTAGTCGCCGACCGTTCCCTCGACAAAGTCCTCGACGAGTTCGAGCGCGGCCTCCTCGCGGGACCGCTCCCCTTCGAGTTCGCGCACGCGCTCGGCGACACCGTCGATACCGAGAATGTTCTCGACCCGGTCGGCCATGTCCTGCGCCACCGGGACCTCGACGGTCGGTGCGGGGTCGTCACCGCGCTCGCGTGCCCTGTTTGCAACCTCGAAGGCCGTCTCCAGCTCGGTCTCGATAGCCTCGAAGTACCGCTCGTCGGCGGGCCGGGGTCCGTTGCTCATAGCGGCCAGAGGTCCAGGTCCGTCACCGGGTCGTGCTCGCGCTCCAGACGTGTATCGAACGCCCGCACGTAGAGTTCGCCCGCGAAGGTCGTCGCCGACGCCAGGTGTCCCGCGAGAACGGTGCCGTCGTCGCGCGAAAGTGTCGCGTGGGTGTGGGCGAACCGCTCGCCGTCGAGCAACGAGATGTTGCCGACGGCGGGGGTCATCTCGAGGGGTTCGTCGAACGCGAGCGACTCGTAGACCTGTTCGTCCTGGTCGTAGAACAGCAGTTCCGCGTCCTGCACCGCACCCAGTCCGAAAAAGAAGGCCGCGTCGATCCCCTCCTCCTCGGCAAAGGCCTCTATCTGGCCGCGCCAGTCCCGGCCGTGTTCGAGTCTGGCGACGTACTCGCCGGCAGCCTCGACTCGCGTGTAATCCATACCAGATGCCGGGTCCGGCGACGGCAAAACGCTGTTGATCCCCCCACACGACGGGCCGCACCTGTGACCGTTCCGGTCACGACGCGGACGGTCACGGAGAGGCGAGGAGAGCCCCGTCCCGTGGCGAGGCACTCAGGCGTCCAGGTCGAAGTGTCCGCCCAGTCGTGTCGTGACCCGGTCTGCGGTGTCACGCAGCAGGCGGGTGTCGTCG
>CAYODS010000205.1:0-3455 GCA_964402765.1 uncultured Halobacteriales archaeon
CGGCCGGGGGCACCTGACTAACCACCCTCAGAACCGACGTGACCGATAGAGAGCGTGTGTGCAGCATATAACCGATCGGCGCTTTCCGACTGTTACGACGGCCCTATCAGCATTCTTGCTCTGTACGAGTCTAAACGCGGAACGATAGACACTGAGCGAGGAGGCGTCGACTGAGAGGACGCGGCTCGGTGGAGTGTTCCGTCACGGAGGGCACGTCCGAATGTCACTCTCTCTGTCAATGATTTCATACCACGTCCGCACTGGGATGCCCGACCTGCTCGCCACGACCGAGGAGATACGCGGGAGGGTGTTCGGGGTCGGTCCCGAACGCGACTCTGAGTCCTCGCTCCCGACCGGCGTTGCGGCGGGGGACGGCGCGTCTCCGAACATGGCCGATGGGGGCGCTCCCGGGACTGACGCCGCCGCTTCCTTGGCGGGCGTCTACGGGATTGATGAGTCCGACCCGGCCGTCCAAGCGCAGTCCAAGACGGCCGCGACGGCGAACCGGGCGACCGTCGGGGGCGGGAGTGAGGCCGGCGGAGATGCCGATGGAGGCGGTGATGGCGACGGCGACAGCGCTGACGACCCCCTCGAAGAGGGCGAGGGTGACCCGCCTGCACAGCATCGCCACCACCGACCGGCATTCTGGTAGAACGGACGACAATTTTTTGATTTTTCGACCGAACAGCGAGATAATCGGATGCAGGACGCCGAGGTCTTCCCTGAACCGACAGATATTCTCGACACGCTCGGAGACGACGCGCTGGTCGAGACCGAGCGGGTGGAACGTGCGACGGTCGGTGAGCAGGTCGCGGAACGCGTCGATTTCGTCGCCGAGACCGTACTTGAGGTCACCGAGCGCGGCGAACGGGCGACGTTCCCGGAGTCGGAGTACGGGCGGCTCTGTGGCCAACGGGTGCCGTACGCCGAGTGCTACAACTACGCGCCCGAGGGGTTCTCCGAGGCGGTCGTCGAGTTCGTCGAGACGGGGTGTCGGCCACAACGGTGTGGCGACTGTGAAGGCGACGGCACGACGGTGTGTTCGAGCTGCGGCGGGCAGGGTACCAAATCATGTACCCGGTGCGGGGGGTTCGGGAAACAGGAGTGTTCGGACTGTGGAGGGTCCGGGCAGGTCACGGATATCGACGGCTGGCTCGAGACGTGTTCGACCTGTGGCGGAAACGGAAAGGTGACCTGCGACGCCATCGGTTGCAGCGGCGGGCGGAAGGACTGCGGCGGTTGCCATGGGCGAGGGAGACAGCAGTGTTCGCTGTGCAGCGGTGAGGGGACGGTGGTGGTAGCCGTCCACGGCACCCTCGAGTTCACCGAGACGAGGACCGTCGAGATGTCGTCGTCGTCGTTCGAGACCGACCTGTTCGAACTCGACGGATCCGACGGGGAACTCCTCGACCGTTCCCGCGAGGAACCCACCGACCGCATCGGCGAGGGGAGTGAGGACCCCACGCGGGTGTGGCGTCGGGTCACCGAGCGACGGTCGATTCCCTGCGTGTCCGTCACCTACACCTGCGACGGCGAGACGTACACTGCGGGGTGGGTCGACGGTGACGTCCGACGCGGGGAGTACCCACCGTCCGAGGTAGCCGTCAGAGAGCAAATCGAGGACGCGGTCGAGGACGACCGGTTCACCTACGATAGCAGCCCCGACGACGGCGTCACGGGGCTGGTCGTCGACGACGCCGTCACGACGGGGAAGACCCTGCTCTGGGTGTTCGCCGGGCTTCTCGCCGTGTCCGCCGTGTTCGCCGGTGTCGAGTGGGTGCTCGGTTCGGGGCTCCCGGACGGCCCCATCTCCTCCACGATTACGGGTGTCGTCTCGTCGGCCGCGATTCTCGGGATTTCGCTGTACGTCACCACCCGACGCCACCGCCGGCGGACGGACTCCATATCGGGCCGGAGTCTGTCGGCTCTCGCGGCCCCGGTCCTCGCGGTCGTCGTCGCCGTGGGACTGCTCGCGACCGGGCGGGTGTCGTTGTCGGTCGGCGGGGCGCTGCTCGGACTCGCCGTGACGCTCTGGGGTGTCTCCGTGGCCCGCCACCTCCGAGATATCGCCGAGGAGGCGACGGTCATCGATGACCGACGCCGGACGTTCCTCGAGGAGACGCTGACGTACCCTCGCGGGGTCGTCGACCGACATGACGTGGGGGACCTGCTACCGGACCCGCAAGGACGGACCGAACGTCGCGCCGAGCGGGCCGAGACCGTCGTCGGAGTCGGGTGTGTCGGTCTCGCCAGCCTGTACACGGTCGGGACGCTCGTGCTCTCCCTGCTCGCCTCCGAGGGGGCTACACCTGCGTCGGTCGAACCGCTCGTGGTCGCCGGCTTTCTGGCCCCTCCGACCGTGTTGATACTCCTCGGGGGCGGTGCTCTCTTCACGATCCGCCGGTAGAACGGTGGTCGGTCGTTTCTTCAGGTTTAGTCCGTTGGCCCCTGCGAACGGCCGCGGATCTCGCCGAAATCGAGGACCTGTTCGTGGAGCGGGGCTTCGAACGCGAGCGGTTCGAGACCGCACTGGGGCATCACAAGGACAAGGGCAACGTCTACCCCCCCGAATCGGACATGGGTATCCGCTCGAGAAGGAGTTGCTACCGGGCCGGTTCTGGTCGTTTAAATGACATGGTTACTTCGCTATCATTGTTGCAATTAATTTGCAGTTATTCCGAGGGGGGAGTTTCCACGGCGTCATCCATCTGTTCGTTTGTCCTCACCCCGGCCGCCGCAATGGCTCGATAGCTGGTAATCGACTCGCGCTTCGTATGGAGCAGTGGCTCGACAAACTCACCGGGATCTGTCGGTATCTGCCTACGAGATACAGCGGAGAGGTCCATCACTCGTTCGGCGTGAACTCCCAGACCCAGTCAACGGAGTGGATGGTGAGATACGTCCCGTCCGACGATGCCGTCACGCGACTGTGAACCTGTACACGATTGAAATTCGTCCGCGTCGTTGCGACGTTGAAACTGCCGAGTGATTCATCGTTCTCGCCCCACTCGGGACTGGTCGTTCCGATGACCTACCGAGCCGTATCGAACCGTTTGGTAAGCTGTCTGTGCAACGCATCGGAGACAACGGGCATGCGTGGCACGGGAAACCGGTCCGCCCGATCGTCGTTGAGGTGAACGAGACGTGGTGGCTCCCCGTTCGGATCGTAACTGGCGTCGACGTCGATGATGCTAATCTCCTCACGCCGAGTCCCTTCTTCCAGAACACCAGTTATCGACCTGAACTGGATATATCCGTCTACCCGCTCTTCTGCGTTCAGACAGCCAGCAGGTGAGACCACAGCGCCTGCACCGGCAGTGCTGAGAGTAATCGACGGGAGGGCATCTATTGAAGACTACTCTGTGAGCGGTAAGTCTCTTTGTAGACCGGGTGACCGATTCGCGCTCTGTATTCAGCACGGCCGCTGAAACCTATCACGGCGTGTGGGTGTTCAG
>CAYODS010000206.1:0-3446 GCA_964402765.1 uncultured Halobacteriales archaeon
CCAGCCTGGAACTGCGGTCAGGTGTGGCTCGAACAGCCGCGGCCAGCGCTCGACGAGTTCGCGTTTCTTCTCCCGCATCGACCCGGACACGTCGCGGATGTTGACGACGACGACGTTCTTCTCACGCTCCTCGACGATCTCCGGGTGGCGGTACCGCTCGTCCTCCCGGCGGTAGGGGACGTGGTCGATCCCCTCACTGCGGATGCGCTCGGTGGTCGAGGTGTAGTCGTTCTCGGCCTCGAACGCCTCGACCGACTCGTACTCGGCCCGCTCCTCGCGGGGTACCGATCCGTACGCCTCGGTGAGCCACGCCTTCGAGACGGGGATCGACTTCCCGCGGGCGTACTCGAAGGCCCGCTCGGGGCCGACACCGTCCACGCGGAGGAGCTGTTCGAGGTACTCCTCGTCGAAGTCCATCGCGAGCTTGCGCTTCAGGCCGCGCTTGAACATCCGCTCGAAGTCGAGCGTGGAGTCCGGGCCGGTGCGGGTGAGTTCGGTGTAGGGGCCCTCCTTCTCCTCGATGACGCGTTTGCCCTTCGGTTCGAGGTCGAGCCCGAGTTCCTCGTCGAGTTCCTCGGCGAACTCCTCGGGGTCCATCTCGTAGTACTCGTGGTCCTCGCCCTCCTCGCCGGGGTCGCCCTCCTCGCCCTCGCCGGGCTGTGGCTGGGGCTGGCCGACCGGGTCCCCGACGTCGGCGTCGCCCTGGCCGACCCCGCCCTGGTCGCGCTGGTCGTAGGCGAACTCCGGCAGGTCGACGATCTTGATCGGCACGCGCACCTCGTCCGACAGTGACTCGCCCAGGTCGCCGTACTGGATGAAGTCCGCGAGGTCCTGGCGGTTGCGCTCGCCCACCTCGCGAAAGCGGTCCAGGTCGTCTCTCAGTCCCATCTGTAGCTCACCTGGCCCATGACGTGCCGACTCGTCAGTTCGGCCGACGCCCGCGAGTAGTCGAACGCCTCGACCATCGTGTCGATCGTCCGCTCCTTCACGGCGGCGGTCTCGGTGCCAGAGGGCGGGTCGTCCCACTGGCGGGGGTCCAGGTCCTCGTGGATCCGGGCGACGTCGTCCCAGTCGTGGCTCTGAAGCACCGAGCGGATGACGGGGATGTCGGTCAGGTCGACCGCCTCGACGGAGAAGTCCTCGCCGCGTTGCTCCCAGGCGTGGCGGTTCACCGCGGTGATCACCTTCTCCTCGCGGAACTCCTCGACGGCGGGCGAGGGGTCGTTGCCATCGTAGCTCTCCTCGCCGAACCGGCCGAGGTGCTCGGTCTCGAACAGCTTCATCTTCAGTGGGTCGGGCTCGACGCGCTCGCCGCGGTCGTTCTCTAAGGTCTCGTCGGTGCCCCAGGCGTACACCTGCTCGACGTACTCGGTGACGGTGGCCTCGTCCACGCGGCGGTCGTGCATCATGGCGTCGAGCACGTCGGTCTCCTGGCGCTCGAACACGTAGTTCTTCACCGGCACCACGCGGTTCTCGAACTCCGTGCGCTCGCCCGGCGAGAACACCGGTGCCTCCGCCAGCCCCTCGGCCATCGCGTTCAGCACGTCACGCGGCATCACCACGTCCTCGACGGGCAGGTCGGGGTGGTGACGGTCCTGGTCGGCCTGCAGCAGGTCGGCGATCGTGTCCCGGGTGTACGTGACCGGGACGCCGTGGTCGCCGTCGCGGGCGTCCTCCGCGAAGTCGAAGTCGTCCTTGTAGAGACGCTCGTCGCCCTCCTGAAGGTAGCCGCGGTCGAACAAAAGCGCCTTATCCACGAGATCGAGCCCCGCAGGGAGGTCCTCGTCGTCCAGGCGGGTGACGACGGCGTACAGCGCCGCCGCCTCCACGGCGTGGGGGGCGAGCTCGCGGTCGCTGACCGCGCCGGCGGCGTCTTTCACGCCGATCGACAGCGGCTCGCGGATGCGCCGTTCGAGCTCGTCGTACGCCTCCGCCTCCCAGACGCCGGTCTCGCCCGTGAGTTCGCGCCGGATCAGCTCCGTCTCGAGCGAGAGGTTCGTCAGGTACGTGAACCGGTGGCGGTCGAGCCGCCGCTTCAGCGCCTTCAGCGGGTCGCGACCGTTCTTCTCGGCGTGCTGGTTCAACTGCGCCTCGAGGTCGGGGTTCGAGATGATCACGAGCTGGGTGTCGATGTCCATCGCGATCCCCTTGTCCAGCTTGACGGTGCCCTCGTCGGGCACGTTCAGCAGTTTCCGCAGCAGGTCGGCGTGCTGGGCGGCGTCCTCGACGACGGTGAGACAGCCGTTGCCCTGCGAGAGCACGCCGTCGTAGGAAAACGCCTGTGGGTTCTTCCGGCCGCGCGATCCGAGTTCCTGCAGCATCCCGCGCATCCACGACCCCACGAGCCGCTCCTTCGGCGGGCCCTCGTCCTCGGAGTGGAGGACGCCGACGCCCTGGCCCACGTCGACGACGTAGTTCTTCACGCGCAGGTGCGAGGGGTCGGTGATCGCCGAGAACAGGTCCTCGACGCCGTCCCGGCGGTACTCCTCCTCCAGGTAGTCGTACGCCTCCCGCGAGAAGGGGTCGAGACGGCCCTCGACGCGGACGGGAATGTGGTCGTCGCTCCCCTTGTTCACACGCCCCAGCAGCGAGCGCCGCACCTCCGGCGGGAACACCGACAGCGGGTGTGCCTGCACCGGACTCTCGTACCAGTCGTCCTCGCTGGTGACTTCGTCGGCGTAGCTCAGGCCGCGGGCGTCCTCGGCGGCGGTGACGTTCCACTCGACGGTGTAGCGCCGGCCCTCGGGCGTCTTCGAGTACTCCCGCAGGCCGTTTATGAGACACCGCTTCAGTTCGGACTTCCCCGTGGCGGTGGGGCCGTCGAACCACACTATCTTCTCGTCCTTGCCGCGGCCGGCGGCGATAGAGCGCAGGTCGGCGACGAAGGCGTTCAGCGTCTCGGTGTTGCCGAGGATCGCGTGCTCGCCGTCGTTGTACGGGTCGTCGAAGAACCTGTACCGCTCTTTCTTCTCGCCCTCCTCGACGACGGTGCGGGTGCCGGCGGCCTCGATCGCCTCCAGCAGGTACTTCGAGGCCTGGGAGGCGATCGACGGCGACTCGAACACGCGGTCGACGTACTCCGCCAGCGACATCGGCGGCTCGTAGGTCTGTTCGAGGGCCTCGTCGGCGGCGGCGACGAACGTCTCGCCGTCGCGTGTGGCGTGCTCACCACTCTCACGGTCGGTGCCGTGGACCTGGTCCCGCCGGCGGTCGTCCCCGGACATCACTGCTCCATCTCGGTCTTTGCGACCTCCGCGCCGGCGAACTCAAGCACCTCGCGGGCGCCCTCCTCGGAGTACCCCTGGTCGGTCAGGGCCTCGATCCAGGCGTTGCGCTCCTCGTCGTCGTACTCGTTCGTGGAGACCAGCGCGGAGAAGTTGATGTTGTGTTTCTTGTCCTCCCACAGCTTGCGCTCCAGGGCGCGACGCAGGCGCTCGTTGTCGGTC
>CAYODS010000207.1:0-3413 GCA_964402765.1 uncultured Halobacteriales archaeon
GTGCGTGCGGGGGTAGCCAAGCCTGGAAACGGCGGCGGACTCAAGATCCGCTCCCGAAGGGGTCCATGGGTTCGAATCCCATCCCCCGCACTGCAGGGCTGGCCCCCGACCGCGGGACGGCCGGCCCGAAGTGCAGGAGATCGCAGGAGCGATCTTCCCCCGCGTCACCCCTTCACTCTCAGTCCCGGAGTGCCGACGCCGCGACGCCGGCGTCAGTCCGCGTTGGACCCGTCGGCGCCGGAGGCGGCGCTCTCGGTCACGTCACCGAACAGCGGGTCGAACAGCCCCTGGGAGTTGGCGACGATCAGCGTGTAGCCGGTCTTCGCCGTCACGTCGAGGTAGGTGACGACGGCGGCGGTGGAGGCCACGTCCATCAGGTCCAGCCCGGCCGGTCCGACCAGCCACACCGCGGGGTAGACGAACCACAGCACGCCGGTGAGGTTGCGCACCTTCGCGAACAGCGCCCGCCGGCGGAACGACTGTGCGGCGGCCCGGCGGCCGAACGGGCCGAACAGGTAGTACGCCAGCCCGACGAAAAAGGCCGACGAGACGGCGAACCCGGCCCACTTCGCGGGCCCGCCGACGACCGAGGCGCCGTAGCCGACGCCGATCATCAACACGTCGGCGACGACGGCGGCGGCGAGCGTGCGGCGGTCGGCGCCGGCCAGCAGCGCGATGACCCCCACCAAGACCGGCGTCGTCAGCGCCCAGTCGACGTACCGCAGCGTCTCCACGTAGCCGCCCCCCGCGAGGAACGCCCCCACGCCGAGCGTCATCCCGGCGTACGAGAGCGCGGCGACCCCGCAGGTCCACAGCAACAGTCCGTACACCTGCTGGCCCGTCCGACCAGCGACGACCCGCCGCCGGTCCGAGACGAGTCCCAGCAGCGCGACGACGACGCCGACGACCATCCCGACGGTCCCGAGGCCGTACACCACCTCAGTGGAGAGTACACCGGCCATCTCACTCACCCCTCCGACCGCCGTCGGTGCTGGCTCTGGACTGTGCGGCGCCGCCGGCCGGCATGTCGCCGCCGGCGGCCGAGACGGTGAACTGGTCGAGCAGGTCACGGAGGCCGTCGGCCTGCGCTCTCAGGTCGGCCACCTCGGCGGCGACGGTGTCGGCGGCGTCGGTCTGCTGGTCGGCGGCCGCCGACACCTCGTCGGTCTCCGCGACGGTCTCGCGGCTGATCTCCGCTACGGCGTCGACCTGTCGCGAGGCCTCCAGGGCCGACTCGGCCTGGTCGTCGGTGACGTCGCTTATCTCGCGGATGCTCTGGTCGGTCCGCTCGACCCGGCTGGCGATGCGGTCGAGTTCCGTCAGCGCCTCCTCGACTGTGTCGGCGGCACCCTGGACGCGCTCGCGGGCCCGGCCCACCGTCTGTACGGCGTCGTCCGTGCTGTCCTGGACCGCGTCGATGCGCTCCTCGATCTCGGCGGCGGACTCCCGGGTCTCCTCGCTGAGAGACTTCACCTCCTCGGCGACGACCGCGAAGCCCTGGCCGCCGGCCGCCTCGTCCTCGCCGCCGGCGCGGGCGGCCTCGATCGAGGCGTTCAGCGCGAGCATGTTCGTCTCCTCGGCGATGTCGCTGATCACGTCGACGATCTCGCCGATCTGGGCGATCTCCTCGTCCAACGTCTCGATGGCCTCGCCCGCCTCGGCGGTCGTGTCGACAACGTCGTCCATCGCTGCCAGCGCTTCGGTGGCGGCCTCCTCGCCCGCCGCGGCCGCGCTGGCGGTCTCGCCGGAGGTCTCGACCGCTTGGTCGACCGTGGCGGCGATCTGCTGGGCGGAGGCCGACAGCGTCTCCAGTTCGCCGGCGACCTCCGCGAGGCTGTCGTCCTGGTCGCGCGCCCCGGTCTGGATCTCGGTGACGGAGGCGGCGACCTGCTCGCTGGCGGTCTGGACCTCCTGTGCCCGGGATTCGACCTGCTGTGCGGTCCCGCGCACGTCGCCGGCGAACTCCACGAGTCGGCCCACCGTCGCCTCTATCTCACCCAGCATGGCGTTGACCTCTTCGCCGACCTCGGTCATCGCGTCGGCGCGGTCGTCGGTGTCGAGTCGTCGGGTGAGGTCGCCCGCCGCCGCGGCCCGCATCGTCTCGGCGTACTCGGCGGCGGTCTCGCGCAGCGACTCGCTGAACGCCTCGGCCTCCCGGCGCTCGCGCTCGGCCTCCTGGCGAGCGCTCTCGGCTCGCTCGCGGGCCTGCTCTGCGTCCTTGCGGGCGCTCTCGGCCTCTCGTTTCGCCCGCTCGGCCTCCTCGCGGGCACTCTCGGCGGCCTCGATGCGCTCTCGCAGCTGGTCACGCATCGTCGACAGCGCCCGGTAGAGCTCGCCCACCTCGTCGCTCCGGCTGGTCTCAAGCGACACGGAAAGGTCGCCCTCAGCCATCTGTGCTGCCCGCCGGGACAGTTGCCGCACCGAGACCACCGTCGACGAGCCCACCGTCGCGCCGACGACGACAATGCCGACCAGCCCGACGAAGAGCACGCCCAGGAGACTGGACAGGACCCCGTCGGCGATCGCGAACGCCGACCCGGTGTCCTCGTGGATCATCAGCGCCCACGGGGCGCCCTCGACCGGGGCGAAGCCCATCACCATCCCGCGGTCACCCATGACCGTCGCGGTCGGCTCGCCACCAGCCGCGATCGCCGGGATCGTCCCGCCGACGGCACGGTGCTCGGTGCCGACGGCCTCGCGGTCGTGGTGGGCGACGATCTCGCGGTCGCCGTTCGCGATCACCAGGCTCTCGTGTTTCGGACCGACGCTGTCGGCGAACTCGTGAAGATCGAGCACCGCCATCACCGTCCCCGAGTCGGTCGACACCGGCACGGCGACGACGCGGTGGTCGTACCACTCCACCGCGTATGTGGTGGTGACACCGTCGGTCGACGGCGCCGCCACCTCGGCGCCGACCATCCCCTCGACAGTGCCCGCGACGTACTCGCCGTCCTCGGCGTAGCCGTACCCCACCACGCCGGGCGGGCGGTCGTGACTCGCGGTGAACCGCTGTAGTCCCGTCGCGGGGTCCGACGCCGCCACGACCGCGTCGGCCGCCGAGGTGGCCTGTGACTCGACGCCGTCGAGCCACAGGCTCGTCGCCGCCGACGCCTGCTGTGTGTCCGTCACTATTTCTGCCTGTGCCTCGTCGCGGACCGCCGCCTCCGTCTCGGCGGCGGTCGCCGCCGCGTACCCCGCGGTGACCGTCACCACGAGGACGGCGGCCAACAGTAGCTTCGCCGGATAGCTTCGACGTACTGCCTGCAGCATCTGTCTAACCCGTGGTACGGGCTGGTTCCCACAACATAAATACCCAATCCGGAGTTATCACCGCTGAAATCGCAACACCTGACGGCTACGAGAGGCGCCGAACCGGAACGCGTCGGATATATAAATGCTTGGACGGCCAAGCG
>CAYODS010000208.1:0-3390 GCA_964402765.1 uncultured Halobacteriales archaeon
CCACGGTGGCCCTGTGCTTAACCAACAGCCGGCCGCCTCTCACCCCGAGTGTTGGTTAAGCCTCACCACCGCCGGCGTTGGAGTTATGTCCGCGGAGTAACCTTTCACAACGGGGGGCACCAGCGGGTGCCACCCAATCCCCACCCCACCCCATCCCCCGACTCTCTTACCTTCCGGTTCTCACCGCTCCAGCCACTCCGGCCCGCCGTAGGCGTCGACGTAGCAGTGACGGTGTACGGGCTCGCCTCGCGGGTTCGGGACGGCTTTCTCAAGCGGGACGGATTCACCGCAAAGGTCGCACTCGCCGGTGTGTCCCGCTTGGCGAGCGTCCGGTGAGAGGTCTTTCGCCTCGACGTACAGCTCATGCAGGGCGCGAGGGGTGAGGCGAACACATACCCGCTCGCGGTCCTCCTCGGTCGCGCCCTCGCCAGAAAACGAGAGAATCCAGTCGTCGCCGGGTTCGGCGTCGGTCGCCGGCCCGAGCATTACCGTACTCGCGAGGTCGTCGCTTACGTAGTACCAGGGCGCGTCGCGAAAGCGGGCGTAGTGTCCCGCCGGCCGTGGGTTCTCGGGGTCGACGTCGTCGCCTGTGGTGTCGTCGCCGGCGGTCATGTGTCGGCGGACTCCCCCCGCCAGCGGTAGTCGTGGTGGCCGGCGCGATACTCAACGAGGCCGGCGTCGGCGAGCGCCTGGAGCGCCGGCCGAACGGCCCGCTCCCAGTCACTCCGGCCGGAGACAGCGCCCGCGTCGATGAAGTCGGTTTTGCTCCGGCGACCTCCGTCGGCGTCGAGCCACGCCACGGCGTCGCTGACGGCGCTGGTGGCCCGGCTCGCGTCGATTTCCTTCTCGGCGGTCCACCCCCTATCCGCCAGCGTCTCGGCCGCCAGCGCGGCCGCGCTGCTGTCCTCGCCGTCCGTCGAGATCGTCGCGGCGTCCCCCGCTGTGGGAGAGGGGTCGTCGTCCGCCGGCCGCCAGTAAATCACACGCTTCGAGACCTTCCGGCGCTCGACCTCGCCGCGGTCGTGGAGGGCTTCGAGCTTCCGCCGGGCGGTCTCTCGCGAACAGTCCAGCGCGTCCGCGACGTCGGCCGAGAGGACGACCGGCCCCTCGACGGCGCCGAAGACGCCGAGGACGTCCCCGAGCGTCACCGTTTCCACAAAACTCCCGTCGTCGCCGTGTTCCCGTGGCATACGCCTCTCTACGTCGGTGTGGGTCTTACCTTTTGGGTACACATCACGCTAACCCATCTTGCATAAGCATTAAGTGCTTGTGGCATATACAATATGGTAGAGATAGACCCCGCGGTCGGCGGCTTCTTCTTCAAGAAGTCGCCCGGCGCTGCAACGCCGAGCGGGGCTGTCTCGGGAGACCAAGACAGCATGACGACCCACGTCACCCCCACCGAAAGAAGCACCGTTCCCGACGGCGCCGCTCGCGTCGGCGTCGACGGCGAGGGCCGCACCCACTACTGGGCGTTCGCCCCCTACGACAACCGCGTGTTCGTCGTTCCCGCCGACCGGGGCGTCGACGGCGACGACAGCGACGCGGCCACCGTCGACGTGTTCGACCTAGATGCGACGCCGTGCGACGGCGACCTCGGCGCCTGGATTGACCACGTCGCCCGGCAGGCCGGCGGCTGGGAGCGGCTGGAGCGTGACCACGGCCTCACGGACCTCGTCGCGGAGGCGGTGTGAATGTCGGCCGACCGCTCCGCTGTCGACACACCGCCGACGACGGCCCGCTCGGTCCGGGCGGCGACGCGCCGGCTCGCCACGGCGCGGCTTGCCCCCGACCTCTATCTCGTCGACAACGGCCGCCAGGGCGAGGACCACGCACAGTATCGGGTCGACCCAACGGCGCCCGCCTGCACCTGCCCGGACTGGCAGTACCGCGCCGACGAGTTGGGCGCCGACGGCTGTCACCACATCCGGCGCGTGCGGATGGAGCGGGGCGACCTCAACCTCGGCCCGCTCCCCGAGACCGACTTGGACCTCGACCCGCTGCTCCTCGACGCGCTGGAGGGCGAGGACCTGTGACGCGAACGGTCTACCTCGTCGCCACACCCGCCGGCGCGGTCCCGGTCGACGACGCCGCCGACGCCGAGTACCTGTCCCGGCGCGGTCACCGCGTCACGGCGCGGACGAGGTGACGCGGCCGTGGTGATCGTCGAGTGCGGACGTTGCGGCGAGCCGGTCGACACCGAGCGGGACGCGGCGGGCGACACGCGGCGCTGTGGCAAGTGCGGGTGGAAGGCCCCGCTCGTCGCCGACGCTGACGACGACGAGGACGGCGAGGGCGAGGTCAAGGACACCAGCGCCGACGCCACCCCGACGGCGACCGTCCCCGCGGGCGAGACCGCCCGCGTCGAGGTCCACGTTCACATCCACATCCACGGGGACGACGGCGAGTGACGACACCGCGGGCCACGCGGCCCGCCGGTCCCGGATCGGCGGCGGCCGTCGGCGCGATCCCGGCGACCGCCGCCACGGAGACCGACCATGACCGACAACGCAAACCCAGGAGATGCGACCGACGCGCAGCGCCGCACAGACCACCTCGGCGACGCTGAGGTGCTAATCGACGTGGACCGCGAGACCTACACGCGGCTCCGCCGGGCCTACCGCCGGGCCGTCGAGGACGGCTACAGCGAGACGTTCGACGTGTTCGCTTTCAACCGCGCCTCGACCGAGTGCCGCGTGACCGTCGACGGCCAGCCGGTCGACGCCGACGCCGACCCCGTCGCCGAAGGCGACGAAAGGGGCGCCGACGGAGGGACCGGCGCGTGACCCACCAAACCGTCGGCACGGTCCAGGGCGTGGAGGCCACCGTCCGCGTCGAGGACGGCCGGGTCGGGCGCCGCGACGCGGAGCGTGTCGGCGGTCTGGCCGGCGAGCGCGACCCTCGGCCGCGGGGGCGGCCACACACCCTCTCCCCCGCCGGTACTGTTCGGGGATTTTCTGGAGGGGGCCACACACGCGCGCGCGTGGCGACTCACGAAACACCCCATGGAGGAGGACACTATGACCGCCGCCCCGTCGACGACCCCACCGCTCGCGACGACGGCGACCCCATAGCACCCGCGACCCCATAGCACAACCGGCTTTTCGGACGCGCCCATCGCGCGCCCGCGCGGGCGAACGTGGCCCTCGGTCGCGGGGCCGGCCACACACTCTTTCCGCCGGCGGGGACTTCGCGGTCGGTGGCGGCGACGCGGGCGACGGGCTCGACGTGCTGTTCTGGGAGTTCTGGGAGGGACCCCACACGCGCGCGTGAACTTGCAAAAACCCCCGCCGGGTGACACCACCACCAGCCGGGTGGGGAGCGCAACGCCCCCGGATTTTCGGAGCGCCTTCGGGCGCGCCCGCGCGCGAACCCGTCAAAAAAGCCCAC
>CAYODS010000209.1:0-3330 GCA_964402765.1 uncultured Halobacteriales archaeon
GGTCACCGGCGGCCCGATCATGTCCTGGCTGCGCCACCTCGCGAGCGAGTCCGAGTCCACGATGGCCTTCGTCGGCTACCAGGCACAGGGAACGCTCGGGCGCCGCATCCAGAACGGCCGTCGCGAACTCCCGCTCGACGACCGCGCCACGACGGGCCGACCGGACACCGTCACGATGGAGATGAACGTCGAGACCGTCGACGGCTTCTCCGGCCACGCCGACCGCCAGGGCCTGGAGAACTTCGTCCGCACGATGAACCCCCGCCCCGAGAAGGTGCTGTGTGTCCACGGCGACGAGTCCTCCACGCAGGACCTCTCCTCGGCGCTGTACCACGAGTACAACATGCGCACCTTCGCCCCCCGGAACCTGGAGACCTTCCGCTTCCGCTGACGCGGTTCCTTTCTCCGTTCGAGTGACATGATACTGAGACACAACGATACGTGTCTCGCGCCCGACCGACGGGTATGGGAGACCGCGACCGCGAACCGGACGGGGAGCACGACGAGCGATGGCGGGCGCTGCGAGCGGCACTTGACCGGGTCGAGGACGCGAACGACGAGAGCGAGACCCAGGCCCAGGTGGACCTCTCAGAGTCGAAGCCACTGGAGATCGAGGTGCCCGAGCGGGCGGAGCGAGCGGACGAGACGCCCACCGAGGAGTTCGGAACGTCGTCCCCGCGGGTGCTGACCGTCGACCTCGCCGACGAGTTCGCCGGCGTCGACCGCGAGCGACGGGGACCGGTGCTCACCGCGGACGACGACTGACGAGCGGCCCCTCTCTACGGGCCGGCGGCGACACGCGAGTTGTGTCAGGCCCACCTCGCCACAAGTTTTAATTAACGACGGCCACGCTCGCTTAGGTGTGACAACGAGTAGCGTACGAGACTCGGCCCGGAGCGTCGCGATGCGAAACCCACGACTGACCGCCCGGGTGGCGGTGACGCTGACGCTGGTGGCGCTGTTGGTCCTGTTCGGGGTCGACACCGTCGCCGCGGACTCGTCGAGAAACCAGCCGATGGCGATCTACGACACCGTCGGTGGCGGCGACGGAGAGTAGACCGGGACCGACCCGGCGGTCGTCGTGACTGACCGGAGGGGACCGACCGACTACCGGGCGGTCGTCGGGCCGCGCCGCCAGCTGCCCGGTCCGTCGGCGTGTGACCGCAGACGGCCGTCCGCCTCACCCGTCGACCGGTGGCGCCGCCACCACGCTTTCTTCGCTGGCGGCCCCCCGTCGGGACGTGTCGAACCAGACGGGACCGACGCGACGACGACTGCTCCGTGCCGCCTCGGTCGCCGGCGCCGGTGCCGTCGCCGGGTGCTTCGACGGCGGGGCGACCGACCCGGAGTACACCTGCACGCAGCTGGACGACGAGCCGACCGAGCGTGTCGGGACCGACAGGAGCGCGCTACCGTTCGAGTTCGAGCGGCCGCCGGTGATGGAGCGACGGGAGAACAGGCAGTTCGACAACGGCGGCGGGCGGGCTGAGTACCGCTACCGGTGGACGGAACCGGACCCGCGGCGCGGGCGAAACAGGCCGCTGCGGTTCGACCTGGACCTTGGGCTGCGGTACGTCCAGGGACAGTCGAACCTGCCGACGCTCGGGCTGTACCGGCAGGACACGGCAGCGATCGTCAAGTACGAGCACGACGGCGAGGTGTTCCCGGTCGTCGAGGTCGACCGGGGTGGCTGGTCGGCGACGCTCCGGTCGTTCGTGCCGGTGACCCGGGGCGGCGAGCGGGTGTACGACGAGTTCACCGTCGAGGCGGAGGCGGTCCTCCGGGGGCCGGAGGACGTCATCGAGGAGGCGGCGGGCGCGGGCGAGGACCAGACCTGCGGGGAGGCGATGCGGTCGGTCGCGCTGTCGACCGTCGACTCTGTCGGCGCCTTCTCCGCGGTCGAGACCGAGACGGCGCTGTCGCTGTCGCCGTCGGCGGCGGCGGTCCGACCCGGCCAGACGGTCGCGGTGACGATGCGGGCCGAGGGCGTCGACTGGGTCGAAGTGACGATCGGCCAGCAGAACACCGCCGCGTACAATTTCCTGGGGGCGATGGCCGCCCCCGAAGAGCCGGTCACGATCACCGTCGCGCCGCCGGCCGGAGGTAGCGACGTGGTCCGGGTCCCGGACGGGGTGGAGCTGTCGGTGGTGAACTCCATCGGCGAGTTCACGCCTGGGGAGTACCCGCTTCGGGTGAGCGGCCCCGGCGACGGCGAGACGGTCACCGCGACGACGACGCTGACCGTGGAGTAGGCGTGGCGGGCCGCGCGGGGGTGGGCGCGTGATTCACCGACCCGCGGACGACCCCGCCGGGTCGACGGTCAGCTCGAACAGGAGGTCCACGTCGGGGCCCGAGAGCGCCGAGACGAGGTCGCGGTCGAGGTCGGCGGCCGCACGCCCGGCGTCGACCATGACGGTGCGGTCGTCGACGTACTCGGAGGTGCGACAGACGGCGCTGCGCTCGCTGTCGAAGGTCAACTCGGGGTGGCCGCGGCCGGTGACGCTCGCCTCGTGAACGGCCGATCCCGCCCCGGCGTCCTCGGCGTCGGCGGGCGTGACCTGCAGCGTCGCGGTGATCCGCGCCCCGGGGTCGCGACAGGCGGCGACGAAGGCGGCGTCGAAGTCGGCGGGAGCGCGGTCGGCATCGACCGCGAGGATGCAGTCACCCGCGGGGGTGAGCCAGTCGTCGGTGGTCACCTCAAGGGTGCTCTCGTGGGCGGCGGCGACGTTCTCGTGACCGCGAGCGCGGACGACCTCACGCCGGGTCGAGGGCGCCGGCCCGCCGTCGACTCCGTTCGGGCACACGAGACGCCCTGCGAGGGTGGTCCACTTCAGCGTCGCGCTCTCGTCCCGAGACAGTGATACTCGTTTGCACGGCTCAAGACGGCCGAAAACTGCCGTTTCAGGGGGCGGGTATCGGTAGGTTTAAACCATCTGACGCCAGATGTGTGAATACCAGGACGCTCCGGGCGTCCGGGCAGCACAGCACGCCGGACAGCATGACAGGACACCGTTATCTGACGACTGCACGAGTCCGACAGCACCTGCCCTGCCCGGGGCGGTATGGCCTTCTCTCGAAACCATGGTAGACGCGACACACGACTCCGACACGGAACCCGACGCGGACGAGCACCGAGACGAAACCGACACCGACGACACTTCCTCCGAGACCTCGACCGACAGCCCGGTCGCGGGCGCCGACTCGATCGACACCCGGAAGAACGTCCAGGTGGACCCCGACACCCTCGAGGACAAGTCAAAGGGTGAACTCATCAAGCTCGCCGGCAAGCTACGCGACCGCCGCAACGAGCTGAACCAGATGGCCTCCGAG
>CAYODS010000210.1:0-3298 GCA_964402765.1 uncultured Halobacteriales archaeon
GTCGGAGACGATCGACCGCGGAGAGGCCGGTGACTTCATCGCGTACTACACGTTCGACCGCGGCTCCGGCAGCACCGTCCTCGACGGCACGGGGAACGCGAACGACGGCACCACGTCCGGCGGTCCCACCCGGGGGTCCGACGCCGAGGGGACGTACATGGCGTTCGACGGCAGCGACGACTACGTCGACATGGGTGACCTGACCGTCGACGGGCCCGACGATGTCGAGGAGATCACCGTCGTCATCGAGTACGAGAAGGACGGCGGCGACGACGACATCCAGAACCTCGTCGAGCACCAGGACGCGAACTTCGCGTGGTTCGTCGAGACCGACGGGAAACACAAGGCACCACACCAGATGGAGTTCAACGTCGGGTACAAGAAGAGCCCCAGCGGGAAGATCGTCACCGGCGACGTCCCCGAGCGCGAGCCACAGGTCCTCGTCGGGACCTACGACGGTGAGGAGATGACCCTGTACCGCAACGGCACCCGCGTCGGCACCCGGACGTTCGAGCGGGAGGTCAGTCTCGGACGGGTGATCCTCGCCGCTGACTCGGACCCCGCGACCGTGGGACAGAACTTCAAGGGGAAACTGTACGAGTTCCGCCTGTACTACACCGCCTTCGACGACGACGAGGTGGCGACGATCACCGAGCGCCTGGACTGACGGGGACGGGTGGTCACGGCTCCGGGGCCCGGTGTGTCCGCCGGGCCGGGTTTCACGGTGTCGTCCTCTGTGGACGTCGCCCAGAGTGGCCGCCCTCCCGGGCAGCCACGCCGACGGGCCGTAGCCTACATCTACCTGCCCCTCCGTCCTGAACTATGGACCGTCCCGCCTCACCCTCCAGCCGCGGCCAGTCCGCGGTCCTGGGCGAGTTGCTGATGGTCGGCGTCGTGGTCGTCGTCGCCGCCGGGATCGCCGCCGGCGCGTTCCTGTACGCCGGTACACAGCCGACGATCCAGGCCGAGACCGTCGTCGAGGTGCAGGAGACCAGCGCGGGCACCACGCTCGAGGTCCAGCGCATCGGACAGGCGGCGGAGGTGCGCATCGAGGGCGACCCGGTGGCGACGCTGAACGAGAGCGACGCCGGGCGGTCGGTGTACCTCCCGACGGCGCCGGGCGAGGAGGTGACCGTCGTCGCCACCGAGGGCGACCAGAGTCTGCTGCTGTCGGAGACGATCGACCGCGGAGAGGCCGGTGACTTCATCGCGTACTACACGTTCAGCGAGGGGACCGGATCGAACGTCACCGACCGCAGCCGCAACGACAACACGGCGCGGTTCGTCACGCAGAACGGCGCCGCGCCGTCGTGGGACGCGACCGCCGGGGCGGTGACGTTCGACGGGGACAACGACGGGTACCTGCAGGTCGACGATGTCAGTGTGAAGAACGTCTCCGACGTCGAGGCGTTTACCGTCGCGGCGACGTTCTCGATCGACGAAGTCCGTGACGGCGACGGTACGAACAACATCCACCAGATCGTCGAACACAGTTTCGACGGCAGCGGCAACGAGTGGTACCTCGAGACGCCGACCGCCAGCCGTGGCGGGTCGCCCGACGACGCCCCGTTCAAGTTGGAGTACGCGGTGAACTACCCCGACAAGAGCGTCCAGACGAACGAGTCAATCGGGCTCGACGACACCGTCACCGCCGTCGCCACCTACGACGGACAGACGTACGAACTGTACCTCGACGGGCGCCTGGTCGCCTCGAAGTCGGATTACACGAGCGACGTCGAGATGGGTGACCTCACCCTCGCCCGGGACGACGAACAGTCGATCCAGTACCTCGACGGCTCGCTGTACGAGTTCCGCCTGTACTACACCGCCTTCGACACCGCCGAGGTCGAGACGCTGACCGAGCGCATGGACGACGACTGAGGACTCACGGCGAGGTGGGGTCGTCGACGCCCGCCAGTCCGGACTCGGTGATCTGGAAACGGGCGGACTCCCCCGCCGGGCGCGAGCGGTGTTTCTCGATCGTCGCCCGGCGTTTGCCGCCGCGAAAGCGGTCCAGTCGCAGCACCGTCCCCGACCAGTGCTCCAGGGTATACCCCCCGAGCGGCCGGGCGCGGTCGCCCTCGGGATCGGTGTACACCTGGTTCGTGATCGCGACCGCGAGGTCGTGCCGGCGGGCCAGTCCCAGCAGGTGGGTCACCTGTTTCGCCACCCGGCGCAGCGTCTCGCCGGCTTCCTCCTCGCCCTCCTCCAGGCGCTGCACCCGATAGAACCCCGTCGCGCTGTCGAGCACCACGAGGCCCGCCGACTCAGCGAAGTCGGCGGCGTCGCGCACCGCCTCCTCCTGCTCCGCGAAGTCGTAGGCGGACTCGATCACGACGCCACGAGCGAGGTCCTCGACACTCGCGTCGGCGTCCTCGGCGCGGGCGGCGGTGAGTTGCTCGAAACGATCGACCGAGAGGCCCTCGGTGTCGATCACGACGGCGGTCTCGTCGCCGGCGGCGGTCTCGACCGCGGACGAGAGACACAGGTTCGTCTTCCCGGCCGCCGGCGGACCGTACACCTGGGTGACGGCGCCGCGTTCCAGGCCCCCGCCGAGGAGGTCGTCAAGCGGCGCACACCCGGTCGAGACGGGATCCATCCGTGTGTGCTGGTGTCCCGTCCGGTGAAAAACCGTCCGATCGCCGCCTCACTCCTCGACGCGCTCCAGAACGACGCCACGCTCGAAGCCGCCGCGTGCCTCGCGTTTCCGCTCGCGTATCGCGGCCAACTCCTCCCGTGTCAGGTCGTGATGCGCCCGCAGGGCGTGGACCACCGCCAGCACGTCCGCCAGTTCCTCGGGGTCGCGGGACTCGCGGAACTCGGTGACCTCCTCTTCGAGTTTCTCGACGAGACGGTCGCCGTACGCCTCGCCGTCGACGGTGTGGGTGACCGGTCGCTCGCCGTCCGCGCGGATCACCTCGGGGATGCGGTCCCGGACGAGTTTGTCGTACTCGCGTGTCACGGTTGTCCGTTCTCGCCCGCACACTTCGGTCCGTGGGTCTGTCGGCCCCGCCACCGGGCGGTAGACGGCGGTCGTGTCGCCGCCCCGCACGACACGCGGGTTTTATCTCCGCGGAGCCCCGAGTCACCGGGCGTTATGGGAGAAACTCTCACGGAGAAGATCCTCGCCGACCACCTCGTCGAGGGCGAGTTGACGCCCGGCGAGGAGATCGGCATCGAGATCGACCAGGTGCTCACACAGGACACGACGGGAACGATGGTGTGGCTCCAGTTCGAGGCGCTCGACCTCGACGAGATCCAGACGGAGCTGGCCGCGCAGTACTGCGACCACCAGACG
>CAYODS010000211.1:0-959 GCA_964402765.1 uncultured Halobacteriales archaeon
ACGGGACAGCGTCCTAAGCGCTGCGCCGTTTCCTGGCTTGGCTACCCGCGCACAGCACCGGATCCGCCCGAGGTCAGCAAGTACCTGTCGGATGCCAGGCTATACGGCCCCTCCCTCCGACAACAAGGTATGGACCGCGTCCGTGCCCACGTGTTCGTCTCCGGCCACGTCCAGGGCGTCTACTTCCGGGCGACCACACGGGGCCGGGCCCGCGAGCACGGCGTCGACGGGTGGGTCCGCAACCTCGACGACGGCCGGGTCGAGGCGGTGTTCGAGGGCCCCCGCGACGACGTGGAGTCGATGATCGAGTTCTGCCACGAGGGCAGCCCCGCCGCCGCAGTCGAGGACGTGCAGGCGGAGTACGACGACCCCGGGGGCCTGGACGGCTTTGAGGTGCGCCGGTGACCCGCGGGAGGTAAGACGGCCCGCGCCGAAGACCCGGGCATGATCACCAGCGACCGGATGGCACAGGTCGACGCGAACGCCGCCGCGCTGGGCGTCCCGCGGTCGAAACTCATGGAGTCCTCGGGCGCCGCCGTCGCCCGCGTGGTCCGCGCCGAGTCCGCGCCGGGCGACCGCGTCGCCGTCGTCGCCGGCCGGGGCAACAACGGCGGCGACGGCTTCGCCGCCGCTCGCTTCCTTGACGACCGCCGCGTCTCGGTCCACCTGCTCGGGCGCCGCGAGACGATCGCGACCGAGATCGCCCGCGAGAACTGGGACGCCCTCCTGGCCGGCGAGTACGACGCCCGCGAGGTGCGCGATTCGGCGGCCCTCGCCGTGCCCGACACCGACGTGGTGGTCGACGCGATGCTGGGCACCGGCGTCGGCGGCGCCGCCCGCGAACCGGAGGCGACGGCGATCGAGCGGGTGAACGCGAGCGCGGCGACCGTCGTCAGCGTCGACGTGCCAAGCGGCGTCGACGCCGACACGGGCGAGCGACCGGGCGTCGCCGTCGACGC
>CAYODS010000211.1:969-3295 GCA_964402765.1 uncultured Halobacteriales archaeon
ACCACGTCGTCACGTTCCACGATCGGAAACCGGGGCTCTCTGAGTCGGAGGCGACCGTGACCGTCGCGGACATCGGCATCCCCGACGCCGCCGAGCGGGTGGTCGAGCGCGGCGACCTGCTCGCCGTCGAGCGCGACCCGACGGCACACAAGGGCCAGCACGGCGAGGTGCTCGTCGTCGGCGGCGGCCCCTACACCGGCGCACCGGCCCTCGCCGCCCGCGCCGCGCTCCGGGGCGGCGCCGACCTCGTCCGGGTGGCCTGCCCCGCCTCGGTCGCACGCGAGGTGCAGGCCACGGATCCCGCGTTGATCGTCCGCGAACTCGACGGCGACCACCTGCGACCGGACCACGTCGACCGCCTGCACGAGACGGTGGGCGACCACGACGCCGTCGTCGTCGGGCCGGGCCTGGGTGACGCCGAGCCCACGCGCGACGCCGTCGAGGAGTTCCTGGCTGGATTCGACGGCCGCGCGGTGGTCGACGCCGACGCGCTCGCGGCGGTCCCCGACGCCGACACCCAGGCGACGCTCGTCTGCACCCCCCACCGCGGCGAGTTGCGCGGGATGGGCGGGCCGGACCTGCGCGAGCGCGACGACCCCGAGGCGGCGGTCGCGGAGTTCGCCGCCGACCTCGAGACGACGCTGCTGGTGAAGGGTGCCCGCGACGTGGTGAGCGACGGGCAAGACACCCGCGTGAACCGCACCGGCAACGCCGGCATGACCGTCGGCGGCACGGGTGACGTGCTCGCCGGCCTGACCGGCGCGGTGCTTGCCACCCTCGACCCGGTCCAGGCCGCCGCCGTCGGTGCCTACCTCAACGGTCGCGCCGGCGACCTCGCGGTCGGCAGTCGCGAGACCGGCGACGCGGCGGGCCCGGAGAGCGCAGACCCCGTCGACCCGCCGGTGGGCGGGTACGGTCTCCTGCCGACGGACCTGATCGACCGCCTGCCACGCGCGCTGTGGGGTGACCGCCCGTGAGCGACGGCGATGGAGACCGCGGCGCGGCGAGCGGCGGCGCGGACGACCCCGAGTTCACCCACGTCGAGGACGGCAGCGTCGACATGGTCGGTGTCGGCGACAAGCCCGAGACGCGGCGCCGCGGGGTCGCCGCCGGGCGACTACGTCTGCGCCCGGCGACGGTCACCGCGGTCCGCGACGGCGACGTCGAGAAGGGCGAGGTGCTCGCCGTCGCCCGCGTGGCGGCGGTCCAGGCGGTCAAGCGCACGCCGGAGTCGATCCCGCTGTGTCACGCGATCCCCGTCACCGACGTCGACACCCGGTTCTCGTTCGCGGAGCGGGCGGTCGAGTTGCGGGTGACCGTCGAGACGGTCGCCCGGACCGGCCCAGAGATGGAGGCCCTGGAGGGGGTGACGACCGGGCTCAACACGGTGTGGGACATGGTGAAGTCCGCCGAGAAGGTCGACGGCGCGTACCCCGAGACGCGGATCGAGGACGTCCGCGTCGTCGACAAGGAGAAGGGGTGAGCACGGCTACTCGCCGGGCGGTTCGGCGTCCGGGCTCGCCCGCCCGTGGTCCTCGCGGTCGCGCCGACTCGGCGGGACGCGGCTCTGGCCCGACTCGCCGGCGGGTGTCCCCGGCGCCGTCTCGGCGTCCTCGCCCTCGCCCTCGCCTTCGGCGGTGGCGTCCACGAGGTCGCCGGCCCGGGCGCGGGCCCGCTCGACCGTCTCGGGGTCGGCATCGAAGGTGACCGTCGCCCGGTCGTCACCGTAGTCGACGCCCTCGACGTGAGCCTCGTCGTGCAGCCAGGAGATCAGGCTCATCGCGTCGTCGCCGAGCGGCAGGACGAGCCGCTCGCGCTCCAGGGGCGGCAACTCGCGGTCGATACGTGCACGGAGGGCGTCGACGCTGGTGCCCTCCATCCCGCTGACGGCGATGGGGTCCGGGGCCAGCGAGGACAGCGCCTCGCGCTTGCGTCGGAGTTCGGCGTCGTCGACGGCGTCGACCTTGTTGAGGACGGTGACGATCGGCGCCTCGTTGCGCTCGTACAGCGTGTCGTGGCTGGTCACCAGTTTCTCGCGCATCTCCTCGACGGAGTCGGTCACGTCCACCACCAGCAAGACGAGGTCGGCCCGGTAGACGGCGTCGAGCGTGGACTCGAAGGACTCCACGAGCCAGTGGGGCAGGTCGCTGATGAACCCCACCGTGTCCGTCAGCAACACATCCCGGCGGTCGGTGTCCATCCGCCGGGTGGTCGTCCCGAGCGTGGTGAACAGCCGGTCCTCGGACTCGGCGGTCGTCTCCAGGTCGGGGTGGCGGTCCTCGTTCTCGTCGACGTCGAGGTCGGCGGCAAGCCGGCGCAACAGCGT
>CAYODS010000212.1:0-3282 GCA_964402765.1 uncultured Halobacteriales archaeon
ACATGACCTACATCGTGTTCAACAACGAGATCTTCGGGCTGACGAAGGGCCAGACATCGCCCACGTCGCCGAAGGGCCACAAGTCAAAGACCCAGCCCCACGGCTCGGCAAAGGACCCGGTGCGGCCCCTGTCGCTGGCCCTGACCGCCGGTGCCTCCTACGTCGCCCGGACCGCCGCGGTCAACCCCAACCAGGCGCGGGACATCCTGGTCGAGGCGATGGAGCACGACGGCTTCGCACACGTCGACTTCCTCACCCAGTGTCCCACCTGGAACAAGGACGCGAAGCAGTACGTCCCCTACGTCGACATCCAGCAGTCCGAGGACTACGACCACGACGTCCACGACCGCCGCGAGGCCGCCGACATGATGTACGAGACCGAGTCCGCGCTGCACGAGGGTACCGTCCTCACCGGCCGGTTCTACGTGGACGAGCGGCCCTCCTACGGCCAGGAGAAGCGGGCGATCGGCGGCATGCCCGAGGAGCCGGCCGCCGAGCAGTACTTCGACGACGACCGCGAGTGGGAGCGGTCGGCTGACCTGCTCGACCGCCACCGCTGACCGACTGGTCCTCGGGACCGCTGTCCTCGCCGTCCGCTCCGTGCCCGCCTCAGGAGCCGTCCGGTGCGGCCGAGGGCGGGGTGGGCGCCGCGCCGCCCGCGTCCTCGTCGCCCGTGGCGGCACCGGCGTCCGGATCGCCCGCGGCGGTGTCGTCGGCGGGGTCGCGCTCCACGGTCGGCAGCCGGATCCGGACGGTGGTGCCAGCCTCGCTCGCCTCGTAGTCGAGGTGCCCGCCGAGTCGCGAGGTGGCCCAGTTGACGATCCACAGTCCGATGCCGGACCCGTGTTCGAGGGCGGTCTCGTCCCCGCCGACGACGACGTCCCACTCGTGCTCGGGGAGTCCGGGGCCGTCGTCGGCCACGCTCACCTCGACCGGGTACTGGCCGTCGGTCACGTAGCGGGTGCGGATCGTCACGTGGGGGTCGTCGGCGTGTTCGGCGGCGTTGTCGGCGAGTTGCCAGAGGGCGTGCTCCAGGACGTTCGGGTTCAGGCCGAGCGTGCGGTCGTGCTCGATCTCGGTGGTGACGGTTGCCTCGGGGTGTGTCTCCGCGAGGTCGTCCACGGTCCACTCGACCACCGTCGACAGGTCGGTGTCCGTGTCGGCGGTGCGGGGCAGGCTCATCAGTTCCTCGACGTCACGGGCCTCCTCGCCGAGCGTGCCCAGCGAGTCTGCCTTCTCCTCGATCTCCTCGAGAAAGCCCTCGGCGGGGTCGCCGTCGACGAAGTCACTGACGGCGTCGGCGTAGCCGCCGACGACGTTCATCTCGTTGCGGAGGTTGTGCCGCAGCACGCGGTTGAGCACGGTGAGCCGCTGGCTGCGGGTCACCCGGTCGGTGACGTCGGTCAGGAGCACGACCCACCCCAGCGGCCGGTCGTGGTCGTCGGCGATCCGGGCGACGCTGCCCTCGAACTGCCGGCGGCCGACGCCGGTGTCAAGCGACAGCGTCTCCTCCGACCGCACCGTCTCCAGGTCGACGCCGAGCAGACCGTCGAGCGACCCCCGGACGACGGCCCCCAGCGTCGTGTCGAACGTCGACAGCGCCGCCTCGTTGCAGTCGACGACCCGGTCGCCCTCGTCGAGGACGACCACCGGGGCGTCGAGTTCGGCGACCGCCGTCCGCCGACCGACGTTGCCGGGCGCCGGCACCGACCGGAAGGCGTGGTACCGCTCGACCGCCAGCGTGAGCGACGCCGCGCCGACGAGGGTGCCCGCAGAGAGCGGCACCAGCGACCCGACGGCGCTCCACCCGGTGACGGCGTTGCCCACGCTCACCAGGTAACTGCCGACCCAGGGGGCGGTGCCGCCCAGGCCGAGCGTGAGCCCGAGCCGCCACCCGACCAGCGGGTTCCGGCTCACCGACCGGGCGAGCAGTCCGACCCCCGCCAGTCCGAACAGCGAACTCGTCAACACGACCAGCAACTGGACGGTGATCGCAAGCGGCGTGGTCACAACGAGTGGCCCCAGACTCGTCGTCTCCGAGGGCCGGGGGCTCCAGGCGGTCACGACCGCCGCCCCGAGGAGGACGGCGGCGGCGACGACCGCCACGCGCCGCGGCGTGACCAGTTGTCGCCACCCGGTGTACGTCATCGCGAACACACCCCAGGCGAGCGGGAGGAACCACGACAGGCCGACGAACTTCACGCCGGACCCGGTGAACTGCAGCAACTCCGGTCGGACCAGCCCCGTCACGCCGTTGACCACGCCCGACAGGCCCGCGACCAGCGTCAGCCCCGTGAACGCCAGGACGACCGGCCGGTCGGCGACCGCGTCACGCCGGTGTCGAATGCTCGCCCCGGCCCACAGGTACCCCACCCCGCCGACGACCAGCGCCAGCGCCAGCGGCGCCACCGCGTGCCCGCTCATCGGTCTGTGCCACAGGCGCACACGACAAACCGTTGATGGGCCCCGCACCGCCGATGTTCCCGCGTCGCCGGGTTCGTTTTCACGTTCATAAGATATTTTTCTGCTGGCGTTAACAGTAGGGTATGAGCACTGGATCGACGGAGCGTCGCATCCTATCGGTGCTAGAGGAGGACGCCCAGGCCTCCTACGCCGAGATCGCAGAGCGGGCCGACGTCTCCAAGCCCACCGTCCGCAAGTACGTCCGTCGCCTGGAGGACGAGGGGGTGATCGTCGGCTACTCCGCGGACGTCGACCCGAAGAAGTTGCCCGGGGAGTCGATCGCGCTGGTCGGGGTCGACGTCGAGTCCGAGCGTTACGTCGAGGCCAGTCGCGCCCTCGCCGCGGTCAACGCCGTCGAGTCGCTGTTCACATCCAGCGGCGACCACACGCTGATGGCCGAGGTGCGGGCGAGCGACAGCGACGAACTCGGTGACGTCATCCAGGAGTCCATCCTCTCAATCGACGGCGTCACCGCCGCTCATCCGTCCGTGTTGCAGGAACGGCTGAAGTGAGGTCTCGGGGGTCGGGTGCGCTCGATTCCGTCGGAGTGCCCTCCGAAGCCCTCGGCGTGCTCTCATCGGATGCTCTCGATCCTGATTGGGTGACCTCCGAAGCCCTCGGCGTGCTCTCATCGAGTGCTCTCGATCTCGGTGAGGAAACACACGAAGCCCTCGGCGTGCTCTCATCGGGTGCTCTCGATCTCGGTGAGGAAACACACGAAGCCCTCGGCGTGCTCTCATCGGGTGCTCTCGATCTCGATGTGGGCGTCTCCGAAGCCCTCGGCGCGCTCGCCGGTTCTGAGTCGCTGCGCTCCTCGCT
>CAYODS010000213.1:0-3264 GCA_964402765.1 uncultured Halobacteriales archaeon
CAGCCGATCCGGGGGGGCGACCCGGACAGACGCCGTATAGTAAACCTCCTTACGGGAGTTGTCCGGGTGGACCTCACCGCCTCCGACGTCGACAGCGGGCGCCTCGACCTCCCCTGCCGGCACCTCGCCGACCTGGTCGTACCCGTAGGCGGTCCCCTCGCTCGCCCGCTCGCGCTCGACGTAGCCGGCGTTCGCGAACGACGCGAGCACCCGGCGGATCGTCCGCCGGCTGGGGGCGTCCCCGTCGAGTAGATCGGCGACGTCCGCGGCGGTGAACCGCTCACCGGTGGTGTCGAGCGTCGAGACGGCTCGGGCGATCCGCGTCGCCTTCGGGGTGTAGGTGTCGGCGATCCGCCCCTCCCCGCGAACGGGAAGGTCGTCGCGGAGCGCGGCGGTCCGGCAGAACACCACGGCCCCGCTGTCGCCCCGAGCGAACCGGAGGATCGCCTGCGCGACGCGGTCCTCGCGCATCCCGCGGAGGACGTCGTTCGCGAACGCGCTGCCATAGTCGAGGTTCATCCCTCGCCCGTCGCGCTCGACCTCCTCGCCGACCAGGGCCGACAGCCGCTCGACGTAGTGGTCGCCGTAGTGCGGGCTGCCGAGCAGCGCGGCGAGGTGGTGGTCGCCCAGGTCGTTCCGGCCGTCGAGGTCGCCGTAGTGCGCCGACGTCGACACCTTCCCGGCGAGGCGGTCGTCGTCGTCGAGGACACCCTCGACGGCCTTCGACGTCACGACCGCGGGGTTCCCGACCGTCGTCGGGGTGCGGTCGGGGTCTCCGGCGCCGTAGACGCCGGTGTAGTTGTCCGCGAGGTGTTCGACGAGCGCCACGTCGCCGTCGGTGTCCTTCCCCTCGGGGTCGCCCATATACGGCCGCGCGGCGCGGGACATCTGGACGACAGAGACGCCGAGGTGGTCGCGGAGGAACGCGGCGCGCTCCCGGGGAGAGTCGTGGACGTCGACGAGGTCGACGTGCTCGCCGAGGGCGAACCGCCACAGTTCGGCGCGGGCGGTGGCGTCGAGGCCGACGACCGGCGCGGTGTCGCCGCCGCCGGTCGAGCGCCCCGGCGGGTCGAGGATCGTCGCGCCTTGGCGGTTCTCGTCGACGAGCGTCGTCGAGCGGCCGGCGGTCGACACGGCCTTGAGGACGGTCCCCTCGCCCGGCCGGGCCGGGTTCGGATAGTCGTACCCGGAGGTCCGCACGCGGTCGGCGAGGTCGTCGTCCGTCGGCGTGATCACGGCGCGGAGGATGTAGCCCGCGTCGGGGTGGGCGTGGCCGTCGTCGGACCACACCGCGAGCTCGCGAACCCCGTCGGCGCCGCCCCGGAGCGCGGCCTCGGCAGCGTCGAGGGCGGCGCGCGCCGCCCGTCGGCTGTAGGAGAGGTCGGCGGCGACGTCGAGGGCGTGCTCGACGACAGCCGCGAGCGGGCCGTCGCCGGGCGCTGGGGTGTCCGCGAGGGCGTCGCGAACGTCGGGGCCGGAGGCGTCGAGCAGCGGGTCGACCACGTCGTCGCGGACCCACCCGGCGACGCCGGCGTTCCGGTCGTTCGGGCGGACGTCCTCGACGGCCGCGAGCAGGTCGCGGGCGAGGGCAGTTCGGTCGTCGCTCGCAGGGAGGCCGTCGGCCTCGCCCCACGCCTCGACCAGCTGGTCGAGCAGGTCGGCGACGCCGAGGTCGTCAAGCCGGTCGGCGTCGACCTCCGCGCGGACGGTGGCGGCGGCCGCGGCGGCCTCGCGGGCCTCACGAACGGCGGCGATCCCGGTGAGAGCGTCGCGAACCCGGGGGAAGGCGTCGGCGACCTCGCCGTCGAGATAGGTCCGCACGAACTCGTCGCCGGCGAGGTCGGTGTCGACGTCCGCCAGCGCCTCGACGTCGGGCCGGAGCGACCGGGCGAGCCACGCCGCGAACCCGAACGCCTCGCGGCCGTAGTCGGTCGCGAACTGGTCGCCGGGCCACTCGTCGAGGACGACCGCGCGGGGGCGGTCCTCGGGCTCGCGACGGGTGCCGGTCCGGTAGGTGCGCGCGCCCTCGACGTAGGCGTGGCCGTAGGAGCCGACCAGGAGGTCGGCGGGGTCCTCGCGGTCGCCGATCCGGTCCCACGCGGCGCTGTAGGGACAGGCCGGGGCGCTGTTGTCGTGCTCGCCCTCGTCGTCCGAACAGGTACACGGGAGCGCGTCGACGCCGAACAGCCCCCGGGCGTCGCGGTGTATCTCGCGGGGCGTGAACCCGAGCGCCCGGGCGGCGTGAACCGCCAGCGCCCACGCCTCGCCGTGGTCGCCAGCCGCGGTCGCGCACGTCGCGCGGTCGAGGTCGACGTCGGGGTCGTCCTGGTCGTCTTGGTCGTCCTCGGCGAACACCGTGCCGCCGACAGCCTCGACCAGCCGCCAGCGGTCGCGGAGGGCGTCTTTCCCGTGCTCGCGGACGTGCTCGACGGCGCTTGCGACGGCGCCCTCGGCGACCGCGCCGTCGGAGAACACCGGGAGGACGTCGACCGACACGTCGGCGTCCTCGGCTTTTGCGACGGCCTGCGCCTGTAGTTCGAGCCGGGGCGCGAGGTAGGTCGTCGGCTGGTCGCAAGCGTTCCGGATCGCCGCGGTCGTCTTGCCCGTCGCGGGGAGCGACGCGACGACGGTCGGGCGGTCGCCGCCGTCGGGGTCGGTCGCCTCGGCGACCAGGTCGCCGACCTCGCGGTACACGTCGTCGAGGTCGTCGCGGTCGGGCGCGAGCGCGTCGCCGTCGCCGAGCAGGTGCTCGGGGGCCGGGAGGAGCGGCACGTTCGCCCGGACGGCGTCGTCGGCCTCGGCGGCGAACCACCGGGGGAGCGGGGCGCCGTAGACCTCGCGGGCGAGCCGATACGCCTCGCAGAAGTCGGCCCCGCCGAGCGGGTCGTCCGGCTGGTCGATCACACCGCTGTCGAGGGCGACGAACCGGAGCGCGTCGACCGCACGCCCGCGGTCCTGGTCGTCGCCGGCGTCGACGTCGTAGACGGTGCCGGAGGGGAACACGAGGACGCTCTCGCCGCTGTCAGAGTCGCGCCAGCCGTCGACGGGCGTCGGGTCGAGCGTGAGGACGGCCTCGCCGCCGACGTCGTCGCCCTCGCCGGTGACGTCGCACCGAAGCGCGTCGCGGGAGAGGTGGAAAAAGTCGAGCTCGCGAACCGCCCCGAGGACGGTGTCGTACTGATAGACGGCGTCGGCAGCCGAGACGAACCGCGGGAGCGGCGCGCCGTACTCCTCGCGAGCAACGCGGTAGGCCTCGGCGTAGTC
>CAYODS010000214.1:0-3240 GCA_964402765.1 uncultured Halobacteriales archaeon
CGATACCCCAGTTGAGCGCCCCGACGAGGATGACGACGAAGACGGCCCCCTCGACAGGGTTCTCTCGCCAGTAGTCTTTCAGTTCGAGTGTCATGTTTACAGTACCCGCTCCGCTATTTCCGGGTCGTCCTCGCGTAGGAACTCCCGGGCGTAGTACAGCACCGTCCCCGAGCCGCCGACGACGCCAAGGAGGCCAGCGAGCCACACGTAGCCCCACTGTGCCGTGCCGCGGAAGAGACGCGACCGCGTCTCGATGGGCACCGCGTACAGGGTCTCGTCCGTGGAGATGCCTACAGCAACGTAGCCGTCGACTCTGGTGACCGGTATCACGATGGTCTCCTCGCCGTCGACGACGACCGACCGACGCTCGACCTCGCCGCCCTCGATGAACCCAGCGGCGTCGGTCAGAGTGATAGCCGTTGGACCGTCGGTCCGGAGGGTGATTCTCGCCGTGCCGTCACTCGGGTTGTAGGTTGCGTCGACGAGCCGGGTGTCGGAGTCGACCCGCTCGGTGTCCGGGTCCGGTACCGTCGTCGTCTCCGGTGGGTCCGGCGTGAGAGGTGGGTTGCCGCTGGTCGTTGGCTGTGGCGTCGACGTGGTCGTCGTCATGTTCCCGCTCTGGTCGTCGTCCGCCGAGTCGTCCTCTTGGCTGGGAACGTACCCAGAACCGTCTACTGGCGCCGCTGCTGCCACTCCCAGGGTCGACGCGAGCACCGCCGTCACGATTGTGAGGGTGAGTAGCCGCATTGGTCAGTCGTCGATGAGCAGCAGCGCGACCACGCCGATGATGATCAGTACGGCGGTACCAGGGACCTGGAGGCCGCCGAGGTCGACAC
Organism: uncultured Halobacteriales archaeon; assembly: GCA_964402765.1. Classification (GTDB taxonomy): domain Archaea; phylum Halobacteriota; class Halobacteria; order Halobacteriales; family SW-7-71-33; genus SW-7-71-33. Next base: position 837 of record CAYODS010000214.1, read on the forward strand.
TGGGTAGCGAGAAGCCACCGCCACCGCCTCCGGCGGTGTTGAACCGAATGTCTATGTCGGCTTGGGCTTCCTCCGCCGTATCCAGATACTCTTTGAAGGAGTTTGGATCGTCCAGAGTTTGCCAGTCCGTACCGCCGTCGTAGCCGACCGAATCGACCGGGGAGCCGGTGCTATCGGTAGCGTTCAGGACAGTCATGTTACCGCTATGTAGCGGTATTACCTGCCGTTCTGTGTCGGTTTGCCGGAGTACCCTAACGTCGTCCGGCAGGTTAGACACGTCGTAGGTCTGTCCCACCTGAAGGGAGCCGTTCGGGGGTTGGCCGTCCATTAGGACGTAGCCGGTGTACGTCTCATTTTCGACCGTCACCCGTTCGTAACTGTCCGTTGTGGTATTGAAGGTCCGGTACGTCTCCCCGGTAAAATCTATCTCCATCTTGCTGAAGTTAGAGTAGTCCGGGTGAGCCGCCCCGAGCGTAGCGGCGAGGGCCGCCCTATACGCCTCGTAGTCCGTGCTGGCGTTGGGGAATTCGTCTACCCGTTCCTCGGGCGGGACGACATTTTCGGGGTCTATCTCGCCGTTGTTGAATGACTGGTACAGCGCGTCTACGGTAGACTGATTGAATCGGTTCGTGACGTTGTAGTACGTCGTTTTTGTCTCGTTCCAAGCCTCGTAGTAGTCTTGGTGTGTGTAGACTCGCTGGCCGGTAAGTGGGCTTTCCTGATACGGTTCCCTCACTTGGATTTTTGTGAAGTTGAAGTACGCCGGGCTATCCCACGTCGTAGACGTAGGCTCTTGTTTGTAGCCGGGGTACTGTTTGTCCGGCGTCACCGTCACTACCTGAGTCCCGTACACGTTGTCGTTCGGGTTCGCGGTGTTCGTGGCGTTGAAGCGAACGCTAAACGCGTCTACCGTCCGGTTTGTCCCGTCCACCAGCGTCACGTTCGCGGTCGGGGACTGGTTGGCCGGTAGCCATTCGTCGTAGGTCGTGGCGTCGTAGGACACACCGGACGGGCCGCTGTCGTCCGTGACGAGGTAAGCGAGGTCGTCCTGTGGTGAGAGACGTTCCCCCGACACGTTCGCTGTGTATCGGAGTAGTGCGGCGTCCGACTCGAAGAACTTGATTAGGAATTCCTGCCGTTTTACCGTGCTGTTCTCTATCGCCTCTAGCGCCGCCTGCCGCGCCTCTTGGGCACTCTTTCCGTTCCGGTAGGCGTCGGCAACGGCGGCCCTCGCTTCGAGGGACGTGACGGTTTCTAAGTCACTAACGAGGTTCTCGTAACTCGTTATCTTCTGGTCCCGAGAGTCCCGAGCGGTGACTAACTGCGTGTGTAGGTCGGTTTTCAGTTGATTGTCTGTTCCGTCCTCTTCTACCGACCCACGGTAGCCGTTCAGTACGGTACAATCACCGTTCGATTCTAAGTCTGTCCCGATGACGATTTCCCCAAAGTTACACTCGCCAGCGCCGCCATCCTGGACCGCCGCGATTCCAGAGCGGGGGCCGCTGTCCCCGAGGGGGACGTAGCCGGCGAACATGCTGGTCACGACCAGCACGGCGATCAAGAGGCGCCCGGCGGTGAGCAGCGCCCGACGCATGCTCACATGTCCTCCCGCAGGGTCTCGATGTCGAGCACGCCGGCGACGTCGAGCACGCCGAGGCCGCCAGCGACGCCGACGACGGTGTAGACGATCCCCTGGTAGTCGGTGGGCACGAACTCGGTGACGACGTTGGTGTCGACCACCTCGACGAGGCCCCAGTTCAGCGCTCCCACGAACGCGAGCGCGACCAGTACGAGCTCCAGTGCTGCGAGGTTGTTCCAGTTCATGTTCGTTCAGGCCATGTAGCTGACCGCGGCGTAGCCGAGACTCTGGATGGTCACGGCCAGCACGCGGAAGAGGTCGTTCTGCGTGACGATGTCGTACAGCGGCGTGATGAACGCCGGCGCGAGGATGAGCGCCAGTGTGCCGTACACCGTGTAGCGGTACGTGTCGTCGAGACTCTGGACGTCGTTGTCGTTGGTGAGGTAGCCGAACGCGAAGATGCCCGCGCTCAGCAGCGTCCCCAGGGTGAACTCGCCGACACCGACGCCGACGCCCTCACTGAACGACGTGTCGAACAGCGTTACGTCCGCGATACCGACGGTCGACGCCGCCGCGAGCACGAAGATGCCCGCCAGGGCGACGTCCTCCTTGTCGAACTCGCCTGTTGCCATGTGGGGTCAACCCCACCACCGGATGCGGCCCCCTCATCGTTCAAACCGAGGAATATCACGGAATTACGTACTCTCACGGGTGTCTGACAGGGATTTAGGTTCACCGAGGCGGACCGGAATCACATGGAAATCAGGAAACTGCAACAATTCAGTAGCGGCGACAGTGCGGGCCTCACACTGCCGAAGGAGGACC
>CAYODS010000215.1:0-3219 GCA_964402765.1 uncultured Halobacteriales archaeon
CTACGCGCCTCTGGAAGCCGGCGCCGCAGGCGCCGGCGACGCCGAGGGCTTCGGAAGTCCACTCACCACCCTCCACAGCACCCGCTCCAGAGCACACGACGGCCACGAACACCCCGCCGGGTGAGCCGGAGGAAACGCATATGATTGCCGCGAGCGACCGACACCCATGGACAGACAGTGGATCGGCGAGACGTTCACGAGCAGCACCGGATGGAACCACCTCGAAGACCTGGTCGACGTGGGCAACCGGATGGCCGGCAGCGAGGGCGAGCGCGTTGCCGCGGAGCTGACACGCGAGGCACTCGATCGGGCGGGCGCCCGCGACGCCCACGTCGAGCAGTTCGAGATCCAAGGGTGGACCCGTGGGTCGGCGGCGGTACGGGCGGGCGAGGACACCGAGGACTGCATCGCCCTGCCGCGGTCGCCGGCGGGCGAGGCAACGGGCGAACTGGTCGACGTGGGGCACGGACTGCCGGAGGACTTCGACCGCGACCTCTCGGGGAAGGTGGTGATGGCGGCCTCGAACGTGCCGGACTACCACGACCGGTTCGTCCACCGGCGAGAGAAGTACTACCACGCGGTCGAGGCCGGTGCCGCCGCCTTCGTCTTCCGCAACCACGTCGAGGGGTGTCTCCCGCCCACCGGCTCCGTGGGTACGGAGGACGACCCCATCGGCGCGGTCCCGGCGGTGGGCGTCTCGAAGGAGGTCGGCAGTCGCCTGCGGCGGCGCCACGAGGGTGACGAGGTCGGCGTCGAGGTGGACTGTGCGGTCCACGACGCCGAGAGCCAGAACGTCCACGCCTACCTCGGCCCCGAGACCGAGGAGGAGGTGCTCCTGACGAGTCACGTCGACGCCCACGACATCAGCGAGGGGGCGATGGACAACGGCGCCGGTACCGCGACCGTCGTCGAGGTCGCCCGGGCGCTCGCGGCCCGCGAGGACGACCTCGACACGCGGGTGCACGTCGTCTGTTTCGGCGCCGAGGAGGTCGGTCTCGTGGGGTCGAACCGGATGGCCGATGGCTACGACCACGACGGCGTCCGGGCGGTGCTCAACCTCGACGGCGTCGTCCGGGGGCGCACGCTGAAACTGTACACCCACGGCTTCGACGGCCTGGCCGACGCCGTCGAGACCGTCGCCCGGCGGTACGACCACCCGATCGAGACCGTTCCGCGGCTGGGACCGCACAGCGACCACTGGCCGTTCGTCGAGCACGGCACGCCCGGCATCCACGCGATGTCGAAGACCGGCAGCGAGGGGCGTGGCTGGGGGCACACCTACGCCGACACGCTCGACAAGCTGGAGTCCCGGGACCTCCGCGAGCAGGCGGTGTTGCTGACCGCGCTGGCGGTGGAACTCGCCGACGAGGGCCGGGCGATCGACCACCGTGACACGGACGCGATCGCCGCGGACCTGGAGGCCCAGGACCTCGCCGAGGGAATGAAGATCACCGGCGACTGGCCGTACTGACCCCGGCCCGGCGGGACGCGGGCGGTCGAAAAGCAAGTCTCTAATGGGCGGCGCCCCTTCAAGTGGGCAATGGCGTATCCCGCCACGCTGTTGGGACCGCTCGACGCGCTGGGGACGGTCATCGAGCCGTTGCTCGTGGTCCTGGTCGTCGTCAACCTCGGCACGCGGCTGCTCGCCGACCGACACTACCGGGCGCAGGCGGGCGACGGCGAGTCGCTGTCCCGGTACCTGCCCCACGAGGCGAGCAACGTCGTCCTCGTGCTCGGCTCCTTCTATTACCTCACCTACGACTACCACCCGGGGATGGTGCTGTCGGTGCTGGTGGTGTCGCTGGTCATCGTGGACTTCTTCGAGTTCGAGGCCCGCGCCGTCGAGGCCCGGCGGGACGACCCCCTCGACCGCCCGAAGGCCGCCATTGCCGGGTCGATGCTCGTCCTGGGGTACGTCCTCTACACGACGGTGTTCTTCCTGATCAAGCCCGTCTGGTCGGCGATCGTCTGACGGGAGCAGTCCCCCGTCTCCGCCGCGCTCTCCAGACGGCCGTCGGTCAGTCCGCCTGTCCCCGCACCTGCTCGCGTATCTCGGCGGGCACGGACGGATCGCGGAGCGTGGTGGTGTCGCCCAGGTCGGCACCGTTGGAGATGTCCGCGAGCAGACGGCGCATGATCTTCCCCGAGCGGGTCTTCGGCAGGTCCTCGACGAAGTGCACGTCGGCGGGCCGGGCGAACGGTCCGATCGCCCGCTCGACGGCGGCGACGATCGCCTGCCGCACCGCCTCGGAGGCGTCGACGCCCTCTCGCAGCGTGACGTAGGCGACGGGCACCTCGCCCTTCTCGTCGTCTGTCCGGGGGACGACCGCCGCCTCGGCGACGCCGTCGGCCTCACAGACCGCCGATTCGAGTTCCATCGTCCCGAGACGGTGCCCGGCGACGTTCATCACGTCGTCCAGTCGCCCGAGCACGCGGAAGTAGCCGTCCGCCTCGTGGACGGCGCCGTCGCCGGTCTCGTACACCCAGTCGGCGGGGTCGTCGCTGTCCACGTCGGAGAAGCGCCGCCAGTACTCCTCGACGAAGCGGTCGTCGTCGCCGTACACGGTCTGGAGCATCCCGGGCCAGGGGCGCTCGATCACGAGGTTGCCCGCCCGGTCCGAGCGGGGCGGCAGCGGGTCGCCGTCGTCGTCGTAGATCGCCGCGGCCACGCCCGGGCAGGGACGGCCCGCGGAGCCGGGTTTCATCTCCTCCAGCGCGGGCAGGTTCGTTATCAGGTGACCGCCGGTCTCGGTCTGCCACCACGTGTCCACGACGACGGCGTCACCGCCGCCGACGTGCTCGTGGTACCAGTGCCACACCTCCGGCTGGATGGGTTCGCCCACGGTCGTCAGGTGCCGAAAGTCGAAGTTGTACCCCGCGAGGTGGTCCGCACCCCACTTCATGAACTGTCGCACCGCCGTCGGCGAGGTGTGGAACACGTCCACGTCGTACCGCTCGGCGATCTCCCAGACGCGGCCGCGGTGGGGGTGGTCCGGGGCGCCCTCGTACATCACGCTCGTGGTGCCGAGCGCCAGCGGCCCGTACACGATGTAGGAGTGGCCGGTGATCCAGCCGATGTCGGCGGCACACCAGTACGTGTCCGTCGGCTTCACGTCGAGGACGTTTCGCGTCGTGGCGGCGGCGTACGCGAGGTAGCCGCCGGTGCGGTGCTGGCAGCCCTTCGGCTGGCCGGTCGTCCCCGAGGTGTACATCAGGAAG
>CAYODS010000216.1:0-3152 GCA_964402765.1 uncultured Halobacteriales archaeon
GGGCGATGCGGGACTTTATGTCGCGCTCGCGGCTCTCGTCGTACTCGCCCAGGCCCATGAAGCCGGGCCGCTCCTCGCGCTTGGCGAGACTGGTCTAGGCCTCCGCCCGCGGGAGTTCGTAGCGCAACTCGGCGAGTTCCACCTGCAGTTGGGCCTTCCGGGTCTGGGCGCGCTGGCCGAAGATCTCCAGAATGAGCGTGAAGCGGTCGTGCACCTCGACGCCCTCGGGGAAGCGGTTGCCGAGGTTGTACGTCTGGTACGGGCCCAGACGGTTGTCGAAGATCACCGTGTGGGCGCCGGTCTCCCGAACCAGGGCGGCGATCTCGTCGGCCTTGCCCTCGCCGACGTGGTAAGCGGGGTCCTCCTCGCGGACCTGGGTGACCTCGCCGAGCACCTCGTAGCCGCCGGCGCCGGCGAGTTGCCGTATCTCCTCGGTCTCGACGGGCCGCTGGTCGACTCGCTTGACCACGATCGCCGGGCCGTTGTCGACGCGGGTGCGACGGCTCATGGGGTCACCCCCAGTGGGCGGTCAGCCGCGCCGGCCCGCCACCTCGGTTGCCGCTGGGTGCGTCACGCTCCCGGGTTGGGGCGGGCCGGTCTTCAATCCCCCGCTCACCACGGGCGGCGTCGCCGCCGTCGCGCGGCGTCCGACGCCCCACAAAATCCATACCGTCAGCCCGCCAAGGTGTGGGCATGCTTGCCCAGATCGACCCGCAGGCGCTGGGCCTGCAGTTCGGCGGCGGCGCGGTCATCGGGGGGCTGATCGGCTTCTTCGCCAAGAAGGTCGCGAAGGTGGTCGCCTTCATCATCGGCATGGAGCTGGCGATCTTCGCCTTTCTCGAGCAGAAGGGGTACATGAGCGTCAGGTGGGACAAGCTCTCCGGCGGCATCCTGAAGGCCAGCAAGGACGCCGCCGACGTGTCCAACGAGTGGATCGGACCGGTGCTGTCGGCGGCGTCGGTGTCCGGTGGCTTCGCCGGCGGCTTCGCGCTCGGGTTCAAGCGCGGGTGATCGCCGCCCGGTCGAACGCCACTACCGCGTGCCGATCTCCTCCTCGTCCTCGACGATCCGCGTCTCGGCCTCGCCGCTTGAGACCTCGTTGACGAGGTTGTAGAACTCGTCCTGCAGGCCGGCAGGGAATCGGACGACCCCGATCCACGACCCGTCGGACTGCCACTCCTCGCGCTCGAGGTCGCCGAACTCCCGTATCTGGGCCTGGGCGCTGCCGGCGTACTCTGGGGGGACGCGGCTGGCGACGGCCACCTCGTCGAAGCGGATGGGGATCACCGGTCGCAGCGCGTCCAGGGCGTCGTCGACCTGTTCCTCGACGGGGTCCATCGGGTCGACGCTGAACCCGGCCTCCTCCAGGGCGGACTCGATGCGCTCGGGCGGGTGGGGGGCGTCGTCCATCTGGGGGTTGACGGCGTTGCGGACGATGGTGTCGACGAGTTTGCGGTGTTTCTGTTCCTGCATCTCGCGGCGCTGCTCGGCGGTGATCTGGATCTCCCCCTGGCGGATCACCTCTGGGATCACCTCGAGGGGCTCGGTGGTGCCGAACACGTCCTCGAGGTCGCTCTCGGCAGGGCGGTCGCCACGGGAGGCGTTCTCGAACACGTCCTCGGCGGCGATCACGTCCTCGATGTCGCCGTCGAACTCCCCGCGCTTTATCGCGAGGGCGGCGTCGGGATCGACCAGCACCTCGAAGCGGGCCCCGTGTGACTCCAGGCGGGCGGTCACCGCCTCGTCGAGTGAGATCATGCCCTGGCGTTTCACCCCCGGTCAAAAAGGTGTTTCCCGCGCCGTCAGACGAGCGTCCAGAGGTGGACGAACACGAGCACCATCGCCAGTGCCCCCAGCACGACGAAGACGGCGTGTTCCGGGTCGGGCTCCTCGGCCTCGATCGCCGTCTGGACCAGGCCGTCCTCTCCCACATCGTCCACCCCGAACCGCCAATCCTCCTCGTCGCCGTCGCCGTCGGGCGGTCCGCCGGCGTCGCCTTCCCGGCCCGCGGCGGGGTCCGCACCGGCGTCCCGGTCGGTCGCGGGCTCCTCGGGGTCGTCTTCGTTCCGGCCTGCCATGCCACCGGCTTGCGGGTGGACGCCTAAAATACCTCGCACACGGCCGCCGTGGCGTGGACACACGCTTATGTCACCCGCGGACCACGGCGAGCGCATGGCCGAGTCCAGCTCCGACCCCGACGGTGCCGGTGACATCGAGGCACGACTGGCGGACCGCGAGTACGTCCGCCCGCCGGTCGAGTTCGTCGGCCAGGCCAACTGCACGGACACCGAGATCCACGACAGCTTCGAGGCGGAGTGGCCCGAGGCCTACGCCGAGTACGCCGAGTTGCTGGACTGGGACCGCCGCTGGCGGGAGGTGCTCGACGACTCCGACCCGCCCTTCTACGAGTGGTTCGTCGGCGGACGGCTCAACGCCTGTCACAACTGCGTCGACCGCCACCTCGACGACCACGGCGACCAGGTCGCCCTCCAGTGGGAGGGCGAGGACGGCACCCGTCACGCCGTCACCTACCGCGAGTTGTACCGGCGGGTGAACCGCACCGCCGCCGCCCTGCGGGACCTGGGCGTCGACCGCGACGACGTGGTCACCGTCCACCTGCCGATGGTGCCCGCCCTGCCGGTGGTGATGCTGGCCTGTGCGCGGATCGGCGCCGTCCACTCGGTCGTGTTCGCCGGCTTCTCCGCCGCCGCGGTCGCCGACCGCCTGGACGACGCCGGCTCCGACGTGCTCGTCACCGTCGACGGCTACTACCGCCGTGGCGACTTCCTCGACCACAAGACGAAGGCCGACGACGCCGTCGACGACGCCGAGACCGACGTCGAGACCGTCCTCGTGTACGAGCGCCACGGCAGCGCCGTCCACGAACCCGGCGCGGCGCCCTCCGATCGGGGGATCGACCCCGGCGACCTCGCGGACAGGGACGTGCTCGCGGCGGACCTGCTGGCCGAGCGCGAGCGCCGCCGGGTCGAGCCCGTCTCTCGCGCCGCCGAGGACCCCCTCTTCCTGATGTACACCTCGGGGACGACCGGCCAGCCGAAGGGCTGTCAGCACCGCACCGGCGGCTACCTCTCCTACGTCACCGCCACCTCGAAGTACGTGCTAGACATCGACCCCGAGGACACCTACTGGTG
>CAYODS010000217.1:0-3097 GCA_964402765.1 uncultured Halobacteriales archaeon
GCACCGCGCGAGTGGCCGAGGCGCGTAGCGCCTCGCGGCTCGTCCCTCGCGCGTTCCTCGCGCCGTCCGCTTTCGTCCGGTCGGTCTCGGTCCGTGTGCCCCCGTCCGACTCCTCTCTCTGCCCTCGCCCGCCGCGAGCCCACGGAGACGAAAGCCAGTTACTCGCCGGCGGCGTCGGGGGGGTATGGAGTTGCTGGAGCGGGCGCGTGACCTGCTTTCGACGGGGCCGCTGTGTGACCCCTGCCTGGGCCGGCCGTTCGCGGACCGCAGCTTCGGGCTGACCAACGCCGAGCGGGGCAACGCGCTCCGCGTGGCGGTCGCGATGGCCGACGACGCCGACTACGAGCCACTCGCCAGCGCCGACTGCTGGGTCTGCGAGGGCGAGTGTGCCCACCACGACGAGTGGGCCGACCGCGCCGTCGAGGCGCTCTCGGGGTACGAGTTCGCCACCTACCAGGTCGGCACCCGCGCGCCTCCGCTGGTCGAGGAGAACGACCGCCTGCTCCGCGAGGACGCCGGTCTCGACCCGGAGGTGGGCGAGCAGTTCAAGAAGGCGTTCAACCGCGAGGTCGGCAAACGGCTGGGCGCCCGCACGGAGACGGAGGTCGACCTGCAGCGGCCGGACGTACTCGCCATCTGTCACGTCGAGCGCGACCACGTCGAGGCTCAGGTCAACCCCGCCTTCGTGTACGGCCGGTACCGCAAGCTGGAGCGGGACATCCCGCAGACGGAGTGGCCCTGCCGGGAGTGTGGCGGGTCGGGCGAGCAACTCGGCGACGGCGGTGCCGTCGACTGCGAGCACTGCGGCGGCACGGGGTACATGTACCCCACCAGCGTCGAGCAGGCGGTCGCGCCCCACGTCCGCGCTGCGATGGACGGCGACAGCGCCACGTTCCACGGTGCCGGTCGCGAGGACGTCGACGCCCGGATGCTCGGCACCGGCCGCCCGTTCGTCGTCGAGGTCGAGCGCCCGCGGGTCCGCCGCCCCGACGTGGCGACCATCGCGGACCGCGTCGCCGAAGAGAGCGAGGGCGTCGCCGTCGACGGCCTCCGCCTCGCCACCTACGACACCGTCGAGCGCGTGAAGGAACTGCCAGCGAGCAAGACCTACCGGATGAGCGCCCGCCTGGACGACCCCGTCACGAGCGGGCGGCTCCGCGAGGCGCTCGCCGGTCTGCACGGCGCGACCATCGAGCAGCGCACCCCCGCCCGCGTGGACCACCGCCGTGCCGACCGCACCCGCACCCGGCAGGTGCACGGGATCGACGGCCGTCTCGTCGCCCCGCCCGACGCCGAGGACCCGCTCGACCCGTGGCTTGACGGCACCGACCTCGACCCCGCGAGCGGACCAGGTGGGGGCGAGCGCGAGGGGCGGACCGACGGCCCCGCCGAGGGCGCACACGTCCTCGTGGAGGTCCACGGCGAGGGTGGCCTGTACGTGAAGGAACTGCTGCACGGCGACGAGAGCCGAACGGAGCCCTCGCTCGCCGGCCTGCTGGGGACGGGCGTGACCGTCACCGCCCTGGACGTGCTCGCGGTGACGGGCGAGGACGAGCCGTTCGAGGACCCAGACTACTTCCTACACGAAGTCGCCTAGGCCGGACTGCTGGTCGTCCGCGGCGGCGCTCTCGGCTCGCTCCTCGGGGTCGAGGTCGTCGCCCGACCCGTCACCGCCCTCGCTCGTCTCGGACTCGTCTTCGTCTCCGTCGTCGGCGACGCTGGTGAGGTCGGCGTCGACCGCTTCGTCGTCCCCCGTCCCGTTCGTACGCTCCCCGTCCTTCGACTCTTCCTCGTCGCGGTCGGGAGCGGGGGCAAAGGCACCCTCGCTGGCGGCGACGGCGGCCGCCTCGCGGCGGCGCTCGGCCTCCTCGACGATGGACTGGACCTTGTTCGTCGTCTCGCCTGAGCCGGTGACGTGGCTCACCTCCTTCTCGTCCATCTCGTAGCGGGCGGCCATCCGCACCGTGAGTTCGCGGGGCTTGCAGTGATGCGTGAGCGCGGCGAGAAAGGGCAACACCTCCCGGCGGGCGGTGTTCACCGAGACGCCCGAGCCCTCGGCGATCCGGCGGGCGATCTCCTCGCGAGTGGAGCCACGGGTGCGCCACTGCGGCGGGCCGTAGCGGGTCCACCCGCCCTTGCGCCCATGGCGGGCGCTCGCGACGCCGGCGGTCATGGCGTCGCCGGCGTACCGCCAGTAGGAGTAGTCCTGCGTGGCCCGCACGCGACCGAGCCAGGTGTCCGCCCGCGCCAGCCACCGGTAGGCGGCGGCGGTCTCGCGGCCCTCGTACTCCTTCGTGACGTTCTCCTCGACCCACCGCAGCAGGTCGTCCGGCGTCTCGTCCACGTCGTACGAGCCACGCTGTGCCTCCCGCGGCGTGGCCTCCTGCAGCAACTCGTCGAGGTAGTCGAAGATCCCCTCCGAGCGGTCCCGGCCGCTGGTGACCACGTCCTCGGTCGTCACCCGGTCGCGCCCCTCCGCGACCGCCTGGAGGTCGTTCACCGCCGAGCGCAGGTCGCCGTCGGTGCTCTCGGCGATCGCCTGCAGAGCGTCCTCCTCGTACTCGATGCCCTCCTTGTTGCAGACGTTGCGCAGGGCTGGGACGATCGAGCGCGCGGAGACGTCGCGAAACTCGATGTCGCGGGTGGCGTCGCGGAGCCCGCGGGACATCTCGTAGTAGTCGTTGGCGATCAGCACCAGCGGCTGGCTCGCGGACTTCACGAGGTCGGTCATCGCCCGTGCGCCGCCGCGGTCGGCGTTGCCGTGGAGGTTGTCCGCCTCGTCCAGGATGACGAGACGGCGCTCGGTCTCGCCCTGTGCGGCTTGGGCGAGCGTGGAGTTCATCGCCGCCTCGCCGGCGATCTCCTCGACGGCGTCGGCGGTGCGGCGATCGCTCGCGTTCATCTCGGTAACGGCCCACCCCATGTCGTTCGCCAGCGCGTGGGCCGCCGAGGTCTTGCCCACGCCGGGCGAGCCGTGCACCACGACCGCCTCGCCGTGGTCGTCCCAGGACTCCGCCCACTCGCGGAGGTCCTCGCAGGCGCTGTCGTTGCCCCGGACCTCTCGCAGCGTCCTCGGGCGGTACGTCTCCGTCCAGTC
>CAYODS010000218.1:0-3089 GCA_964402765.1 uncultured Halobacteriales archaeon
CTGGCGATTTTTGGGATCCAGCAAATCTTCGATTTGCGCGACAGCGAGTGAGGTGCCCGCACCGGGACGGGGGCTTTCTGGGCCCTCACAGCAGCAGCGCCATCGAGTGAGAGCACCGGGGCGGGGGCTTTCTCGGCCCTCACAGCAGCATCACCGTCACCTGAGAACAGCGGGGCGGGGGCTTTCTCGACTGTCACGACAGCAGGAGCGAGCGGATTCCGAGCGACACCACAGAGCCGTCTCCAGCCGGGCACACCGCCGACCCCCGAGCGAAGGAGTGCGTCGTGATCCGTACGGGTTTTAAGCCGGCCCCGACAACCGCCGGTACCATGGAGATGCCACGGCGGTTCAACACGTACTGCCCGCACTGTCACGCCCACCACGAGCACGAGGTGGAGAAGGTCCGCAGCGGTCGCCAGACCGGCATGAAGTGGCAGGCGCGCCAGCGCCGACGCAACCAGGGGATCGGGAACGACGGCAAGTTCTCGAAGGTGCCCGGTGGCGACAAGCCCACGAAGAAGACCGAGCTGAAGTACATCTGCTCGGAGTGTGGAAAGGCTCACCAGCGCGAGGGCTGGCGCGCCGGTCGACTGGAGTTCCAGGACTGATGCCCGGGGACTTCCTCACCGTCGAGTGTCCGGACTGCGGCAACGAACAGACGCTGTACGGGAAGGCCGCGAGCGAGGTCCACTGTGCGGTCTGTGGAACGACGCTCGCGACGCCGACCGGCGGCGAGGCCGAGGTCGCCGGCGAGGTCACCGAGGTCGTCCAGAGCCGCCCCGAGTAACGCCCGGACCGCCGTCGGCTCTCCTCTCTACGCGCTCGACACGCCAGCGGAGCGTCCGCCACGCCGAACCGGGGAGTCAGTCGCCGGACTCGCCGGACGCGGCGGGCTCGCGGGCCGATCCGTCGGTGTCGTCGGACCCGTCCGTGCCGCCGTCGGTCGCGTCGCCGTCGTCCGGGGCACCGGTGGCGACGCCGGTAAACGAGAAGCGTGCGCCGCCGGCGTCGCTCTCGCCCAGGTCGACGGCCCAGCCGTGGGCGGTGGCGATGGACTCGACGATCGCCAGTCCGAGCCCGGTCCCCTCGCCCGAGGAGACCCCGCGCTCGAAGGCCCGCTCGCGGACCGCGGGGTCGACGCCGCTGCCGTCGTCGTCGACGACGAAGCCGTCGGGGTGGTCACGGACTCGCACGTGGTCGGCGTCGCCGTGCTCGACGGCGTTTCGAAAGAGGTTCTCCAGGAGGGCGGCAAGGCGGTCGCCGTCGGCCGGAAGCGTGCGGTCGGTCTCCACGTCGAAGGTAGCGTCGTCGGTGTCGACGGTCGCCCAGGCGTTCCGGGCGACGGTCGCGAGCGGCACGGGGTCGGGACTGTCGATGGCGCGGCCCTCGCGGGCCAGCGTGAGCGACTGGTCGATTATCTCGTCGGCGCGGTCGAGCGCCTCGACGGCCTGGGGCAGGTGCTCGGCGCTGTCGGTCTCGACGGCGGTCTCGACGTACCCCCGGGCGACGGACAGCGGGTTGCGCAGGTCGTGTGACACGGTGGCGGCGAACCGGTCGAGACGGTCGGTCTCCCGTTCGAGTTCGGCGGCGTACGTCTCGACGGCGGTCACGTCACGGAGGACGACGACGTGGCCCCGTGGTCGCTCGGGGTCGCCGACGGTGGAGGGCTGGACGACGTACTGGCGGCGCTCGGCGCCGGAGTGGTCGACGAAGCGGTCGGCGAACTCGGACTCCGTCCCGGTCCCAGTCTCGGACCCCGTGGCGTCGAGACCGTCGGGGTGGGGTCGGTCGCCGGTCGCCAGCGCCGGGTCCAGCGGCGTCTCCAGCCGGCTGGTGCCGCCGTCGGCGGTCGGTTCGCCGGAGCGGAGCACGCCCGGCAGGACGCTGCCCACGTCGGTGCCGATGTCGCCCTCGTCGAGACCAAGCGGTTCGGCGGCGGCGTTGAAGTCGACGACGCGGCGCTCGGCGTCCAGGACGACGACGGCGTCGGTGACGGACTCCATCACCGCCGCCCGGGAGACGGGGTTGACGGCGAACAGTTGCTCGCGGAACAGCGTGTAGCCGACGACGGCGGCGAAGCCGACGGCGGCGACGGGCTTGTAGTCCAGTCCACTCGCGGGGATGTAGCCCAGACTCTGTGCGACGCTGACGAGGACCGAGGGAACGATCCCCAGCGACAGCAGCAGTGCCTGTCGACGGTTGACCCGGCGCGAGGTCAGAAGCGACACGCCGAGCACCGCGACCGACCCGAGGAGGACGAGGTAGCCCGCGCCGGCGATCGCCCAGTACAGCGCCGTCGGGTCGGCGGTGAGGTGGACGAACGGGTCCTCGACAGGGCGGACGTTCCGGAACACCAGCCCGTGCAGCGGGTTCGTGGCCTCCAGGCCGCTGCCGACGGCGGCGACGCCGACGAGGGCGGCCCGTCGCCGGCGGGTGAGCAGGGACTCCCGGCCGACGTAGTGGACGACGAACCCCGCGATCGCGATCACGCTCGCCCACAGCGGGACGAACCTGACCGCGGCGATGGCCTCCATCAGCGTCCGGTCGCGCACCAGCGTCTGGACCACGCCGAGCGAGCCGTGGGTGACGCCGAGAGTCACCGAGAGGACGAACAGGTCGGCGGCGCGGCTGTCGGCCCGGCGGTACACCCACGCCGCGACGCCGGCGTTGGCGAGGATCGCGACCACCAGGACGGCGACGTACGTTGCCCGGGCCGACTGTAGCACACCAGTGAGTACTGGCCCAGACACAATCACCTTTGGCACCGGGTGCACCCGACACCGGGGTGAAATTTAGCGCCGGCGCACGATCCCGTACGTTAAACAGGTCCGGTCCGAACTGGAGGTATGAAGTACAGCGGCTGGCCCGACAAGGGCGACCTCGTCGTGGGGAAGATCGACGAGATCGAGGACTTCGGGGTGTTCGTCGACCTGGAGGAGTACGAGGACAAGCGCGGCCTGGTGCACGTCTCCAACGTCGCCAGCGGGTGGATCAAAAACGTCCGCGACCACGTCGGGGTCGACGAACGCGTCGTCGCGAAGGTGATGGACGTCGACGAGTCCTCTCAGCAGATCGACCTCTCGCTGAAA
>CAYODS010000219.1:0-3088 GCA_964402765.1 uncultured Halobacteriales archaeon
ACGGCTACGAGGTGTACATGGACGACACCATCGAGGACACCCCCGAGATGCGCCGCAAGTACGCCCGCTTCGTCGCCCAGGAGGTCGAGAACGACGGGCGGCTGCCCCACTTCACCCGCGAGGCCGCCGAGGAGATCGTCCTCGAGGCCAAGCGCCGCGCCCAGCGCAAGGACCATCTCACGCTGGAACTGCGCGACCTTGGTGGGCTGGTGCGGGTGGCCGGCGACATCGCCCGCGCGGAAGACGCCGAGCACACCACCCGTGACCACGTGCTCCAGGCCAAGCAGCGCTCGCGCTCCATCGAGCAGCAACTCGCCGACGAGCACATCCAGCGCCGCAAGGACTACGAGCTCAACGTCTCCGAGGGCGACGTGATCGGCCGCGTCAACGGTCTCGCCGTGATGGGCGAGGACAGCGGCATCGTGATGCCGGTGATGGCGGAGGTGACCCCCTCGCAGGGGCCCGGCCAGGTGATCGCCACCGGCAACCTCCAGGACATCGCCGAGGAGGCGGTCCAGAACGTCTCGGCGATCATAAAGAAGTTCTCCGACGAGTCCATCTCCGAGAAGGACATCCACATCCAGTACGTCCAGTCCTACGAGGGCGTGCAGGGTGACTCCGCGTCGGTGACGATGGCGACCGCCATCATCTCCGCGCTGGAGGAGGTCGGTATCGACCAGTCCATCGCCATGACCGGCTCCCTCTCCGTGAGGGGCGACGTGCTCCCCGTCGGTGGGGTCACCCACAAGATCGAGGCTGCCGCGAAGGCCGGCCTGGACAAGGTGATCATCCCCGCCGCCAACGAGCAGGACGTGATGATCGAGGACGAGTTCAAAGAGCAGATCGAGATCATCCCCGTCTCGCACATCTCCGAGGTGCTCGACGTCGCGCTCGTCGGTGAACCCGAGAAGGACAGTCTCATCGACCGCCTGCGCTCGATCACCGGCTCCGCGCTGGAGCGGGAGGTCGGCACCGGCACCTCCGACGGCGGCTCCCCCAGTCCCGGCGCGGACTGAGGCCCGCTGCGGAGCGTCGCTTTCGTTCTCGCGGTCAGCGCAGCGTCGTCTCGCCCGCCAGGGCGTCCCGGACCCACTCGCCGACGAAGGCCATCTCCGGCAGCGCGTCGCGGGCGACGAACCGCGCGCGGTCGGTCTCCTCGCCGTCGGGCGTGGGGGCGTCGTCCTCGACGGGCGAACAGACGACGAGGGTGGTGAGAAAGTGCAACACGCGCCCCGAGCGGTGCTCGAAGACCTGTGTGTCGGGCGCGGAGTAGACGCCGGCGAGGCGGTCGACGGACACACGGATCGAGGCCTCCTCGCGGACCTCCCGGCGGACGGTCTCGCGGACGGACTCGCCGGGTTCGACGCGGCCGAACGGCACCTGCCAGTCGCCGCTCGTGCGGTCCCGGACGACGAGGACCCGGTCGACTGGGGCACGCTCGCGGACGACGACCGCGCCGACGGCGGGGACCACGTCCTCGATCACCGCGCCGGACGGGTCGCCCGCGGTCACAGTTCCTCGATGTCGCGGAGTCGCTGCTCGACGGCCGGCGGGGCGGTGCTCGGGCCGTCGCGGACGCGGTGGTCGGGGACGATCAGGGGGACGGGGTTGTCCGCCAGGGCGCGCCGGACCGTGGCGACGTCGTCCTCGTCGTCGTGGTCGATCCCGGCGGCGGCACGGGCCAGTGCGGCGACCGAGACCTGCTCGCCGTAAGAGACCTTCCGCAGCGCCTCGAGGACGGCGCGCTGGTCGGTCGGGACGGTGAGCGCTATCTCCACCTCCGAGAAGTCCTCGTGGACGCCGTCGAGGTAGGCCTCGATCCGGTCGAGCAGCGGATAGTCGGCGCTTGCGTCGGGGTCGGGGGCGTCCGGGAAGGTGACCCGGATGACGCGGCCGCTCGCGACCCCGACCTGTACCGCACAGTCGAGGTAGACGGACTCGACGGCGAACACGCCCTCGGTGGCGTCGGCGGGGTCGTCCATCGTTCGAATGGGGGGCGGCACGAACTTGAATATTCGGCCCGCGGGCACGGGCCCTGGAAAAGGTTAATCCGCCGCCGGGCGCAAGGGACGCTATGATCGCGACCGTGGGGATCGCGCTCCAGCTCGGGGACCTCCTCAGCCTGGGGCTACCGTCGCTGTTGCTGCTGGCGGGGCTGGGGCTTGTGATCATGGAGGCGCTGGCGCCGGGGGCACACTTCATCGTCGTCGGCGTGGCCCTGCTGGTGACCGGCATCGTCGGCCTGGGTGCCGCGAGCGTCGGGGGGCCACTCGCCGTTCTCGCCGGCCCCTTCGCGCTGGCGGCGGTGCTTCTGGTCGTCGGCGTGCTCACCTTTCTCGTGTACAGCCAGTTCGACATCTACGGCGGCAGCTCGAAGGGGTCGACCTCGGACTCGGAGTCGCTGAAGGGCCAGACCGGCCGCGTGACCGAGCGCGTCACCGCGAGCGGCGGCCAGGTGAAACTCGAGGACGGCGGTTTCAACCCCTACTACCAGGCCCGGCCGATGGACGGCGAGATCGAGGCGGGCGAGGAGGTCGTCGTCGTCGACCCCGGCGGGGGCAACGTCCTGAAGGTCATGTCCGTAGAGGGGGCGAGCCGGGACCAGATCGACCGCGAACTCGAGCGGGACCGGGCCGCCGACGCGGACACCGGCGCGACGGAGACGGACCCCGCCGTCGACCGGGAGCCCGACGTCGAGCGCGAGACGGAGAAGGGGTAGCCGTGCGAACGCTTTTCAGGCTGCTCGCCTAACCTGCGAGCATGTTGAACGTCGTCCTCCAGAGTGGTGGATTCATCACGATAGTGGGTGCGGTGGCGCTGCTGATACTGGTGTTCGCGCTGCTGAAGGCCGTCGTCATCGTCGACGCCTACGAGAAGAAGGCACTCACCGTCCTCGGCGAGTACAAGGGGCTGCTCGACCCCGGGATCAACTTCGTGCCCCCGTTCGTCTCGAACACGACCACCTTCGACATGCGGACCCAGACGCTCGACGTGCCCCGCCAGGAGGCGATCACGCGGGACAACTCCCCCGTCACCGCCGACGCCGTCGTCTACATCAAGGTGATGAACGCGAAGAAGGCGTTCCTGG
>CAYODS010000220.1:0-3079 GCA_964402765.1 uncultured Halobacteriales archaeon
TCGGGCGACGATCGAGCGGTGGTACGACGAGTTCCGGCTGACGCCGCGGGTCGCCTGAACCCCGGTCAGCTACCGGTGACGATGTCGCACGATCTCCTCGTACAGGTCAACCAGTTGCGGGACCACCGTGGTGGGGGCGTGTTCGCGCTGAACGTACTCACGATTCCGTGTCCCGATGTCGGTCTCCATCGATCGCGCACGCGTCACGGCGGCGGCCAGCGCCGCGGGGTCGCCGGGTTCACACAGCAGTTCATCGTGTGAGACGGCCTCCGGTGGACCGCCGACCGACGTGCAGACGACCGGAAGCCCGGCCTGCATCGCCTCGAGAACGGTCCGGTTGAACGGCTCCGGCCAGACCCCGGGATGGACGAACAGGTCAGCGGTCGCGTACAGCCGACCGACCTGCTCGTAGTCGACCCACCCCTCGAAGACTACCCGGTCTCTCACCCCTACCTCGGCGGCGAGATCGACGAGGGAGTCGGCGAGCGGACCGTCCCCGGCGACCCGTAGCCGACAGCCGTCCGGCAGCGAGCCCATCGCACGGATCAGGTGAGACACTCCCTTGTTCTCGGTGAGTGAACCGACGTACAACAGCGTGTACTCTCCCTCGTTCGGCTCGACGTCCTCGGGAACCGAGAAACTCGGATCGGCCATGTTGTTGAACCGCTCGATCCGAGCGTTCTCGTAGCCGTTCTCCCGGTAGATGCGCTCGATAGCACGGCTGAGTGCGACGAGGACGTCGATCCGAGCGATGGCACGTCTGAGCAGCCGGCCGGTAGTCGGGTAGCCGATCACCTCGTAGAGACGTTCCAGTCCGGTCGCGGTGGTGTTGGTCACCGACGAGCGGAAGAAGTGATACGAGTTGAGCGTCGCCACGGACGGAACGTCCTCCCGGGTCGACAGGTAGCCGATCGCCGGGTGAAGTTCCATGTTGTATCCGTGCACGATGTCGTGGTCGCCGAGTCGGCCCCGGAGCTTCCGGAACGCGAGGAGGTTCTGCAGTTCCGTCACGGCCGAGGGGACGTCACCGAGCCGACGGACGGTGACTGTCCGTTCACGATCATCGTCGCCGTCGAAGGCGTAGACCGTGACGGAACCGATCCGGTCGGTACCACCCAGTTGCTCGGCGAGCAGCTGCACGCTCCGTCCGCCGCCTCCGGAAGCGTTCGGGGGGTACCGCGGGGTCACGACGGCGACGTCAAGCGGTCCGCTCACCATCGATCACCGTGTTTAGTCCGATGGCGGCGACAGACGGAGCGACAGGTCACACCGTGTACCTCCAGCAGTGAACTTCATATGAGTGGCGACTCCAGACTCGGCCACTGATTCAGAATGAGCCGAGCCGTTCAAAACGTCGTCGTCGTGGTGATCGACGCCCTTCGACGGGACCGGCTTGGGGCTTACTCGGATCGAGACCTCACGCCGGCCATAGACGACCTCTGTGCGGACGGGACGGTGTTCGACCGGGCTTTCAGCTGTACGAACACCACCGATCCGTCGGTGACGTCGATTCACACGGGGCGTGATCCGTCGACAGTCGTTCGTCACCACGGGCCGTTCGTCACCGAGGAGGAGAAGCGCCGCGCAGAGAGCGTCGTCGGAGTACCCGAGCGACTGCAGGAACAGGGGCTCCGAACGGTGGTCACTGGACGGACGCTGGGACGGTGGCACTCGGCGGGGTTCGACCACTACCCCGAGGAGACGTTCGACCGATACAAGCGACGAAGTGTCGGACAGTGGATCGGTGCCGTCAGCCCCCGACTCCGTTCGATCGCCGGTGACGTCTACGAGGGCGTATCGGGTGTGCTGTCCGACGGCGGGACCGACGAGATCGACGAGTTCCTTGACGTCGTCGACGATCGTCCGTTCTACGGACTGGTCCACGCGATGGACACACACGTACCATACTCAGTGGACGAGACGCAGGTCGAGCGGTTGCTCGCTGTGAACGACTACCCGGACACCGAGTTCGAGGCGTTCCTGGCGGCCCACGGCGACGGACAGTACGTCGGGGACTTCATAACCGAGTACGCCGACGAGTCCGATCGAGCGGGAACGATCGGTCGATGGTTCGCGAAGTACGACGCTGCAGTACGGTCTGCTGACCGAAAGGTCGAGCGGCTTGTCTCGGGGTTGCGCGAAGCCGGGCTGCTGGAGGAGACGCTCCTGATCGTCACGAGTGACCATGGGGAGTCGCTGGACGAGCACGGAATCTACTTCGACCACCACGGGCTCTACGACCCCCAGATTCGCGTCCCGCTCGTCGCCGTCGGACCGGGGATTCCGGACGCACGTCGTGACGAGTTCGTGCAACTGTACGATCTGGCCCCGACGGTACTCGACTGTCTGGAGGTCGATCCCGGTGGTGTAGACCCCGACGGTCGGAGTCTGCGTCCGTTGCTGGGGGGGTCTGGCGAGTGGGAACCCAGAGACCACGTCGTCACCCAGGAGGCACACGCTCAGTCGCGTGTCTCGATTCGAACGCGCGATTTCAAGTACATCGAACACCGCTCGGACGAGGTTCTGGAACGCGAACGTGGCGGTTCTTTTGCTTGTGGCTACTGTGATACCGTCCACGGGGAGCGACAAGAGTTGTTCGACCTCCGTACGGATCCCGACGAGAGGGACAACGTCGTGACGGAACGCCCCGAGCGGGCGGAGGCGCTCGCCGAACGGCTGAGAGCGTACTTCGGCTCCCTGGAGACTCCGCAGACCGGCGAGGAGCGGGTCCACTACGACGACGAAGAGCAGGTCATGGAGCGTCTGGAAGACCTGGGGTACCGGTGACCGTCCACGAATCTCGGACGGAGTAGCGCCCGGCGGATCGATCCACGGAGGCGGTACCGACCGCACCGAAAACCCGCCGAGCATCCGACCGGCGTCCGTGACGGGAGGGATCGGACGGACGGCTGCGGTCCGTGTCCACTGACCGGACGTGTCGACTCGGCCGATCGCGAACGCTGTCTGAGCTCGGACCGAAGGGGTGATCTTATACCTCCGATGGACCTTCACGTCGATATGACACTCGTCGTCCTCGCGCTGGACGCCGTCGACGTCCGCCACGCCGAGGATTTCGGCT
>CAYODS010000221.1:0-2570 GCA_964402765.1 uncultured Halobacteriales archaeon
TCTCGACGGTGTACCCCTTCAGGTCCATCCCGAGGATCTCCCCGGCGTACTGCCGGGCCTCCGACTCGTCGGTCGCGATCTCGATCCCGCCGGCCTTCCCGCGGCCGCCGACGTGTACCTGTGCTTTGATCGCCGCCGGGAAGCCGATGGCGGCGACCGCCTCCACGACCTCCTCGACGGACGTGGCGAGTCGAGCGTCGGGCACCGGCACCCCGGCGTCGGCGAAGACCTCCTTCGCCTGATACTCGTGTAAGCGCATCGTCCGGGTCAGGGGCGGGTGGCCGCATAAAGCCCGTCGGTATCGATCTCTTGCGGCTTCCCGAAGAACGAACGGACACTCACCTGACGGTCAGTACCCCGGTAGTTGACCACGTCAAAACGATCGACTATGGCGCTGTTGCCCCTACGTTCCCGTTCGATTGGGCGAATGGAATATCGATTTCAAGTCCGTCGTATACCAGCTTCGGTTTCTTTGCCTTCCCCGATCCACCGCCCTCGAACTCGATGACGCCGATATCTTCGAGTTCGGAGAGGTTCCGATGCACCTGCTTGTAGTCCCGGCCGACTAGTTTGGCAGCCTCACGGATGCTCGCAGGGTCGTGCTCCGAGATCATCTCTAGCAGTTCCAGATTCTTCGGGCTCAGTAGCCGACTGAGTTCAGCGTACGAGCCGAAGTTCAGCACCGGCTGGGCGTCGTCGAGGTCGTCTTCCTCTTGAGCCGTCTTGATACGACTGCGTGTGTGCTGATCGAGCCGATCGCGTTCGCCGACTGTGACTTTGAGCGTGGGCATAGCGTCTTTCTCCTAATGGCGTCCTACTCCGGCCACTCCCACGAGACGGGTGCTATCTCCTCAGCCTCGCGTTTGAAGCGGTCGTACAGCGCTAACATCCCGGGGAACTGGATGACTTCGACGCCATCTCGCGTGTGTCTTTCGTGGCCTTTCGTCCGTTCGTGGGCGTTGTCGTACCGGAGGATGGTGTCTCCGCCAACTTCTCCGAGGTGCAGACCGTAGTCCCACCCGCTTGGGTACTTGCCAGCCTCCGTTTGCCGGATGGTCACATCAACGACGTACCCATCTTCGACATCCTTCCAATCTACGATCGTAGTGGGTGACGCCATCCGTCAGCCTATGTTGTTCTCCCCATAGGAATAAACCTATGGACCAAAACCCATAGACTTGAGAAGAGAGGAGTCACCCGACGTACTTTTCGGCCTCCTCCAGATGCCCCGCGAGCGTCCGCAGGAACCGCGCCGCATCCGCACCGTCGACGACGCGGTGGTCGAAACTGAGATCCAGTGTAAGTCGCCGCTCCGTCTCGACCCCACCGTCGCCGTCCGGGGCGACCTCCTCGCGGATCCGGTTGACGCCCAGGATCGCCACCTCCGGCGGGTTGATCACGGGCGTGAAGGAGTCGACGCCCAGCGGCCCGAGGTTCGAGACCGTGAACGTCCCCCCGCGGAAGTCGCGCATCGAGTAGTCGCCCGCTCGGACGCGGTCGGTCAGCCGGCGGCGCTCCCGCGTGATCGCCGCGAGCGACTTCGACCCGACGTCCGCCACCACGGGCGTCACCAGCCCCTCGTCGATGTCGACCGCGACGCCGACGTTGTGTTCCTCGTAGATCCGGTGGGTGCCGTCCTCGAAGGTCGCGTTGAACGCGGGGTGGGCCGCGAGCGCCTCCGACAGCCCACGGAGCACCACGTCGATCACCGACGGGGAGACCGGGTCGCCGTCGGCGTCCGTGTCGAGGGTGACGTCCGCGGCGTCGACCGCCGCCCCGATCGGGACCTCGCGGCTCACGGTGACGTGGACCGCCTCGCGGTAGCTCTCCCGCAGCCGGTCGGCGATCGTGCGTCGCATCGGACTCAGCGACCGCTCGCTCGCGACCGTCCGCTCGGCCGGCCCGCCGGCGCCGTCACCCGTCATCGGGCGCCAACCACGCGATGGTGTCCCCGCGGGCGAACTCGTCGTCCTCGCCGGCGACGACCTCCGTCACCCGCCCGGAGACGGGGGCGAGCACGTCGAGGCTGACCTTCTCGATCTGGACCTCACACAGCACGGCGTCGGCGTCGACCGCGGCGCCCTCGCGAACGAACCAGTTGACGACGACCCCCTCGTCGGCGTCGGCGTCGTCGGGCCACTCCGCGAGCGTCACCGCGACGCGGTCGGGTTCCGCGGCCATCTCACTGGGTCCGCTTCACGGCGGCCTCGATGTCGCCCGCGTCGGGGATGACCTCGTTCTCCAGCGGCCGCGCGTACGGGATCGGCACGTCCGGGAGCGCGACCCGCTCGACGGACTCGAGCGCCCCGAGCGCCTCGTCGGCGACGCTCGCGACGATCTCGCCGGTCACG
The DNA here is from genome assembly GCA_964402765.1 of uncultured Halobacteriales archaeon. Taxonomy (GTDB): domain Archaea; phylum Halobacteriota; class Halobacteria; order Halobacteriales; family SW-7-71-33; genus SW-7-71-33. Next base: position 2,352 of record CAYODS010000221.1, read on the forward strand.
CCGTAGGAGCGGTAGTCCTCGTCGACGACAACGAGGTTCCCGGTCTTCGCGACCGACTCGACGATGGTGTCCGTATCCAGCGGGACGAGCGACCGGAGGTCGACCACCTCGGCGTCGATCCCCTCGGCGGCGAGCGACTCGGCGGCGTCGAGCGCGCGGTGGACGTGGAGCCCGAGGGTGACGATCGTGGCATCCTCGCCCGTGCGTTTCACGTCGGCG
>CAYODS010000221.1:2580-3026 GCA_964402765.1 uncultured Halobacteriales archaeon
CTCCCGAACGGGATGGTGTACGCCGTCTCGGGCACGGGCGTCTTCGGGCCGTCGGGGGCGGGGAGCCACCCGATCCCCATCAGCCGCTTGTGGAACATGTACGCCACGGGGTCGTCGTCGCGGATGGCGTTGTGCATCAGCCCCTTCGCCTCGTAGGCGGTCGAGGGGACGACGACTTTCATCCCCGGCACGTGGGCGAAGGTGCCGTAGAGGGTCTGGGAGTGCTGGGCGGCGTCGTTGTAGGTGCCGCCGACGGCGGCGGTCAGGACCATCGGAACCGACACGTTGCCGCCGCTCATGTACGTGTTTTTCGCCATCTGGTTGTAGATCTGGTCCATCGCGACGCCGAAGAAGTCGACGAACATGAGCTCCGCAATCGGGCGCATCCCCTCCTGGGCGGCGCCGACGGCCGCACCCAGATACGCGGTTTCGCTGATCGGCACGTC
>CAYODS010000222.1:0-2918 GCA_964402765.1 uncultured Halobacteriales archaeon
AGCCTCCTCGTTCGGTCGCTGCGCTCCCTCACTCGTCCCTCGCGCGTTGCTCGCGCGCCCTGCGGTCAGGTAGCGCCCGGTCGCTTTGCTGCGAGGCGTCCGAGCAGAGGGGGGCGCCACGCGCCCCCGCGGGAGGCGGCGAAGCCGCCGACCGGCGAGGACGCCGAGCGACCTCCGCGACCGGGCGGGGAGGTGTGGGGATCGCTCGCCGTGCCTGGCGGACTCGAAGGGCGAGGGACGCTCGGCCCGTCTCTGAGGACGTAAGCACCGCAGGGAGCGCAGCGACCGAGGAGCGCAACGACTCAGAGCGGTCGAGCGTCCCGAGGGCTTCGTCGGCCACCCAATCCGGATCGAGAGTACCTATTCCCGAGAGCGTCCCGAGGGCTTCGTAGGACACCCCTTCTGGATCGAGAGCACCCGAGCGAAAAAGGGCCCCGAGGACTGCCAACCCCACCGAATCGGTCAGTTCCAGGGTGCGAACCCGGGGTCGACGCGACGGTCGGTGCGGTCGATGGCGTCGATCCGCTCCACGTCTTCGTCCGACAGCGAGAGATCGAGCGACACCCAGTTGTCCTCGATGTGGGCCTCGCTGGTGGCCTTCGGGATGGCGGTCACCCCCTTCTCGCGGAGCCAGGCCAGACTCACCTGGGCGGCGCTCACCCCGTGGTCGGCGGCGATGTCGGTGAGGACGGGGTCGTCCATGACGGCGCCCCGCGCCAGCGGCGAGTAGGCGACGACCGCGACGTCGTGCTCGTCGCAGGCGGCGCGCAGTTCCTCCTGGGGGAGCAGCGGGTGACACTCCACCTGGTTTGCGAACACGGGGGCGTCGAGTACGTCGACGGCCCGCTCCAGCTGTTCGGGCTCGAAGTTGCTCACGCCGACGCGGTCGACCAGTCCCCGGTCGACGAGGTCGTCGAACGCCACAAGCGTCTCCTCGGCGTCGTACGCCCGCGCCGGCCAGTGGACGTACAGCAGGTCGACGCTGTCGACGCCCAGGCGGTCCAGCGACGCCCGGGTCGTCTGGAGCACGTCCTCGCGTGCGAGGCTGTCTATCCACACCTTCGTCGCGAGGAATACGTCCTCGCGGTCGACGTCGGCAGCGGCGATCCCCCGGCCGACGCTTTCCTCGTTGCCGTACGCCTGTGCGGTGTCGATGTGGCGGTAGCCGGTCTCCAGGGCGAACTCGACGGAGGCGGCACACTGCTCGGGGTCGGTGTTCTCCCAGGTGCCCAGGCCCAGTACGGGCATCGCGTCGGCGTGTGGTACCTCCTCCGGAGCGGCGAGTGACTCGCTCATCGTCTCCAGTGAGGATCGATCCGGCCAAAGGGGTTGTGAAGCCCCGACACGCCTGCCGGCTCAGTACTTCGGGTCCGCGCCGCTTATCTCGTAGATCTCGTCCATGATGCGGTCACGCTCCTGCTGCCAGCGGTCGAATCCCTCGGGCGACTCCGGATATGCGGCGTAGTGTTCCTTCAGACGGTCGGCACGGGCCTTGATCTTCCGGAGTTCGTTGAGCGTCCCCCAGTGGCCGTAGGTGTCGAACAGCGTCTTCAGCTTCAGCAGCAGGCCCATGCTGGTCGAGCCCTTCTTGCCGAGGACGTCGACGAGTTGCTGGCCGGGGAGAGCGGTGACGATGTCGACGAGTTCGTCCACGTCGTGAGCGCCCGCCCAGACGTTGTACACGTCCATGGCGGCGAAGCGCTTGCCGAAGTCGGTCATCACCTGGCGGTTGTACTCCCAGAGGTCCGCCTCGCCGACGGGCCCGCCGTTCAGCGACTCGACCGCGCGGCGGGCGGCCCAGGTGCCGGCCTTCGCCGCGCCGGGGATACCCCCGCCGGTCGTGGGGTTGACGTGACCGGCGGCGTCACCGACGGCGACGAACCCCGGCGCCACCGCGGAGTCGTACGGCCGCCGCGTCGGCAGGGCGGCGCCCAACTTGTCCTTGACCGTGGCGCCGTCGAACTCCGGGCGCTTCTCGAGGTCGCGTTTGAGCACGTCCACCAGTTCCATCGGCTCCTTGTTCATCTGGAAGCCCAGACCGGCGTTTATCTCCGTCGACGTGCGCGGGAAGTACCAGAGGTAGCCCAACTCGTCGGTGGGCTTGAACACGATGCGGTCGTCCCACTCCACTGGCTCCTCGACCTCGACGACCTCGCGGTACGCCGAGCAGAACTGCTGGAAGGTGACGTTCGTGTCAAACGTCGATTCGCGCAGATCCGCCTCGTCCTGGAGGATCGACAGCGCCCCGGCGGCGTCGACGGTCACCGGCGCGTGGTACTCGACGGGGTCGCCGTTCTGGACCGCCCGCACGCCCTGGACCGGGCCGGGCCCGCCGTCCGACACCCGGGGCGCCACGTCCGGCGCGTCGACTCGTGCCGACCGCTCGCCCTGGATCACGCCCTGGACGACCGTGTCGTAGTGGACGTCCGCACCCGCACGCTCGGCCTCCTCCAGCAGCACCTCGCCGTAGCGCTTGCGGTCGACGACGGCGCCCGGTTCCGGGAACGGGATGTCCAGTTCCTCGCCGGACCTGGGGTTCTCGAAGCGCGCGCCGGTTATCGACTCGTTCGTGAACGCCTCCTCGCGGAGGTACTCGCGGTCGATCACGTCCGGAAAGGCGGCGGTGCCCTTTATCGCGTCGCCACAGGCGATGTGACCGGCCGCCTCCTCGCTCTTTCGCTCGACGATCACCGCGTCGGCGCCCTCGCCGGCCGCCGTCGCCGCCGCGAACGCCCCCGCCGTCCCCCCACCGACGACGACGATGTCGTACTCGTACGTGCTGGCGCTCATGATACGCTGCGTAGCGAACGGGGCGGTAAAAACTGGTCGGATACGTCCGACGAAACTGGGGCCCGCGTAGGTGACGGGTCGTCTCGGCCGGGGATGGCGCGGTCGCTGGTGGCGCGATGGTGGGCGCT
>CAYODS010000223.1:0-2913 GCA_964402765.1 uncultured Halobacteriales archaeon
CGTCGCCGCCCTCGCCGGTCACGGTCGCGTGGTCACCTACGGCGCCGCCAGCGGTCGCCCTGGGACAGTCGCGACGCCGCGGCTGTTCCACGCGAACGCGAGCGTGGTGGGCTACCACCTCCGGCACGCCCTGGCGACGGTCCCCGGGCGGGTGCGGACGGCGGTCGACCCGGTGTGCCGCCTGCTGGAGGAGGGCGCGGCGGCGGTCCAGGTCGACAACACGTGGCCGCTGGCGGAGGCCGACGCCGCCCTCGACCGCCTGCGGGACCGGGCCCACCGCGGGAAGGTGGTCGTGACGGTCTGACTCGCGTCAGGCCAGGCGGCCGCCGTCGACCCGGAGGACGCTGCCGTTGACGTAGGCGGCGGCGTCGCTGGCGAGGTAGACGATGGCGTCGGCCACCTCCCCGGGGTCGGCCGCCCGCCCCTGGGGCACCCGCTCTAAGTCGTTGACCTCGCGGTTCCCGTCCCTGGCGGTCCCGTCACCGTCGTCGGCGTCCGTCTCCGCGAGGTCGTCGTAGATCCCGGTGTCGACGTAGCCGGGGCAGACGGCGTTGACCCGGACGCCGCGGTCGCCGTACTCCCGGGCCGCAGAGCGGGTGAGCCCGAGGAGGCCGGCCTTGCTGGCGGCGTAGTTGGCCTGGCCCGCCCAGCCGCGCTCGGCGGCGACGCTCGCGACGTTGACGATCGCCCCGCCGTTACCGGCGAGCATCCCCCGCAGCGCGGCCCGCGTGCAGTGGAAGGCGCCGGTGAGGTTCGTGCGGATCACCTCGGCCCACTGCTCGTCGCTCATGCGGACGAGCGGGCCGTTGTGCATCACGCCGGCGTTGTTGACCAGCACCGTCGGCGGGCCGTGGGCCTCCCGCAGCGCCCGGAAGGCGGCGTCGACCGCCTCCGAGTCGCCCACGTCGAACTTCCGGACCGCGGTCTCGGCGTCCCCGTCTGCGACCTCGGCGAGTGCCCCCTCGGTCTCGGCGGCGGCGTCCCCGTCGGCGTGGTAGGTCGCCACCGTCGTCGCGCCCGCCGCCGCGACCCGCTCGGCGACGGCCCGCCCGATCCCCCGCGTGCCCCCGGTGACGACGGCCACCTCGCCGGTCAGGTCTACCTGGCGGTCCGGAGGCGTCGGCCCGCTCATGCCAGGCCCTCCGCGTCCGCCGGTGTCTCCAGGGTCGTGACGGTGGCGTCGGTGACCGTGCGCTCGACGAAGCGGGTCAGCGTCCCCGCGGGCGGGAGTTCGACGAACCGGTCGACGCCCGCGGCGTCCAGGGTGCGGGTGACGGCGACCCAGTCCACCGGCGCCCGCACCTGCCCCGCGAGGTCCTCGACCGCGGTGACGGGGTCGCGGTACGGCTCGCCGGTCAGGTCGGAGACGACGGGGATCCCGGCCCGTGCGGTCGGCGTCATCGACAGCGCCTCCCGCACGGGGTCGACCGCCCGGTCCATCACCGGCGAGTGGAAGGCGGCGGCCACGTCGAGGTCGCGGGTCCGGGCGCGGCGCTCGGTCAGGCGCCGCTCGACGGCGGCGACGGCGTCGTCGGTCCCGCTGACGACGGTCTGGCGGTCGGTGTTGTAGGCGGCGACGCTCGCTCCCGCGACCGACTCGCACGCCTCCCGCACCGTCTCGGGGTCGGCCAGCAGCACCGCCGTCATCCGCCCCGGGCCGCGGGTGCGGGCGGCGCGGGCCATCGCCCGGCCGCGCTCGGCCACCAGCCCCAGTCCGTCGACCGGGTCGAACACCCCGGCGTGTGCCGCCGCGGTGACGTGGCCCAGGCTGTGCCCCGCCACGTAGTCGGCGTCGAGGTCGTACCGCTCCGCCAGGGCGCCGGCGACCGCGAGGCCGACGGCGTACACTGCTGGCTGTGCGTGCTCGGTGCGGCGCAGTACGTCGGCGGGCGCCTCGAAGGCCAGTCTCCGCAGCGCCGTCTCGCCCTCGCCGTCGTACGCCGCCGCGAGGCGGTCCATTCGCTCGCGGACCTCGGGCCAGGCCTCGTGGAACGCCCGGCCCATCCCCGGCGTCTGGCTCCCCTGCCCGGGGAACAGCAGCGCGGTGGTCATCGGTCGCACCCCTCCCGGTCGGCCGCCGGCCCACCCAGGACGACCACCTGCGCGGTCGCCGCCCCCAGCGTGGCGTCGTGGCTCAGGCTCACCGCCGTCTCGACGCCGTCGGCGGCGGTCGCCGCCCGGTCGTGTAGTTCCAGGCGTGGATCACTCCCCTCGCCGTCGCCGTCGCCGCCGCGGACCACCTCCACGTCGCCGTGGACGAGGCCGGCGTCGAGTGCCTTCACCGCCGCCTCCTTCGCGGCCCAGCGGGCGGCGAAGTGCTGGGCCGGTGCCGCCCGCGACCGGCAGTACGCCACCTCCCGCTCGGTGTACGCCCGCGAGAGAAAGGCGTCGCCGAACCGCTCGACCAACTCGCCGACGCGGTCGACGGAGACGATGTCCGTGCCACAGGCGATCCGGGTCATGGTGGGGTGAGACAGACCGAGACGTTCGTCCCGCCGAAGCCGGCGGCGTTGCACAGCACGCTGTCCGGGGCGAGGTCGACGGCGTCGGTCCGCACGGCCACCGGACAGTCGGCGTCGGGCGTCTCGTGGTTCAGCGTCGGCGGGACTGTCCCCGTCTCGACGGCCCGCACGCCAAGCAGCGTCTCGACGGCGCCCGCGGCGCCGAGGGTGTGTCCCAGCGCGCTCTTGGGCGCCCACACCAGCGGCTCGTCGGTCGCCGCCTCGATGGCGGTCGCCTCGTGGGCGTCGCCCCGCGGCGTCGAGGTGGCGTGAGCGTTCACGCAGTCCACGCGGTCGACGCCCGCGCGCTCTGTGGCGGTCGCCATCGCCCGCCGCAGGCCGCGGGCGTCCGCCGCGGGGCGGGTGGGGTGGGCGGCGTCGCTCGTCAGCCCCACCCCGGCGAGTTCGGCGT
>CAYODS010000224.1:0-2858 GCA_964402765.1 uncultured Halobacteriales archaeon
CGGCGTGAGCACGTAACCCCCGCTCACCGAGAACGACCGCGTGTCGCCGCCACCCTCGGCGGCGATCGACCGCGTCAGGCCGGTGAGCCCGTGTTTCGCCGTGATGTAGGCCGCCTTGTCCTGGGTGGCGTAGTGGCCGTGCACCGAGGACATGTTGCCGATCGCGCCGCCGCCGGCCGCCTCGATCGCCGGCATCGCGTGCTTGGCGGTGAGGAAGGGCGCCCGCAGCATCACGTCCAGCAGCAACTCGTACTTCTCGGTGGGGAACTCCGCGATCGGCGAGACGTGTTGCACCCCGGCGACGTTGGCGACGAACCGCAGGTCGCCCTCCCCGGTGGCGGCAGCGACCATCGCCTCGATGTCCGCCTCGCTGGTGAGGTCGGTCGGCGTCGTCAGCACCTCGCCGGGGGCGTCCACGCGCCCGGCGACCGACTCGGTCTCCGCGAGGCCGTCCTCGTCCACGTCGGCGCCGACGACGGTCAGGCCGTTGGCCGCCAGCGCGACCGCGGTGGCCTGGCCGATGCCAGAGGCGGCGCCGGTCACTATCGCCACGTCGTCGGCGTGGAACGCCCCGTCGAGAACGAGCAGGTCCTCGCCGGTCACCTCCGGTTCCGTCAGGTCGAACTCGTCTGTCATTCTGACCGGTCGAGGTCGGAGCCCCAGCGGGATAAACTGCGCCCGGCCGTGTGGCCCGGTCGCCGGCACGGTGTCGACGGTCGCTCCCACCCACGACGCTATTGTGCTGGCGCCCGACGGCGGCCCATGGACGAGGTGGACTTTCTCGTGGTCGGGTCCGGATCGGGACTGGACGTGGCGAGTGTCGCCGCGAACCAGGGTCGAAGCGTCGCGGTCGTCGAGAAGGGACCGCTCGGCGGGACCTGTCTCAACCGCGGCTGTATCCCCTCGAAGATGCTGCTGTACCACGCCGACGTGCTTGAGACCGTCGAGCGCGCCGGCGACTTTCACATCGACGTGACCGTCGAGGACGTGGCCTTCTCGACGATCGTCGAGGAGGTGAACGAGGAGGTCGCCGCCGACGCCGACTCGATCCGCCGCGGGTTACGCGGCTCGGACCAGCACACCCTGTACGAGGGCGAGGGCCGGTTCGTGGACGACCGCACGGTCGAGGTGGTCAGCGGCGCCGACGAGGGCGCGACGGTCCGGGCCGACACCGTGCTGATCGCCGCCGGCACCCGCCCCTCGGAGCCGCCGATCGACGGGATCGAGACGGTGGACTACCTGACCAGCACCGACGCCCTGCGACTGGAGACGCCGCCGGAGCACCTGGTGATCGTCGGCGGCGGGTACATCGCCGCCGAGATGGCGCACTTCTTCGGCACGTTCGGCAGCGAGGTGACGATCGTCGGGCGGCGGCCGCACCTGTTGCCCGACGCCGACGAGGAGGTCGCCCGCGAGTTCACCGAGCGCTACGCCGAGCGGTTCACCGTCCACACCGGTCACTCCGCGACCGCGGTGCGGGCGGACGGCGACTCCGTCACCGTGGAGGCGCGCCCCTACGAGTACGGCCCCGACGGCGGCGTGACCGGCGACCCGGTCACGGTGACGGGCGACGAACTGCTGCTGGCGACGGGTCGGGTGCCAAACACCGACGTGCTCGACGTGGCGGCGACGGGCGTCGAGACCGACGACCAGGGGTTCGTCGAGACGGACGAGTACCTCCGCACCACGGCCGAGGGGGTGTGGGCGCTGGGCGACATCGTCGGTGAGTACCTGCTGAAACACAGCGCCAACCGCGAGGCGCGTGCGGTCGCCCGCAACCTGTTCGGTCCCGAGATGGAGCCGGTGGACTACACCGCGATGCCCTTCGCCGTGTTCGCCTCGCCGGAGGTCGCCGGTGTCGGCGCCCGCGAGCAGGACCCGCGCGAGTCCGGCGAACCCTACGCCACCCGCACGTACGACTTCCAGGACACCGCCCGCGGCGACGCGATGAAGGCCGACGGCCTGCTGAAGGCGATCATCGACCCCGACGGCGAGATCCTCGGCTGTCACGTCATGGGACCGGAGGCGTCGAACCTGATCCAGGAGGTCGTCGTGGCGATGACCGCCGGCTCCGGAACGGTGCGGGACATCCGGAACGCCGTCCACATCCACCCCGCCCTCTCGGAGGTCGTCCAGCGGGGGTTCTCCGGGCAGTTCACCCGCGGCGACCACTCGCACGACCACTCGCACGACCGCGCTGGCGGCGGACACGACCACGGCGACTGACACGGCGACGGGCACGGACACGACCACGCTGGCGGCGGACACGACTACGGCGACGACCACGACCGCTCACACGACCACGGCGACTGAGCCGTCGCCGCCCGGTGTCCGCTGCCCGACTCCGCCCCGGGGACTGCCGCCGTGGCAAAGCGTATGTGGGGTCGTCCCCCAGGCCCGGACGTGACAGGCACGGACGAGCCGCTGCTGGTCGTGGAGGACCTGACGACGGTCTTCTACACGGACCGGGAGACGGTTCGCGCCGTCGACGGCGTGTCGCTGACCGTCGAGCGCGGCGAGACCGTCGGGCTGGTGGGCGAGTCCGGCTCCGGCAAGAGCGTCACCGCCCGCTCGATAATGGGACTGGTGGAGTCGCCCGGGCGGATCGAGTCCGGCTCCGTCCGCCTGGACGGCGAGGAACTCGTCGGCACCGGCAGCGCCGGTCGCGGGGACGCCGCGATGGTGTTCCAGGACCCCGAGGGGTCGCTGAACCCCGTCTACACCGTCGGCAACCAGATCCGCGAGGCGCTGCGCATCCACCAGGGCCTGCGCGGCCGCAGCGCGCGGGCCGAGGCCATCGACCTGCTCGAGTCCGTCGGGATCCCCGACGCCGAGCGCCGGGTCGAGGAGTACCCCCA
>CAYODS010000225.1:0-2817 GCA_964402765.1 uncultured Halobacteriales archaeon
GTCGCGATCGTGTGGGCGCTGTCGATGACGTCGCCGTTGTGGGCGTGGGCACAGTCGATGAACAGCACGTCGGCACCGGCCTCGTCCGCGGCGGTGGCGCGGTCGGTCTCGAACGGGCCGACGGCGGCACCGACGCGGAGGCCACCGGCCTCGTCGCGGGCGGCCTCGGAGTACTCGCGGCGCTGGAGGATGCCCTGCATGGTGATGAGCCCGGTGAGGTGGTTCCCCTCGTCCACGATGGGGACCCGCTCGATCTTGTGCTCGTACATCAACTCGAGCGCCTCGCGGGGCTCGATGTCCTCGGTGGCGGTGATGACCTCGTCGGTCATCGCCTCGCGGACCTCGTCGCGGTCGCTGACCTCCAGGTACGGGCGGATGTCGGTGCCGGAGATGACCCCCAGCACGCGACCGTCGTCGTCGACGACGGGGGCGCCGTTGACCCCCTCGCGGGCCATCATCCGGTCGACGTCGCTCACGGTCTGGTGGGGCGAGGCGGTGACGACGTCGCGGATGATGAGTTCGTCCGCCTGCTTCACCCGCTCGATCTCGGCGGCGGTCTCCTCGACGTCCATGTTGCGGTGGATCACGCCCAGGCCGCCGTTGCGGGCCATCGCGATGGCGGTCTCGGCCTCGGTGACGGTGTCCATCGCCGCCGAGAGCACGGGCACGTTCAGCTCGACGTTCGTCGAGACGCGGGTGGAGACGTCGGCCTCGTCGGGTTCGACACGGGACCGTTTGGGTCGCAGCAACACGTCGTCGAAGGTCAGCGCCTCCGGTACGTGGAGTTTCTCCGTGTAGAAGCCAGCCTCCTCGGTGGGGTCTGTCGCCATGTAAACGGTCCCGGCGCGGGGGAGAAAAACGTTGTGAGACCCCGCGCACACGCGACCGGTTCGCGCGACCGGGACGACCGGTTTCGACTGTCAGAACCGCTGACACTGCCGTGTGGCAACGAGAGTCACGCAAGTCTTTTTCTACAACCACCCCTGGGTGACGTATGGGCTCCGCCAGTCCCAACGCGGCGAGTACCGTCGGTCAGAACGCGGCCCCCGTCACCGGGAAGCCGAAGCCGATGGTAGCGAACATGCCGGCACTCTTTATGGGACACCACGCGGAGCAACGACTCCTCGCACGACTACAGACAGGCACGCCCGCCTGGGCCGGCGACGGCGCCGGTCACTCGCGGGCAGCCGGAGGAGTCGGTGACGCCACCAGCCGCGGGCGGTACCGCCGGTACCGCTATCGTCGGCTGGGGGGCGCCAGGCGCCCGTCAGCCCAGGGTGAGGGCGTCGCCCAGTAGATGAGCGTCTCGCGGCACCCGGTCGCGCTCCGCCTGGAGAGACTCGTCGGCGGCTCGGCCACCCTGCTGGCGACGGTGATGGCCCTGCCGCTCGTGGACGGTATCTTCCCGGCGCTCGTCCTCGCGGGGGCGCTTGACTCCCCGATCGGCGTCCTCGAGGTCGGCCTGCTCGTGTTCGGCGGCTCCGCGACGCTTGCGGTCGTCCTCGCGGAGATGGACGCCCCACCCCGCAAGGCCGCCCGGGCCGTGCTCGCGGTCGGCGCGATGCTCGTCGTCGGCGCGGCGGTCGAGGCGGCGCTCGCCCCGACGATCCAGAGCGTCGTCGACCTGCCCACCTTCGAGCGCTTCGCGGCCATCGTCATCGCCGCCATCGCGGCCAAGACCGGCAGCGCCCGCCTCGGCGAGTACCTCCCGCGTCCGGCGGTCATCGTCGGCCTGGGGCTGGTGGCGAGCGTCGATCCCTCGGGCGCCACCCTGGAGGTGACGACCGACCCGACTCTGGTCGTCCACGCGGTCGCCGCCGCCCTCGTCGGCACGCTGTTCGCGCTGGGGGCGGCGCTGTTCGGGCCGCGCCTGCGGCGCAACGTCGACGTCGACCGCTTCCGCTTCGGCAGCGCCGTCGCCCTGGGCCTGCTCGCGATCTCCATCCTGGGGTTCTCCTTCCAGGGAGCGCCGCTGGCGGTCGTCGCCGTCACCGGCCTGCTGGCGTTCAACCCCGAGGGCGCCACCGGCGGCGACGACGAGGACGACGAGGACGACGGCACACCCGTCGTGACCGACCTCGCGACCGCCGCCGACGCCGACAGCGAGACCGTGACGACCGACCTCGTCGACGGCGTCGACGGCGACGGCACACCCAGGGTTCCGGGCGCCGACGGGGACCGGCCGGCGCGGTCGGCGTCGGCGGACGACGGGCCCGACGCCGCCGGCGTCGAGGGGGCGTCGGTCGGGTCGACCGGGAGCGACACGGCGACGCGTGGCCCCTAACCGGTCGCCGGCCGCTCGACGGCGCGTGACCACGGGACTTAGGGGTGTTGCGCCCACAGAGCGGTCATGACAGAGCGAGAGAACCGCGTCGTGCAAGGGCGGATGGTCACCCCGGAGTCGCTCGCCGAGATGGTCGAGGGCGAGTCGGTGATGGACGCTGAGGCGATCGAGGACGCCGACCGGTCGTGCCCCGACTGTGGCGGCAACGTGCTCAGCGTGGGGTACATGCCCTCCGTCACGGCGTTCGTGACGGGATACAAGTGCCAGGACTGTGACTGGCACGACAGCGAACGGGAGTGACCGGCGTACTCGTTTCTCCGGGTACTCTCCGGAACACGTGGTCTCGATCTCGGCAGGGAGTCCTTCGGAACCCTCGGCGCGCTCTCATCGGGTGCTCTCGATCCTGTTCGGGTAGCCTCCGAAGCCCTCGACGTGCTCGACGGCTCTCACTCGCTGCGCGCCTCGGTCGCTGCGCTCCCTGCGGTGCTTGCGTCGTCGCCAGACCCGTCGGGTCTGGCTGGCTCACGAGAGCG
>CAYODS010000226.1:0-2787 GCA_964402765.1 uncultured Halobacteriales archaeon
GCGCACTGTGCAGGCGTGTTCTGAGTGTGACCACGGCGACCTGGTGCGCCGCACCGGCGAGCGCCGGGCGCACAAGCAGCGTCGCTCGGGCGATCCCGAGGATCGCTTCTACTGCAAGCGCTGCGGTGCCACGTTCGACGAGCCCAACGAGCGGCCGCCCCAACACGACGGGCCGGGCAAGCAGGCGCTGTCGGAGGTCGGACAGGCGGCGCTTGAGGCCGATCCCGAAGACCTGCGCCCGGACGGCGGTGTTCCACTGCCGGCGTCGATCGACGTGCGTGCCGTCGCCTGCGGGTACGAGTACCGCGTGCGGACCGGCGCTCTGTCGGAGGGCAGTGTCAACGGCTGGGCGCCGACCGCAGCGGCGGCTCGCTCGCGGGCGCTGGACGAACTCAACCGGCAGGCCGACGCCGAGCGGGTGCTGACCGACGGTGGACACGGTCGGGAGGACGACTGCCCGGAGTGCGGTAGTCGAACCGTCCCCGTCGACACAGAGCCAGGTTGGCGCTGTGTCAACTGCGGCTGGTGGCCAGGCGCAGCGGAGGATGACTCAGTCGCCACCGACGGCGGCCACCCCGACCTGTTCCAGTACGACACGCCGCCGGTCGGCGCCGTGGTCAAGGTGCGCGGTCTGGACGGCGACCCCTCGACGGCCTCTGTCGCTGGCTACGCCGACGAGCGCGCCGGCGAGTACACCATCGAGCGCAACGGCCACGAGACCACGCTCACCGAGTACTACCGCGGGTACGACGTGTACCCGGACGAGCCGGTCGTGGAGTGTCGCTACCTCCGTGGCGTCGACGCCGAGGGCGAGCCCCTCAGCTGGACGCCGCAGACGTACGGCTTCCCGCTCAGTCGGGTGCAGGAGGTGGCCGACGAGTGAGCTTCGTCGTCCGCATCCGCCTCTCGGGCGGCGCGACCCGCACGCGGGAGTACGTCAGCAAGGCGGCCGCCATGCAGGAGTACCACCTCGGACGTGCGGAGAGCGTCCACAGTCTGGACGGTGGTCGGCATGTCTGAAGACGACGGCGGGATGGACCGCGTCACGCTCCGGATGCCTACGGCGCTGGTCACGCGGGCCGACGCTGCCGTCGAGCGTGGCGAGTACCCCAATCGCTCGGCGGCCATCCGCGACGCCGTCCGCCAGACCTTCCCGCCCGTCGACGCCGCGGACGAGGGCGACGTGGACGCCCAGCGGTCCTGGCAGGCCGTCGCCGACGGCGGCACCGCCGGAGGTGACCAGCGGTGAGCCGCCCACAGTCGCCAAGCGACGGCACAGGGCCGTCTCTGCCGGACGGCCTCGACGCCCAGACCGAGGTCGTCATCGCCCGCAACGCGCTCCAGGGCACCGGCATGACGCCCCAGCGCGTCTACCACCGGCCCGGACGGGCGGGGCTGGTGCCGCGGTGCTCCGAGACGCAGGCCAACAGTCGTGAGGGCGCCCGCGTCACGGCCGCCGACGCCGTCGCGCTCGGGCTCGATCCATGCGGTATCTGCTTTCCGGAGGGACGCGCATGACCGGCGCCCTGTCGCCGCTGTCGACGACCGACCGGCGGCGAGCGTACCTGCGGTGGCTGCTCGTCGCGGTCGTGTTCACGCTCGCGGCGCTGGTGCTGATGTACCTCGCCGACGGCGGCCTCGGCAGTCTCGCAACGAAGGCCGCTGGCTGTGCGCTCTGTGGCTGTCCAACCTCTCGCCGCCTCTCCCGCGACTGCGAACTGGCCGAGCGGTGGGAGTCAGAGTTCGACTACGACCGTGACGACGAGGACGGTGAGGACGATGAGTGAGGCCCGACCGACCGGGGGTAACCTCAACGACCGCGACGTGTGGGCACACCTCGCCGAGCACCGTGAGGCACTGGAGATCCTCGTCGAGGAGGACACGCCGTTCGCCGAGCGCGCCGAGCGCCTGCTCGACCGGCTGGAGGCGGAGGGGTACTGATGTCGGGCTCAGTCCCGCGTGATGGCCTCCCGCACCGCCGGGTCGTCGAGCACGTCGACCAACTCAACCACCTGTCGTGCCTTCTCCGGCGGGAGGTCGGCCAGCGCCTCGGCGAGTTCCGTGTCAGCGTCCTCGGCCTCACGAGCGGCCGTCGGCGTCAGCGCCTGCCCGCACTGCTGGCAGTACGAAGCGTCGCGGTCGTTCGCTCGCCCGCAGACGTGACACTCAACGGGCCCGATCGGGTCCGGCTCGTCGTCGCTCACATCGACACCGTGGAGGCGGGCGAGTTCGCGGTCAGTGTCGTCGCCGAAGACGGCGATGTACCGGCTGGCGGCGTCGGAGCCACGCACCCACCCGTGGTGGTCCTCGATGTGGGCCTGGTTCAGGTTCCGGGAGGCGAGGAAGGCCGCCGAGGACTTCCGGAAGTCCGTCAGCGTGACCGGCCGGGTGACGCCGGCCTTCTCGGCGGCCTGCCGGAGCGCCTTCGTGACCATCTTGTCGGAGATCGCCTCGGCACGGTCGAGCCGGCACCACAGCGGCGCCTCGGGGTCCTCGCCGTCCGGGTGGACGTCGAGCCACGCGGCGACGTGGGGTACCGACGGGACCAGCAGCACCGTCCGGCGGCCCTGCTTGCCGTCGACGGTCACCTGGAGGCCGTGGTCGTGGTCCGTGATGTCCCCGACGCGGAGGTCGGTGAACTCGCCGCCGCGCAGCCCGGCGTCAAACTGAAGGGCGATCATCGCGCGGTCACGGGCGTTCAGCGCCGCCTCAAGCATCGGCTGGACGTCGTCCTGCCAGCGCAGCATCTCCCGGGGGTCCGGCGTGGGGTCGTAGTCGCTGCTGGTG
>CAYODS010000227.1:0-2769 GCA_964402765.1 uncultured Halobacteriales archaeon
CAGCGTCCCCGTCAGGGCCGTGCCGCCCGCCCGACCGCGGACCAGAATCATACCGCCGGTAGGGGGCCGACCGGCAAAAGGGGTTCGACCCGGGCCCGGCGCCGGTGGGAAAGCCTTTGTGAGCGCCGGTCGATCCGGGCACATGACCGACCTCGGGGACTTCGACGAGTACGACACCGAGGACGCCTCGGATGGCGAGGGCTGATCGGGCGAACTCGACGCTACGCAGAACGGGCGTGTGGCGGGAAAATCCATAACAACCTTCGCGGACGTACCTGCATCCACGGAACCCATCACGAAACAGGGATGAACAGAAGAACGTTCGTCCGGTCGAGCGCCGTAGCAGGCGTGCTCCCCCTGTTCTCGGGGTGCTCCGGTGTTTTCGGGTCGTCCGAGAGTAGCGTACACCTCACCGAAGTCGTGGTTGCCAATGCACATCAGGAGAGACACAGCGTGAATCTCAGGGTTTCCTACAACGACGATCTCGTCCTGAGCAACGAGTATGAACTACCAGCCAGGGACGGGGACGTTGCTCCCTCGGAGGTCATCGACGACCAACTCCCGGACGATGCCGGAACGTACGTCGTGACCGGATGGGTCGATGACGAGGGCACGAAAAACCCCGTGAACGTCGGCACGGTGGTCGAGGCGGACCGAGCCTGGGCGGAGGTGATCACCAGAGACGGGCTGAGCACCGAGACGTATATCTCACGAGGAGAGCGGCCCTGAGTCAGACGATCATCGAAGCTCGACCTCTGGATCGGTGTTGACGTACACTGTGCGGTCGGGGGAAATACCCCTGGCGGTCAGTTGCCCGGTTGTATAGTAGGAACTCGCGTCTGTTTCTACGATTCCCCGCTGGGATCTCTCCTCGACCGACATCGATTCAGGGCTCTCCTCGACGAGAATACTGTAACTGAACGTCTTTTGATAATCTCCGGTCGGGTACTCCATTCCATCTGACTCGTAGAGTGTGTTTTTCAGTGTATTGGTCGTCTCCACATCGACGTATTCACCGGAGTACTCGGACTTCGGAGGGAAATAATGACGATATTTGATATACTGGCCAGTGTGTGGCATCCTCTGATAGCGTGTCCACGTAACGTCAATACCGTCGTCCGTGTCGCTGTCGTTCGAGGCCTTGTCCCAGTAGCTCACGATGTCCCTCGCAGTGAAGTACGTGCCGACAGCGGGATTGAAGTATGACTCTACAGTTTTGACGCTATCGACGGTCGCGTCGGCCCAGGAGTATCCCTGTTCTGATGCGACAGTGGCGCCGTGTCCCCAGTCAGCGTCACTGACATATGTGGTGCTTATTTCGGACTGATTGGACTGTTCCGTCACTTCGACACTCATGTCCCCGTCGAACACATCGTACTGAAACGGTTCGTAGCCGTCAGCAGCATTCTCCTTCGTACACTCCGCGTGCGCTTCAGTCCGAAAGACGTACTCCCACGATCCGGCAACGAAGACCGAATCGAGGAAGTTCAGCCAGGACCCAGCTGAGGAGCGGTAGTAGTACTCGTATCCGAACTCGTACCGGTCGACTTTCGTGTCCGTGTGGTGTGTTTGGGGCCAACTTTCACTCCCGCCACCGGTCGGCGGGGTGTATTCATCCTCGTCTGGACCACTCGCACCCGCGACACCCGAGGTGACTGTTCCAACACCTGCTGCACCGATTCCGAGAAGTGAACGCAGAACTGTTCGGCGGTTGCTCGTTCTCATTAGTACCACCGTGACAGCACTCGGTGTGAGTCCACGAAAATAATTAAAAATTTATATTATATTTCTAATGTTTCGGTGCGCGGGTTGAAAAAACGTTTCCGGGTGCACACCGAGAGAGCGATCATGACCGACCTCGGGGACTTCGACGAGTACGACACCGAGGACGCCTCGGATGGCGACGACGCCGGCGACTCGACGGCGTCCGAGACCGACACGGGAGCCGACCCCGCGACCGGAAACGACGCCACCGCCGGCGAGGACCTCCCGTTTCAGTCCGTCGACGTCGACCCGACGGGTGCGGACGAGGGCCTGGGTACGATCGCCGTCAGCGAGGGCCTGCGCGTCGCCGACCGCGAGGAGGACACCTGCCTGCGCGCCTACGTCACCGCCGGCAACCGCCCGTCGATGCGGGTCGGCACCTACCTGATCGCTCCCTACCCCGACGGCGAGCGGCTCTTCTGTCGGGTGCGCGGCCTGGAGTACGAGCAGGCCTTCCACACTGACGACGCCACCGAGATCCACGCCCGTCGTGCGATGCGCGGCGGCGAGATCGACGAGGCCGATTACAAGTTCATGGCCGACCTGGAACCCGTCGCCGTCCTCTTCGAGGACAGCGAGGCGCGCGGCGCCTCTGGCAGCCGGACGGAGTCCGGCGACGACGGTGAACTCAAACGACGGATGGCCGACCGCGTCCCCAAGCCCGAGACCGTGGTGCGGGAAGCCACCGACTCCACCGAGATCAAGACCGGCCTGAAGATCCCCGAGGAGGGGGTGTTCCTCGGCCACCTCGCGGTCGGCGGCGAGCGGGTGACGACGGGCGCGAGTCCGCCGACGATCGACTACCGGCTCAACGACGACTACGAGGGCGGCGACCCGCTCGTCTTTCGACACACGCTGGTCGCCGGCGGCACCGGGTCGGGCAAGACCCACGCCGCGAAGAACGTCCTCCGGCAGTTTCTCGCCCCCGAGCGCCAGTACGAGATGGACGACGGTCGCACCGTGCGGCCCGGCGTCGTCGTGTTCGACCCGCAGGACGAGTACGCC
>CAYODS010000228.1:0-2596 GCA_964402765.1 uncultured Halobacteriales archaeon
CGGGGCGAACGCTTTTGCGGCCGAGTTCCCGAGTTGAACTATGCCGGAGTTCGAGGTGCAGGGTCCGGCGGTCCTGGCCGTCGTAGCTTGGACCGGGATCGTTGTCGGGCTGGCGGTCGGCGCCGTGCGGGTCGCACCGGTGGGCGTCGAGACCCGGACGGCGGTCCTCGGTGGCGTCGGAGTGGCCGTCGCGCTCCCGCTCGTGTCGGCACTCGCCGTGCCGGCCGTCGGCCGGCGGCTGTCGGAGCCACACGACGACGACGACCTGCAGCGCGAGGTCGAGCGACTCGCCGACGAGGTGGGCGTCGGGACGCCCGCGGTGCGGGTGACGTCCGCCGAGACGCCCCAGGTCGTGCCGCTTCCGGGGACCGTCGGACCGCCCGTGTTGCTCGTCTCCCGGCCCGTGCTCGGGATGGCCGGCGACGAGCGGCGGGCGGTACTCGCACACGGCGTGGCACGGCTGGCCTCGGGGGTCGCGCTCGCGGGGGCGGCGGGGTACGGCGTCGTCGCACTGGTGGCCGGCCTCTCCAGGGGCGCCGGGCGGGTGGCCGAGTTCCTGCTCGACCGGAGCGGCGATCCGACCGACGACGTCACGACGGAGACCGGACAGAAGGCCGCGGGGCTACACCGGACCGACCCCGACGCACACGACCCCGCCCGGGAGCGGTCGATCGTCAGGGTGGTACTCACGCTGCCCGCGGTCGCGGTGATAGCCGTCGTCGGGCCAGTCGCGGTGGTGGCGCGGCACGTCCTGGGCGGGATCACCCGACCGGGGGTCCGTGCCGCGGACGCCGTCGCCGCCGAGGTCGTCGGCCCGGCGACGACCGCGAGCGCGCTGGAGTACGTCGACGGCATGGTCCAGGACGCCCGCGACCGTGGCGCCGACGGGTCGCCGCCGATGGACGCGCTGTCGGTCCACCCCGCCGACGGCCACCTGACCGGCGAGGGCCTGCAGGCGCGGGTCACCGGGCGCACTCACCCGCCACTGTCGGACCGGGTGGAGCGACTCGAGCGGGCCGACTCGGGGACGGAATGGGACCGGGCGGCGACCCGGGAGGGCGGCGGAGACGGACAGTGACCGGAGAGAGGATCGGAGACAGACGGCGACCGGCGAGAGTGGCGACCAGTGCCGGTACTGCGCGGCGCGGCGGCGCGGCGGCGTAGTCAGTCGTCCGAGGCGGCGGGGGTCGCGTCCGTCCGGAGGTGGGTCCGGCCGCGGTGGACGGAGACGGCGCCGTCGAGGTGGAGTTTGACCGCCTCGATCAGCGCCTCGGACTCGAGCGGTCGGCCGACGCGCTGGAGGTGTCCGACGGCCTCGTCCAGCGTCTCGACCTCGCCGCTGACGACGGGGTCGGGCACCTCGAAGGCGCGCTGGACTAGGATCGGCCCCTGGTCGAGGTCCGTCGTGACGTAGTGTGCGGTGACGCCGGCGACCCGGACGCCCTTCTCGACGGCCTGGCGGTACGCCTCGGCGCCGGGGAAGGCCGGCAGCAGCGAGGGGTGGACGTTGATGATGCGGTTCTCGTAGCGGAACACGACGTCGGGACTGAGGATGCGCATGTACCGGGCCAGCGCCACCAGATCGACGTCATACTCGTCGAGGATCTCCAGTAGCCACGCCTCGTCGGGCGTGCCGGAGGCGTCGCCGATGTCGTAGAAGGGCACGTCGTGGGCCTCGGCGACGGGGTGGAGGTCGTCGTGGTTGCCGACGACGACGCTCACCTCGGCGTCTATCTCGCCGGTCTCGGCGGCCTCGAGCAGTCGCTCCAGGCAGTGTGGCTCCTTCGTCACCAGCGCGGCGACGTGCCGTGGCTCCTGGTCGTCCGGGAACCGCACCTGCACGTCGACGCCGAGTTCGTCGCCCAGATCCTGCAGGTCCCCCCGGAGTGTCTCGGGTCGGGTGACCATCTCCGAGGTGTCGACGGCCATCGTCATCCGGAAGACCCCCTCCCGCACCGCCTGGTCGAGGTCCTCGATGTTGATCCCGCGCTCGAACAACAGCGAGGTGATCCGGGCGATGAGCCCGGTGTCGTCCTCGCCGACGACCGTGATCTCGGTGAACTGCTCGTGCATGGCTCTCTGCCCCGCTGTGAGGCGGTGGTCGCGTTCGCTTCGGGGACGGGCGGCAAAAATCCCGCCGGTCGCCGCCGACGGCCCGGCGGTGGTGGCGCGACCGGGCGAGGACGTGCCGCAGCGACCGGTGACGGACGGGCCCCGGCGGTGAGTGGAGAGTGTTAAGTGGCCGCGGCGCCCGTGTGGTGGCATGAGCCTCGGGCGGCAGGTGCGCTCGGACCACCAACTCGCGCGCCTGCTGCAGATCGGGATGGTGCTCGAGGAGGTGGTCGAGGCGCGGGCACAGCGCCACGCCGAGGCCGCCGAGGCCGACGCCGAGACGCGTCGCCTGCTCGTAGACGCCGCCGAGGAGTCGGCCGAGCACCGCGGACTGCTCGCTGACCTGCTGGAGGACCTCGAGGTGGGGTCGGTGCCGTACGAGGAGGTCGAGGCCCTCGTCGAGGAGCACTACGCCGCCGACCCCGAGGCGGTCGACGGACTGCTGTACGACCAACTGTGCAACGAGGAGACCGCCTACAAGTTC
>CAYODS010000229.1:0-2459 GCA_964402765.1 uncultured Halobacteriales archaeon
GGACGCGCTCGGAGCCGCTGACGATGAAGTAGCCGCCGGGGTCGGCCGGGTCCTCGCCGGCCTCGATCAACTCCTCACGCGAGAAGTCGGCGATGTTGCACTTGTCCGACCCGACCATGATGGGCATCCGGCCGACGCGGGTCTCGGTGCGGTCGACGACCTCCTCGGGCTCCTCCTCGCCGCCCCGGACGATCGCCATCTCCATGAAAACGGGGGCGGCGTAGGTGAGGTTGCGCAGGCGGGCCTCCTGCGGATAGAGGAGTTCCTCGCTGCCGTCGGCCTCCTTGATCCTGGGGGTGATAACCCGGACGTCACCGAGTTCGACGTAGACGGGCTCCTGGCCCTCCTTGTCGCCGATGTCGGTCTCGATGGTCTCTTTCTCCTCGACGATCTGCTGCATGCCCCGGTCGAGAAAGGCGTTGAACGACCGGAAGTGGTGGTCTGCGAGTCGCTCCTTGTCGAAGTAGTCACGCGAGATCGCGCGGCGGTCTTGCCTGTCCATGATTGGTGTATGATCGGGTGGCCCGCGGCGGGCCGGGTCGGCACTGTCAGTCGTGTCGCACTGGCCGTCGGACCCTCTTTACTCTTTGCTTCCCCCGACGCCGCCGGTCGCTCACCGCTCGGGGGCAACCTTGTCCCGGAACTTCTGGCGGACCTTCCGGATCTTCGGGTCGGCGTTGAACTGGCAGTAGCGGTCGTTGGGGTTCTTTTCGTAGTAGTCCTGGTGTTTCTGTTCGGCGACGTGGAACGCCTCCAGTGGCTCGATCTCGGTGACGATCGGGTCGTCGTAGACGCCCTCCGCCTCGAGTTCCTCGACGAACCGCTCGACGGTCTCGCGCTGGTCGTCGTCGTGGTAGTACACCGCCGAGCGGTACTGCGAACCCACGTCCGGCCCCTGGCGGTCGACCGTCGTCGGGTCGTGGATCGTGAAGAACACGCGCAACACGTCCTCGTAGGCGAGTTCGTCGGAGTCGTAGGTGACCTGGACGACCTCGGCGTGGCCCGTGTTCCCGGTGCAGACCTGCCGGTAGGTGGGGTTCTCGACGTGGCCGCCAGCGTAGCCCGACACCGTGTCGAGGACGCCCTCGAGTTCCTCGAACGCCGCCTCGACACACCAGAAACACCCGCCGCCGAGCGTCGCCTGCTCGTGCTCGCTCATACCTCGACTGGTCGCTCCAGACACATACCTGCTACGGGGCCGGCAGCACCCACCGCCGCGGTCGGACGCGAGCGACAGGTCTATATGTAATGAACGTTCACCAGAAACCGAGATGAGCACGACACGGCAGTCCGACGTCCCGGGCGACATCCGGTCCCCGCAGGCGAAACTGGTGTACCACTCCCTGGACGCCGCCGGCGAGGCGACCGTCGACGACCTCGCCGACCGGCTCAACGAGAAGAAGATCACTCTGCTGGAGGTCCTCGACAGCCTCGACGAGCGCGGTCACGTCGAGCGCAGCGGTCGCCGGTTCGTCGCCTCCTGACGTCGTCGTCTTCTCGGGGCCGTCCGATCCCTCCGTCTCGGGTAGCCCCCGTCCCCGTCGCGAGCGCAGCGTCGCGGGCGTCGCCGTTCGAAGCGTTTATGCGCCGTCTCCCGCCACTGTTCGGTAACGATGCCCGACAAGCCCGCCTCCATGTACCGGGAGATCAGCAAACCCGCCTACACCAGGCGGGAGTACATCACCGGGATTCCCGGTTCGAAGATCGCCCAGCACAAGATGGGCGACAAGGACGCCGACCCGTCGGACTACCCCGTGCAGATCTCGCTGTACGTCGAGGAGGAGTGCCAGATCCGCCACAGCGCGCTGGAGTCCTCGCGCCTCAGCGCCAACCGTCACCTCCTGAAGGAGATCGGCGAAGAGGGGTACAAGATGATCCTCCGAAAGTTCCCCCACCACGTGCTCCGGGAGAACAAGCAGGCGACCGGCGCCGGCGCCGACCGCGTCTCCGACGGGATGCGCCAGGCGTTCGGCAAGGTCGTCGGCACCGCCGCCCGCGTCCAGGACGGCGAGCGCATCTTCACCGCCTACTGCGAAGTCGAGGACGCCCCCCACGTGAAGGAGGCGTTCCGCCGCGCCTACAACAAGATCGCCCCGCCCTGCCGGGTCGTCGTCGAGCGCGGCGAACAGGAACTCATCGCGTAACCGGCTCCCGGGCGTTCACGTTCCCGTTCGCGGGGTGTCGTTCGGTCTTTCGTCTTCTGACGCTCTCGTGGTAGGACTCTGGTGAGTCTCCGGTGCGCTCGCTCTCGGTGGACGATCGTGTGAACTCCTCGGCACGCTCTCAGGACCGGGTGCTCTCGATCTCGGGACGGAGACGAACGAAGCCCTCGGCGCGCTCGACGGCTCTCACTCGCTGCGCTCCTCACTGCGTTGCGGTGCTTGCGTCGTCGCCAGAACCCGAAGGGTTCTGGCTGGCTCGAAAATCTTCGATTTTCGAACGTGAGAGACCGGTCGACC
>CAYODS010000230.1:0-2450 GCA_964402765.1 uncultured Halobacteriales archaeon
TCGGCAGAACGGGAGTCCACCGACAAGCCCACCGCTTCAGCGGTGGGTAGCTGACCAGCCGAACTCGCTGTACGGCGCCGTCGCGGTCAGCGCCTGCTCGACGTAGGGGACGGTGTTCTCCGGCAGCGCCGACCGACGGAACCACGAGAGGTCGGCGCACTTCTCGGGTTCGCGGTTGCGCACCGGCCCCTCCCAGTCGTCTGCGGTGAAGAACACGTCGTAGTACACGCGGTCGCCGGAGTCGCGGTGGACGAGGTGGACCAACTCAAGCGCGTCGGGGTCGACGGTGATCCCCGCCTCCTCTCGTGCCTCGCGGGCCATCGCCTCGGTCGCGGACTCCCCGGGTTCGACGTGGCCGGCGACCAGACCGTACTCGCCGTCGCGGTGGCCCGTGTTCTTGCGCTGCGAGAGCAACACGCGGTCGTCCTCCCGCAGGACCAGAAACACCGCCGTGTACGGCCGGTGTCGCTCGCCGTCGCTCGCCATACCCGCCGTCGGCAGTCGGCGGAGGAGTGCGCTTCGATCGGAGCGGGCGAGGGTGGCGGAGTGCAGGAGGCCGGGGGCAGGTGGAGGGATCGAGAGTGGAGGGGGATCGAGTTTGTGAGCGGATCGAGAGCGGAGAGAGATAGAGAGCACGAGACACCGCGAGCGCGCCGCAGGCGCGTCTCGCGGCCTTTTTTGATCGACATTTTTTGCGCGAGCGGTGGGCTTCGCCCACCCGAGCGCAAAAAAGGTCGTTAGTAGAACTCGCGCACCAGGTCGGTGGCGTCCTCGGGGGCACCCTCGGGGATGTCGGACATGTCGGCGCCCAGGTCGTGGGCCTCGCCGTAGGGGGTGGAGTCGGGGTCGCGATAGAGGACGCCCTGGTACTCGTGGTCGGGGTCGAGGATGCGGTCTTTCGCCTCGCTGAAGTCGGTCTCGTCGTGGTCCACGTTGTCGTCCTCGTTGACGTCGACCAGCGAGCCACGGAAGTACTCGTAGGTGTCGACGTCGTTGAAGGTGACACACGGCGAGAACACGTTGACGAAGCCGAAGCCGTCGTGTTCGATGGCCTGCTGGACGATCTCGGCGTGGCGCTGGGCGTCGGAGGAGAACGTCTGTGCGATGAAGGTACCCCCGGCGGCGAGCGCCAGCGCGAGGGGGTTGACCGGCGGTTGCTTGGGCCCCTCGGGGGAGGTGGCGGTCTCGAAGTCCTCGCGGCTCGTCGGGGAGAACTGGCCCTTCGTCAGCCCGTAGATGCGGTTGTCCATGACGACATAGGAGAGGTCGACGTTGCGGCGGACGGCGTGGATGAAGTGGCCGGCGCCGATGGAGTAGCCGTCGCCGTCGCCGCCGGCGACCATCACCTCGAGATCGGGGCGGGCGATCTTCACGCCGGTGCCGACCGGCAGGGCGCGCCCGTGGACGCCGTGCAGGGCGTAGGAGTGCATGTACGTCCCGATCTTCCCGGAGCAGCCGATGCCGGCGACGATGAAGGTGTCGTCGGGGTCGTTGCCGGTGTTGGCGAGGGCCTTCATCATGCCGTTCATGGTCCCGAAGTCGCCACACCCGGGACACCAGGTGGGCTGTGCGTCGGACTTGAAGTCGACGAAGGTCGTGTCGGAGCTCATTCTGCTTGCACCTCCTCGGAGCCGTCCGCGACGTCGGGATCCGGGTCGTCGCCGAGTCGCCGCTGTATCTCCTCGGCCAGTTCGTCGGCCTTGAACCGGACGCCCGTGTACTTGTTCACCCGCTCGACCCGCTCGAGGACGTCGTGTTCGAGCACGTCGGCGAACTGGCCGGTGGCGTTGCACTCGACGACGACGGTGCGCTCGGCGTCCGCGACGGGCCCGGAGAGGTCGGGCCGGGGGAACAGGTACGGCACCGACAGAAAGCGCACGTCGACGCCGCGCTCATCGAGGATGTCCATCGCCTCGAGGATGGCGCCCTCGTTCGAGCCCCAGGAGACGACGAGCGTGTCGGCGTCGGGGGTGCCGAACTCGCGGGCGTCCCAGGACTCGCGCTGTCGCGCGGTGTCGACCTTGCGGTTGCGCTTGTCGACCTGGCGCACCCGGACGTCGGTGTCCTCGGTGCGGCGCCCGAGTTCGTCGTGTTCGAGACCGGTGGACATGTGGGCGCCGTCGACGGTGCCGGGCAGCGCCCGGGGGCTGATCCCGTCCTCGGTGTCGGCGTGGGGGCGAAAGCGGCCCTGGCCGTCGAGCCACTCCTCGACCTCGTCGTCGTCGACGATGCGGCCGCGCTCCACCTCGACGGCGTCCATGTCGAACTCCTCGGGGTCGAACGTCTGCTCGGTGACGGCGAGGGCGAGGTCGGCGACCAGGTACACCGGCGTCTGGTACTTCTCGGCGAGGTTGAACGCCTCCACCGTCTTGTGGAAGCACTCCGCCACCGTCGTGGGGGCGACGACGAAGCGGGGCACCTCGCCGTGGCCGCCGTACAGCAGCATGTCC
>CAYODS010000231.1:0-2415 GCA_964402765.1 uncultured Halobacteriales archaeon
AGATCAGGTCGAACCGGGAGATCAGCGCGGGTTCGAGGTCGATCTGCTCGCCGATGGACTCGTACTGGTCGAAGCGGCCGTACTTCGGGTTCGCCGCACCCAGCAACGAGCACCGCGACTTCAGGGTGGCGTTGATGCCGGCTTTGGAGATCGACACGGAGTTGTGCAGGACGACGCCTTGTCCGACGAAGGTGTTCGTCGGCTCCACGGTCACGTCGTACACCCACTCGACGCCGTCGTTGGGGACGCGCTCGACGTCGGTCACCCGGTAGTACCGCAGCTCCAGCCGACGGTCGAGGTCGTCGAGGCGGTCCTCGGCGTCGGCGAGCGCCGTCTCGACCGCCTCACGGGCACGCTCGGCGAGTCGCTCCCGGCGCTCGGGGTCGTAGCCGCCGTCCTCGGCGTAGTGGACTGCACTCGTCGTCTCGTCGATCCGGTCGGCGACCTGCCGGCCGGACCAGCCAGCCGCCGACCGGACCTCGGCGAGCGTCTCGGCGGACCGGAGGGCCGCTCGCACGCTCTCGATGCGCTTCCGGATCGCCTCGACCTGCGAGCGGACCGTCTCGGTCTGGACGCCGTACCCGCTCTCCAGGTGCTTGTGGAACTCGCCGGTCAGGGGCAGACCCACCTGTCGGCGCAGGTCGCGGACCTCCTCGACGACCCCCGTCGGGAGCACGTCGTGGTGGCGCCGCGTCTCCGTCCCGCGCTCTGCGAACTCACGGGCTCGCTCGTACCGGTCGTCCGTCGGCTCGACGACCGTCTCGACGAACCGCTCGGTCGAGTCACCCATGACGTAGGTCTTCCAGGAGTCGGTCGAGTCGTCGTGGTGGATCCGGGTGGCGACGCCGAGTTTCGCGAGCGCGTCGGCGTAGTCCTCGGCGAGTCCGTGAGAGGCGGTGGCGAACGACATCGCCTCGCTCTCCACCCCGCCGTCGCCGGCGAAGGCACCGACCAGGAACCGCCGGATGACCTCCTCGGAGGCGCCGAGCACCCGCGCCGGCAGCCGCTTCTCGCGAGCGGTGTGCATCACCTCGGGGAACTCGGACTCGAACCAGCGGTACAGCCGCGTCGACACCCACCGCTTCGTCACGGTGCCCGCCTCGTTCGTCGTGTCCGTGCTCTCGATCCCGAACAGGCGACGGGCCAGGTCCGTCGCCCGGTCCAGCAGTCGCTCGTCCTGGTTCGAGAAGCCGATCTCGTGTGCCGACCCGGCGTAACTGTGTCCCTCGGCGACGAGCAGGCCCAGGAACTCGGCCAGGTCGCCCGAGAGTTCGTCCGGCAACCGAACGGGCTTCTCTCTGCTGCGGACCGACTCGTCCGCCAACTGGACCGCGCCGTCGGCGTTCGGAAGCTTCCGCGGTGCCGGCACGAACGCCCCCTCCTCGACGGCGCTCGCGGTGACGGTCTCGGGACCGTCTCCGGTGTCGACGAAGGTGGGGTGCTCGGGGGTGACGGTCACGCTGCGTCCGTTCGAGAACGTCAGCCGGACGAACTCCTCCGGCGCCTCGTGACGACTCACCCGGTCGACGGGCAGTTTCTCCACGTCGCCCGTCTCCGTGTCGACGGAGTGGACGGAGACGCCGTCGACCGGCAGTATCTCGCAGTCGACGCCGTCGACGACCGCGTCCTCGCGGGCGGCCATCCGCTCGTCGACGAACTCGCCGATCGGCACGCGACGCCCGTCCGCGAGCAGCAGTTCCGTGTCCGGGTGGTAGGACTGCTGTTCCAGCGCCTCGTGCATCGCCGAACGGTCGCCTGAGTCCATCTTGTCCAGTTCGTCCACCGCGGCGATCCCCTGGTCGGCGAGCACCAGGGCGCCCGCCTCCAGGGACCACTCCTGGCCGTCACCGAAGTCGTCCTGCACGGCGGCGGCGGTGAGCCCGGCCGTGCTGGCGCCCTTCCCCGAGGTGTACACCGACCGGGGGGCGATCTCCTGGACGTACTGCAAGAGCTGGCTCTTTCCTGTACCAGGGTCACCGATCAGGAGCATGTGCAGGTCCCCGCGGATCCGGGAGCCGTCGGGCAGTTCCTTCGTCACGCCGGAGAACAACTGCAGGGCCATCGCGAGTTTCTGCTGTTCGTAGCCGTAGATCGTCGGCGCGATGGAGTCGATCATCCGGTCGTAGATGTCCTCGGCGTCCGACAGCCGGATGATCTCCTTCTTGTCGGCCTCGGAGATCTCCATGTCCTCGAACTCCTCCTCGTCGATCTCGACGGCGACGCCCTCCATGTAGGTGTCAAAGACGGGGGAGTCGCCGTCGCCGTCCTGGTCCAGGCGGAGCACGCCGGTGACGGTGACGTGGTCGCCGGGGGTGACCTCGCCGGTGAGGTCGTCCTCGACGTGGACGTCGATCGAGCGGGGGGTCTCGCCGCCGCGCAACCCCTCGGGGGACTCCTGGACGCGCAGTTGCTGGG
>CAYODS010000232.1:0-2402 GCA_964402765.1 uncultured Halobacteriales archaeon
CGTCGGCGGCGACCAGCGCATCTTCGTCGAGGACGTCGAGGACGCGAAGGCGGTCTCGCTGGTCCTGCGCGGCGGCACCGACCACGTGCTCGACGAGGTCGAGCGCGCCGTCGAGGACTCGCTTGGCGTCGTCCGCACCACGCTGGAGGACGGCAAGGTGCTCGCGGGCGGCGGTGCCCCCGAGACCGAGCTCTCGCTCGACCTGCGTGAGTTCGCCGACGGCATCGAGGGTCGCGAGCAGCTCGCGGTCGAGGCCTTCGCCGACGCCGTCGAGGTCATCCCGCGCACGCTCGCCGAGAACGCCGGGCTCGACCCCATCGACTCCCTGGTGGACCTCCGCAGCAACCACGACGCCGGCGAGACCACCAGCGGCCTGGACGCCTACACCGGCGCCATCGTCGACATGACCGGCGAGGGCGTGTACGAGCCCCTCCGCGTCAAGACCCAGGCCATCGAGTCCGCCACCGAGGCCGCGGTCATGATCCTCCGGATCGACGACGTGATCGCCGCGGGCGACCTGGCCGGCGGCGGCTCCGACGACGACGAGGACGACGCCCCTGGCGGCCCCGGCGGCGGCATGGGCGGCATGGGTGGCATGGGCGGCATGGGTGGCATGGGCGGCGCTATGTGAAATCGGGCGCAGCGCGATTTCACAGACAGTCAAGCTCCGCTCGGCGCTCCGATGTGAGCGGCGCCACGCGCCGCTAACTGTCGAGCGGGCCTCGCCCGCGAGACGACGCGGCCACACCACCTGACCCCACGCACCGTCCGCTCACCGATCTTCTCCGTTTATCCCCCGGACAGCGGCGGCGCCGTCCTGTCGACGGCTCACAAGACACTCACCCGACTCCGGGAAGGGTCGGTGTGCGGCGGACACGACGGGCCATTCTCGCCGGGACCGCCGGACTGGCGGGGCTCGCTGGCTGTCTCGGTGGCGGCGGCGCCACCGAGGTGGCCGTGGGCGAGTCGGCGTCGACCGGCGGTCGGTCGGTGACCGTGCGGCGGGTCGCCGTCCAGGCGTCGACGTACGAGCGGACGACCGAGGACCGACTGGCGGTTCGCTCGCCGGTCGGGAGTACGTCTTCGCCGACCTCGCCGTCGCCGTTGTGGTCCGGTCGTTCACGAGAGGCGGCGCGTGGTGACCCGACGTGAGCCGGGAGACGCGCCGTCGCCGGTCAGTTCACCGCCTTCGACAGTTCTGCTCCCGTCTTGAACTTCACCTCGCTCGACGCCCGTCCGGCGTTCACCAGGTGCACAACCGGCGTGTCGACCGGCACGTTCGTCACGAACCCGTACTCGTCGCCGGTCACCTGTCCACTCTCATCACGCTTTCGCCGGCCCGGGCGCTTGCGGACCACCGCGTCGGCGGTCTCGGCCGCCGTTGGCGACAGCACTTCCGCCTCGGCGAGTTGCTCGAGCGTCCCCGCCGACGGCACCGCGACCCCCTCCCCGGCCGTCGCCCGCTCCAGGGCGTCAGTCAGCCCGTCCCCGTCGGCGTCCAGGTCGCCGAAGTCGATCCCGAGGACCCGCGTCGCGTCGCCCGTCGACAGCACCGTCGTCGACGTCCCGTACAGCGTCGCGTCGTCGACGACCCACCCGCCCGTGTACACGAGTTGATCGTCACTCCGGCACTGCTGCACGTACAGCAGCGCCGGGAGCGGACGCGGACACTCCGGGGGCTGTGCGGTCACCCGGTAGACGAGCGTCCCCGACCCCGACTGCGGCTGGGTCGTCCGCGCCCACACGCCCGGCCCACACGGGTCGTCGTCCCCGACGGCGACACACACCTCGCTCTGCCCGTCGCCGTCACCGTCTCCCGGCGGCGTGCTGACGACCACGACGGTCCCGTCACTCGCCCGGACGACCTCGAAACGTCCGCCGGTCGCCGCCGGCCTCCCGACCGCGGCCGACAGGTGCTCGGTCACCCCACACAGCACGTCGGGCCCGCTCGACTCGTCGCGGTCGTCACAGTCGTCCACGCCGTCCCCGTTCGAGTCGATATCACCCCACGAGTACGCTCCACTCCCGCCGTCGGCCCGGCCCGTGACGTAGTCGACGAACCGTGCCGGCGTCACCGCCTCCCTGACGCTCCCGTTCCCGCCCGGCACCTCGGCGTCCGGCAGACACACCGTGAACCGCGCCCCCACGACCGGATCGCGGCTCAGGTACCGGAACAGCGCCGCTCGGTCGGCGGCGTCGAGCGACCCGGACGGGTCGAACGACGCCGGCGCGAGGAGGTAGTCCCCGACGATGATATCGTTTCCGTCACCACCACCGTCAAGACCGAACGCGGCCCACTCGCCGTCCTGAGCGTACTCTTGCGCTCGGACAACGTCTGCCTCTCTATCTACGACGTTCGCTAATGCCGCGACACAGGACTCGTCTGAACACCGCTCCAGCAC
>CAYODS010000233.1:0-2401 GCA_964402765.1 uncultured Halobacteriales archaeon
GTTCCCGATGAGGTCCGGCAGGAAGTGGTACTCGATGATCCGCTCGGCGACGTCGGTCTCGTCGACCGCCCGCAGGGTGCGTGCGAGTTCGAGCTGGGCGTCCATCTTGTCGCTCATGTCGCCCAGCGTCTTGTACGCCGAGAGGTCCGGCCCGGCGGCGATGTCGCTGGTGTCGTGGGTGTGGCCGAACCCGCTGGTGGCGTCCTCGGTGCCCAGCTTGTCCTCCGCGATGGTCACGTCCACCTCCTCCGGGTGGGCCATCTCGCGGCTGGCCTCGTACAGTTCGAGGGGGTACTCCGAGACCACGTCGACGTTGTGGGCCTCGTCGTCGATCTCGGTGGGGTCGATGCGGGAGGTCATCACCAGCGGGGCGTCCATCTGGCCGCCGCGCTGGTCCGGCAGGTACGTCTTGCTGAAATTGAGCAGGCCGTCCATCAACAGCATCACGCAGTCCTCGTCGCCGTCGCACTGACCGGCGAACACGCCGTCCACCTCGACGGTGTTGTTGCCGCCGACGGTCAGACAGTACGTGTTTTCCACCGTCGATTCCACGACCTCGACGCCGCTCACCCGGCTCGCCCCGGCCCGGCCGTCGGTCTCGACTGCGCCCCCGTCGGTCAGGGGAACCGACGACTCGACGGTCGACGACTCCGCCGGCGGCCCCCGGTCGTCGAGGGGGATCTCGTCCCCGGCTTCGAGGTCCATCGCCTCGACACGTTCGAGATGCCCGTCCGCCGTCCACCGGAGCATCTCGTGGTCCGGTGTCACCGTCAGGCTTCGATCGTCGTCGGTCTCGACCTCGACGAGGTGGTCCTGTGCGGGGTGTTTCGAGACGGCTTCCACCGGTTTCGCCTCCACTCGTCCCGCCTCGTCGACCGACCTGACGACTATCTCCTCCTCGACCTCTCGGACGAACGCCCCGAAGTCGTCCCGCTCCGCGTCGTCCTCGTCCAGTCGTGCCTCGACGAAGTCCTCGATCCGTTCGTGGTGCCACTCGCCGTCCTCGCTGTACCACAGTTTCGTGTCCGGGTGGAAGCAGTTCCGGCGCTTCGAGGCGTGGAAGTACGGGTGACCGTAGCCGACCGCCGCCGAGGTGAACCCGACGACGCGGGCGACGACGGCGGCGGAGGTGTGTGGGGCCATCCCGAAGACGAGTTCGCCGACCAGGTCGTCGCGTTCCTCCAGTTCGTAGAAGGGCTCCAGGTCGTAGAACTGGGTGAGCAGGTCGTCGACGAAGTCCGCCGTCTGCAGCATGTGTTCGGCGGCGCCGTCCGACAGCACCACGTCCTGCACCTTCAGTTCGACCAGTTGGTCGTCGTGGCGCAGCGGGTCGCCGTGGACGTCGGTCTCGTAGCCCAGTTCGCGCAGTTGGGCGGGGTCGACGTCGAGTTCGGCGGGGCGCACCGCGGTGACGGGCAGGTCGGTCATGTCGTACCGGACGGTTCCGTCCTTGAACGCGGAGACGCCGTGTTTCGCCCGCAGCACGCCCTTCGCGATGGGTTCGGGCGTCTTGACCGTCGAGGTCAGCCCTTTCACTCCCTTGAGCACGTCGAAGGCGGACTCGCGCTCTCCGACCCGGTCGAGGGCGTCGCGGTAGGCGCCGTGGACGTCGAGCTCGCGTGACTCGACGGCGCTCGCTTCCACGTCACACCGGGGACAGCGCACCCGTCCGGCCTCGTCGGGGTCGACGACCTGCCCGCAGTCGGGACACTCGTAGCGTGGTTCGGTGTGGGTGCCACACTCACAGCGGCTCTCGTGGGTCTCGCGGCCGCAGTCGGGACACACCCGCCGGCCCACCTCGACCTCGACCTGGCCGGGGGTGGAGCGACGGTCGGGGGCGTACTCCGCGGCGGCGGCGACGTCGCGCTGGTCGCCGCCGGCGTCGCCGATGGGGAACAGGGCGTGGACCGCGGGCGACAGTTCCCGCTGTTCGGACTTCTCCGGGCGGCCCATCCGGTTGCCGATCCGGGTGGGGGCGCGCTCGCGGACCCGGAAGGGGGCGACGGCGTTGACCGCCCGCACCGCGCTCTCCGCCTCGCGGGCCCGCTCGGGGAGGTCCTCGACGCGCCACTCCCGGTCGAGGCGTGGCCCGTCCTCGGGGGTCGCGGGACGGGCGCCGCCGTCACCGACCACCGCCCGCCCCTCGTCGGTAGCCTCGACGGCGAAGCCGAGCGACTGCACGAGCGGGCGCCAGGTGTCGACCTCGACCCGGCTGCCCTGGTGGTGCTCGACCAGGAGCCGCTCGAGCGCGCTCCGGACGGCGTCGGTGTCCGGCAGGACGAGCCGGTCGTCCTCGACCGTGGCGTCGTCGACGGCGCGGGCGAGCGCGAGGAACCGTTCCACGTCGACGTCGTGCCAGAGGTAGGTGTACTCCGGGTGCAGGGGACAGTCGTACTCCCGC
>CAYODS010000234.1:0-2320 GCA_964402765.1 uncultured Halobacteriales archaeon
TCCTCGACCTTCGTCTCGATCGGCAGGCCGTGCATGTCGTAGCCCGGCCGGTCGGCCACGTCGTACCCCTGCATCCGCAGGTACCGGACGTAGGCGTCTTTCAGGGTCTTGTTCCACGTCGTCCCCATGTGGGCCGCGCCGGAGGTGTACGGCGGGCCGTCCACGAAGAAAAAGGGTTCGCCGTCGGCGCGGTGCTTTCGGACTCGCTGTCGGGCGTCGACGGCGTCCCAGTGCTCGAAGGCACGCTCCTCGACGGCGTCGGGGTCGTACTGGTCCGGTACGGGCGCAAAGCGCTCTGGGCGCCCGCCGTCCGGCATCGACGTCGCCTCGCTGTCGTCGCTCATACGAGTCGGGAGAACCTCCTCCGGTAAAAACCCCGGTCGGTTCGACAGACGCGACTGTCACACCCTCTGGACCGTGGTGATGTGTTGCCAGACGGGGGTGTTGGCGGCGGACACGTCTCGTCGCTCTCACTCGCTGTTACTACTGCTGAGAGGACTCAGAAAGCCCCCGCCTCGGTGCTCTCGCTCGCTGTCACTACTGCTGAGAGGACTCAGAAAGCCCCCGCCTCGGTGCGGTCGCGCGCCTCGCTGCGCTCCTCACTCGCTTCGCTCGTTGCGGTGCTTGCGTCGTCGGGCTTCCCGCACCGGGGCGGCCCCTTTCAGTCCCACCCGCCGCGGCCGCCGCCTCGCGCCTCCCCAGCCTCCTCACTCGCTCCCTCCGGTCGCTCGTTCGTCCCTCGCGCGTTGCTCGCGCGCCCTGCGACAGGTAGCGCCCGGTCGCCTGCTGTGAGGCTCGCGAGCACTGCGAGCGAGCCGAACGACCCCCGCGACCGGGCGGGGAGGTGTGGGGAACACCTGCTGTCCCTGGCGGAATCGAAGGGCGAGGCGCGCTCGGCCCGCCTCTGAGGACGCAAGCACCGCAACGAGCGAAGCGAGTGAGGAGCGCAGCGAGTCAGAGCAGTCGAGCGCGCCGAGGGCTTCGGAAGTCCTCATCCCAGGATCGAGAGCATCAATCACTCAGAGCACGCCGAGGGGTTCGTGAACCACTCCATCGGGATCGGGAGCACCCGGTCCAGAAGAACGACCAGACACCCCACCCCGACACGATTCCCCTGGACCTGCCAGTAGATACTTTTCACCCCGGACCGATCAGGGAACCGACGTGAATCCCGGAAGCGTGGTCCAGGTGCCGGTCGCCGCGACGCTGGTGGTGGTCGGCGTGTTGTTGTTGCGGTTCGCGGGGTCTGCGACGCCGACGGGCGCCGCGGGTGGGAACGCACTCGCCCGGTTGCCGTTCTCGCCGTTCGCCGGGCGCCCGGCCGAGACGACCGCGGACCACCCTGCGCCGGGGACGGTGGTGGCGTACTGGCTGCTCGGCAGCGCGATGCTGCTGGGCGGGGTCGCCGTCGCCGTCGCGGGCCTGGTGTGAGGATCACGCTTTCGTCCGTGGGGTGTTCTCGTCCACGTATGAGCGCGGACCTGATCGTCATCGGCGCGCTGCTGGCCGCCGTCGGCGGGATCGGGACGTACTTCGCCCACGACCTCGCCCGCCACGACAAGAAGAGCAGCCGCCTCGGGATCGCCTTCTACCGCACCGGCGACGTCGAGGTCGAGGGGTGGCGCGTGACGCTGCACCGCGCGGTCGCCGGCGTCGTCGTCTTGATCGGCCTGGCGGTGATGGGCCTCGGCGTCGCGGGCGTCGTCGGTGCCGTCTGACCCGTGCCGGGCGACGGACCGGCGGACGACACAGCCGAGGAGGACGACCCGCCCTACCCGGACCCCGACGAGCGACTGGTGCTGGAACCGGACTGCGAGCGGTGTCCCGCGCTGGTCGACTGCCGTGAGCGGATCGCGTGGGGCGTCGGCCCGCGGGACGCCGCGGTGATGGTCGTCGGCGAGGCGCCGGGTGCGGGCGACCCCGACGTCGACCGCTGGCGCGGGGGCAACTACACCGGCATGGCCTACACCTCGCGACACTCCGGGCGGCGCGTGCGCGAGACGATGCGACGGGCGGGCGTCGACGGCGCCTACTACACGAACGCGGTGAAGTGTCTCCCCTGTGACGGTGACGACACCCGGGAGCCAACGCCCGAGGAGCGAGCGACGTGTCGCGAGCACCTGCTCGCGGAGGTCGAGACCGTCGCGCCGCGGGTGCTCGTGACGACGGGCAAGCACGCCACGCAGTCGGCGCTGGCCGCCGCCGGGCACGACCTGGAGGGCTTCCTCGACGCGGTGCTCGACCCGGTCCCGTGTCCCGACCTCGGGGCGACGGTGCTCCCGCTCGTGCACCCCTCCTACCGGGAGGTGTGGATCGCCCG
>CAYODS010000235.1:0-2273 GCA_964402765.1 uncultured Halobacteriales archaeon
ACCGGGAAGTTCCACGGCGTGATACAGCCGACGACGCCGCGGGGCTTGCGGCGCATGTAGGAGTCCTTCGCGGCGATCTCGCTCGGCACGACGTCGCCGTGGGGGTGGCGGGCGTTGCCGGCGGCCCACTCGACCATGTGGTAGGCCTCGACCACGTCGGCGCGGCCCTCGCTTATCTCCTTGCCACACTCCTTCGTGACGATCTCGCCGAGTTCGTCGGTGCGGTCGCGGAGTTCGTGGAACACGTCCCACAGCACCTCCGCGCGGTCGATGTACGACATCGCTCGCCACTCCTCGAAGGCCGCCTCCGCGGCGGTGACGGCCTCGCGGACGTCGGCCTCGGTACCACGCGGGAACTCCCCCAGCACGTCGCCGGTGGCGGGGTTGACGCTCTCGAAGGTCGCCTCGCCCGCGCCGTCGGTCCACTCGCCGTCGATGTAGTGCCGGTAGGTCTGGGTCTGCTTGCTCATCGGTCGTGGTTGGTATCGACGGGGCAAAAAGCCCGCCGGTCCCCCTGCAGGTGCAGTTTGAAGTGACAGGCGTCCGATCAGTGTGGGCATGGCGATCTGTCCGCACTGCGAGTCAGACCTCAGCGAGTGGGCCGAACGACTGGAACGTGCGCCGCGGGCCAGCGCCCCGATGGTGTGGACCTGTCCCGACTGTGACGCCGTCCTCGGCGTGAGCGACTACGGGTGACCGCCGGCGCCGAGCGGTCCGGCCGGCGGACTGCCCGACTCGCGTCACCCGAGCGACTCCGACAGCACGACGACCATCACGACGCCGAACAGTCCGCTTGCGACCTCGAGTGCGCCGACGAGACGGGCCGCTGTCCGTGACTCCGGCGTGAGGTCGATCCACAGTTCGCTCCACGCCTGGACGGGACTGATCCCCGCTTCGACGGTCGTGGCTGGCCGGAGGATCATGAACAGACCCTGGGCGACAGACGCCGCCGAGACCAGGCTCAGCAGTCCCAGTGCGACCGTCCAGTAGTCGGTCTCGGAGAGTGGAGGCCCGCTGGTGACGGCGTCCACGCCGACGTACACCAGCCCGAGCCCCAGCGTCAGAACGATCACCGTCGCCGGGCCGTGTTTCGCGAGTGTCGTCACGCGGCCGGACGGCATGGATCCAACGTCCCGTTTCACCGCGAAAAGCGTTCGCCCGCTCCGGTCACTCGCTCTCCGCGGCGTCGAGGTCGGCCACCGTCTCCACGTCGGCCAACTCGGCCGGCAGTTCGGGCCGGGTGTCGGCGTCGGCGTCGACGGCCGCCTCGATCGTGCTGGCGACGCGGGCGTCGTCGAAGTCGTGGTCGGGCCGCAACGCGACGAACGGGAGAAACTCCCGGGCTGCGAGTAAGTCGCCGTCGTCGTACCGCTCGCGGGCCATCGTGACCGTCTCGCGGGCGCCGACCCGCGGGGCGAACGTCGCGAGCGCACTCGCCAGGTCGTAGGCGCGGGCGTCGGCCCGCGAGTCGGGGTCCTCACGGACGTTGGTGGCGTCGATGAGGTACAGTTCGCCCGCGGACACGAGGAGGTTCTCGGCCTGCAGGTCGCCGTGGGCCAGGCCGGCGCGGTGCAGCCGCGCCAGGGCGTCGAACGCCCGTGGGGCGAACTCGCGCACCCGCTCGTCCGGCAGCGCGGACAGCGGCGTCGGGTCGGGGAGGTACTCGCTGACGAGCACCCCCAGGCCGTCGATCTCGAAGGCCGCCAGCGGCCGGGGGCCGTCGACGCCGGCCTCGCGGATCCGCTCGGCGGCCGCGAACTCGTGGCGGGCCATCGCCGCGGGGTCGTCGTGGTGCTCGAAGAAGCCCTCCACGCCCGAGGAGACGGCCCCGAGGTTGCGCCCGGCGGTGAACAGCGCGTGGACCAGGGAGTTGCGCCGCGAGGTCACCTTCACCATGTACTCCCGGTCGACGACGACCGGCATCGACAGCCAGTTCTCCGCCTCCAACGGCTCCACCGTGAACGACGAGGGGTCGACGTCGCCGTCCGGGGCACCCTCGCCGGCGTCGCCCGCGATCAGCCCCGCCGTGTCACCCGCGGCGAGTCGCCGCGCCGCCTCCCTGGCGACGCGTTCGACCCGCTCACGGTCGACACCCTCCCGGAGCCACTCGCGGACGACCATCACGACCCGCTACGCGACCCCACCTAAAGTATCCGTGGGACCGTCCGAACGCTTTTTTCTACGGCCCGTCGCGTCCGTGACGAGATGGCGGTCATCGGCGACGGCGTCGCGGAGCGCACCGCGGGCGTGGTGCTCGTGGCCGTGTACGCCGG
>CAYODS010000236.1:0-2242 GCA_964402765.1 uncultured Halobacteriales archaeon
CGCCGCCGTTGCCGGTCCACTCGAAGGTGACCGTCGTGCCGGGGTCGATCCACAGGCCGGTCGGGGCGAAGGCCAGGCCCTGGCCGCCGGCGCCGACCTCCACCGTCACCGCCGACTCGCCGCGCAGGTCCTCGACCGAGACGACGTTCTCGCCGCTGATGTACTCGAAGTCGGGTTCCTCCTGCTGGGCGGAGGCCGGCGTGGCCGCCGCCCCGACCGCAGCGGCGCCACCGACCGCCCGCACGAACTGCCGACGGGAGACGCCCTGATCCATGGCCCCGAGTAGGGCCCGCGACTTCTAACCGCTTCGCTTCCGGCTCAGCGGCGTCGCAGACGCCGCCAGGCGACGACCCCGACGCCGGCGAGCGCCGCCCACACCCCGAAGCCGGGCGTCTCCTCCGTCTCGGTCGTCGTCCTCCCGTCACCACCCGCCATCGCCGCCGTCTCCGTCGCGCTCGCGGTGGTCGTCGTGGTCCCGGGCTCCGTCGTCTCACCCGGCGCCCCGCCGACGGTGGGCACCTCATCGCCGACGGCGATCGCCCCGAGCATCCCCAACTGCTGGTGTGGCTGGCAGTAGTACTCGTACACGCCCTCGACGGTGAAGGTGTGCTCGTGGGTGAATCCCGCGTCGCTGACGACCTCTCCGGAGCCGGACCAGTCGCTCCCCTCGGGTGTCTCGTCGACTCGAACGTTGTGCCCGCCGCCGTCGCCGGTCCACCGGAAACGAACGGTCGTGCCGGGGTCGATCCACAGGCCCGTCGGCGCGAACGCCAGCCCCCGATCGCCGGCGCCGACCGCCACCGTCACCGCCGATTCGCCGCGCCGGTCCTCGACCGAGACGACGTTTGCGTCGTCCAGGTGGCCGCCGAAGTCGGGCTTCTCCTGTGCGCGGACTCCCGACACCACCCCGGCCCCAGCCAGCGTCGCCACACCGGCCCCACGAAGGACCCGTCGTCGCGAGAGCTCGTCCATACGGGACGGTCACGCGCGCTTCGACCAGTACGTTACGCACTCACCCCTCCGGCCCGACCCGCTCGGGGGGTGGCACCCTGAACTCGACGCTCGGCCCGCCCGGCGAGCGCACGGCGGCGACCGCCCGCCGGACCAGGTCGGTCTTCCCCCGCGAGTACTCGGTGAGGTCGTCGGTCTCGCTCGCCAGTTCGCGCTTGCGCTCGGCGTAGGCCCGTCGCAGGTCGGCGTCGGCCCGCAGCGCCTCGCGGGTGGCGACGCTCACCCGCCACCCCTCCCCCGAGCGGGCGAACACGTGGTCGTTGAACCGCTGGCCGGCCGCGCGGCGGAACACCGGGTGCCACTCCGGCGCGTTGCGGTACCGGTCGCCCCCGAGCGCGGCGGCGATCGCCTCCGCGACCGCCGCGACGACGTCGTCCGCGACCACGACGTCGAGGTCGACCACGTCCTTCGCCGGCAGACCGGGCACCGCCGTCGACCCGACGTGATCGATCCGCTCGACCGTCCCGGCGAGTCCCCGCTCGGCCAGGGCGTCGCCGACCCGCTCGCGCTCGGTCTCGAACGCCCGGCGCCACGCCTCGTGCCGGGAGGGGACGAGTTCGATCGGGTCGGCGGTCGGGTCGACCATCCTACAGGCGGTAGTCGTTGTCGCCGGTCTCGGTCTCCAGGAAGCCGGTCAGCAGGTCGATCGCCGCGGCCACGTCCCGGTGGTGGGCGCTCTCGGTGACGGTGTGGAGGTACCGCGTCGGGATCGAGACCGCGCCGACGGGCTTGGCGCCGAAGGCGGTCTGGAAGGCGGCGGTGTCGGTGCCGCCCGCCGGCAGCACCTCCGTCTGGTGGTCGATCGAGCGGTCCTCGGCGACCGAGCGCAACCTGCGTGTGACCTTCGGGTTCGTGATCACAGAGGAGTCCTTCAGCTTGATCGCCGCGCCGTCGCCCAGTTCGGTGACGTGATCGCCGGGCTCGAAGCCGGGCACGTCGTTCGCGACGGTCACGTCCAGCGCCACCGCGAGGTCGGGGTCCAGATCGACGCCCAGCGCCCGGGCCCCGCGCAGGCCGACCTCCTCCTGGACGGTGGCGGCGAACTGCACGGTCACGGGCGGGTCCTCCAGGCGACGGGCGGCCGACAGCATCGCGAACAGGCAGACGCGGTCGTCGAGTGCCTTCCCGGTGACGTGCTCGCCGACGAGTTCGGTCGACTGCTCCATCGTCACGAGGTCGCCCGGCGAGACGCGCTCCTCGACCGCCTCGGCGGGCAACCCCAGGTCGACGT
>CAYODS010000237.1:0-1729 GCA_964402765.1 uncultured Halobacteriales archaeon
GCCGACCAGCGAACCGACCGAGCGACCCTCGCGACCGGGCGGGGAGGTGTGGGGAGCACTCGCTGTGGCGGCCTGGTGGACTCGAAGGGCGAGGCGCGGTCGACCCGTCTCTGAGGACGTAAGCACCGCAGCGACCGCAGGGAGCGAGGAGCGCAAGGACGCAGAGCGGCCGACCACGCCGAGGGCTTCGTGAGTCTACGCACCGAGATCGACACCGACCGATCCAGAGAGCACGCCGAGGGCTTCGGAGATCCCCCCACCGAGATCGAGAGCACCCCGAGGGGTTCGTAGACCAACTCTCCTGAATCGAGAACACCCACTCCTCAGACCCGCCAGTCGCGTGGGGAGTCGTTCAGCCGTTCGTGGCCGTCCTCGGTCACCACCACGAGGTCTTCGATCCGCACGCCGAACCGGTCCGCCAGGTACACCCCGGGTTCGACCGAGAACACCATCCCCGGCTTCAGGGGGCGGTCGTTCTCGCTCGTGATGTACGGTGGCTCGTGGACGTCCAGGCCGACACCGTGACCGGTGCGGTGGAGAAAGCGGTCGCCGTAGCCGGCGTCGTCGATGACCTCGCGGGCGGCGCGGTCCACCTCGTGGGCGGGGACGCCGGGGTCGACCGCCTCGACGGCGGCCTGCTGGGCCTCGCGGACGACGCGGTGCACCGCCTCGAACTCCTCGGGTGGGTCGCCCCAGACGTGGGTGCGGGTCTGGTCGCTCGGGTAGCCGTCCATGCGGCCGCCGAAGTCGAGCACGACGGGGTCGCCACGCTCGATGGTGCGGTCGCCGTGGGTGTGGTGGGGGTGGGCGCCGTTCGGGCCCGACCCGACGATGGTCTCGAAGGAGGGCTCCGCACAGCCCCGCTCGCGGAGCCGGCGCTCGATGTCGCGGGCGAGGTTGCGCTCGGT
This sequence comes from uncultured Halobacteriales archaeon, assembly GCA_964402765.1. Taxonomy (GTDB): domain Archaea; phylum Halobacteriota; class Halobacteria; order Halobacteriales; family SW-7-71-33; genus SW-7-71-33. The sequence continues at coordinate 909 of CAYODS010000237.1, forward strand.
GTCGCCCGTGGGGGCCGTCCGGCGAACGGCCTCGCTGACGGCGTCGGTCACGCTCGCGACCCGGCGCAGGCGGTCGAGTTCGGCGTCGTCCTTGCGCACGCGCAGGTCCCCGAGCACCTCGCTCGCCAGGTCCAGCGCGGCGTCGGGCATCGCCGCCCGCAGGTCGCGGGTGAACCGCGCCCACATCCGCTCGTCGACGAGGACCCGTTCTGCGGCACGCAGACCCAGGTCGGCCACAACCTCGCGCACCGCCTCGCGGGGGTCCTCGTCGTCGCGCCAGACCCGCAGGTCCTCGAGGTGGGTCTCGGCCCGCAGTTGATCGGCGTACAGTTCCGGCACCAGCAGCGTGGCCTCGTCGGCGGTGAGAAAGAGTAGCAGGTGGCGCTCGCCCGGCTCCTCGTCGACCCCGGTGAGGTAGGTGAGGTTCGACCCCGGGAACAGCACGACTGCGTCGGCGTCACCGTCGGCGATCCGGCGCTGGCAGTCCCGGGCCCGGCGCTCGTGGACCGCGTCGTCCATGCGTCGGCGTCGGGCGGCGACGACTAAAGTGCTCGCCGGCGAGGCCGCCGGCGCCCAGAGTGTGCGTGTCAGAACGCTTATTCCCACGGCCACCCGCACGGAGAGGTATGTACGACGACGAGGAACTCGACGAGATCAGGGCGGCCCGCGAGGAGTGGGAGGCAGAGCGGTTAGAGCCCTGGCTCGACCGCGCCGGTGAGCGACAGGAGCGGTTCGCCACGATCTCGAACCAGGAGGTCGAGCGCCTCTACACGCCGGAGGACCTCGCCGAGCGCGAGATCGACTACCGCGAGGACATCGGG
>CAYODS010000237.1:1739-2218 GCA_964402765.1 uncultured Halobacteriales archaeon
CGCGGCGTCTACCCGACGATGTACCGCGGTCGGGTGTGGACGATGCGGCAGTTCGCCGGCTTCGGCACCCCCGAGGAGACCAACGAGCGTTTTCAGTATCTCATCGACCAGGGACAGACCGGGCTCTCGACCGCCTTCGACATGCCCACCCTGATGGGCCTAGACTCGGACGACCCCATGAGCGACGGCGAAGTGGGCAAGGAGGGCGTCGCCGTCGACACCCTGCGGGACATGGAGATCATCTTCGACGGTATCGACCTCGGGGAGGTCTCGACCTCGTTCACTATCAACCCCTCCGCGCCGGTGATCTACGCGATGTACCTCGCGCTGGCCGACCAGCAGGGGCTGGACCGCTCGAAGGTGCGTGGCACCCTGCAGAACGACATGTTCAAGGAGTTCATCGCACAGAAGGAGTGGGTCGTCCCGCCGGAGGCCTCCCTGGACGTAGTCGTCGACACCATCGAGTACGCCGCCGAGAA
>CAYODS010000238.1:0-2216 GCA_964402765.1 uncultured Halobacteriales archaeon
CGGCCCGTGCGGTTCGAGTGGGACGACCACAACTGGTCGGAGTCACCACGCTCTCGTGAAAGTCCCAAAGAACAGCGCACAGACCCGAGTACCGTTCACCCTGACGGGAATGTTGCCTCCGGGGAATCGGCATAGCCGAGACTCCCACGGAGGAAACCCCGCCGTTCACGGCGGGGAGGATGTCATTGAGAGATCAGAGCGGTCCCGAGCGCTGGGGAGTCGGGTCAGTCGGGGCGGTCCTCGCGGCGGTACAGCACCGACGCCGTGTCCTCGTAGTCCAGTGCCTGGTCGGCGCGGACACAGGCGGCCGCCCGCTCGGGGTCGTCGGACCGCGAGACCAGGTCGATTGCCTCCGCCTCGCAGACGCCAGTGAACGGCTCCAGTGCCGCCAGCGCGGCCGCGTCCCGCCCGTCATCGGCCGCCGACACCGCCGCGTCGACGTGGCGACGGGCCTCGGCGGGGAGGTCGACCCCGTCGAACACCTCCGCCGCCGTCGCCCCGAGGTCCTCGCCCGCGAGTCCCAGGCGGCGCCGCAGTCGCGTGCCAAGCCCCGTCGAGCCGACGGCGCGCTCGCGGACCAGCGCGCGGAACTCCTCGACCGCCCGCCACTGCTCGTCGGTCAGGTCCAGGTCGGGACGCACCCGGGCGGGACACCGGGTGGCGAACGAACAGCCCTCCGGCGGGTGTCGGGGACTCGGCGGCGTGCCCCGCAGGGTGATCCGGGGGGCGTCCGGCCCCGCCGACCCGGGGATCGCCGACAGCAGGGCGTGGGTGTACGGGTGCAGGGGGTCCTCGAACACCCGCTCGGTCGGGCCGACCTCCACGACCTCGCCGAGGTACATCACCGCGACCCGGTCGGCGATGTGGCGGACGACGGCGAGGTCGTGGGCGATGAACAGGTACGTCAGACCGAGGTCGTCCTGCAGCTCCTCCAGCAGGTTGACCACGCGAGCCTGGACGCTGGCGTCGAGTGCGCTCACCGGCTCGTCGAGAACGAGAAAGTCAGGCTCGAGCGCCAGCGCGCGGGCGATACCGATCCGCTGGCGCTGGCCGCCGGAGAACTGGTGGGGGTAGCGGTAGTAGTGTTCGGGCTGCAGGCCCACCAAATCGAGCAGTTCGAGGACGCGCTCGCGGCGGGCGGCGTCGTCGCGCCAGTCGTGGGCGTCAAGGGGCTCGCGGACGATCCGGCCGACGGTGAGCCGGTCGTTCAGGCTCTCGTCTGGGTCCTGGAACACGATCTGGGCGGTGCGTCCCCAGTCGACCGCCCGGGCGCCCGCCTCGGTGGTCACGTCCTCGCCGTCGACGAGCACCCGCCCCGACGTGGGCCGATCGAGGCCGACGACGGTCCGGCCGAGCGTGGTCTTCCCGCAGCCGGACTCGCCGACGAGCCCCAGGGTCTCGCCGCGCTCGATGTCGAGGGTGACGCCGTCGACCGCCCGCACCGGCGGCCGGCGCGAGAGCGCGCCGTCGCTGAAGTGCTTTCTCACGTCCCTGAGAGCGACGTAGATCCGTCCGTCGGCGCGGGTCGTGGCGGGAGCGTCCCGCCGGCCGCCGGAGGGGTCGCCGCCGGAGCGACTCACCGCCGGTCACCCCCGGTGGAGGGCTCCGGGCGGGCGTCGGCGTCGCCGCCGTCGGTGGGGGACACGGCGTCGGGCGGGTCGCCCACGCCCTCGAAGCCGGCGTCGGGGTCGAAGGCGGTGCGGGCGCCGCCGTGGTAGAGGACACAGTCCACCTCGTGGTCCGGGCCGACCGCGACCGTCGGGGGCGGCGTCTCGCACTCGGCGGTGGCGTGGGGACACCGGGGCGCGAACCGGCAGGCGGTGGGCGGCTCGGTCGGCGTCGGCACCTCGCCCTCGATCGTCGGCAGGCGGTCACCGACCGCCCGCCCGGGGAGACTCGCCAGCAGGCCACGGGTGTACGGGTGTGCCGGCGAGTCGAACAGCGCCCCGACGGGAGCGCGCTCGACGATCTGGCCGGCGTACATCACGTTGACGCGGTCGGCGGTCTCCTCGATGACACCCATGTCGTGGGTGATGAACAGCACACCGAGGTCGGACTCACGCTGGAGGTCGTCCAGCAGGTCGAGGATCTGCGCCTGGATGGTCACGTCCAGCGCGGTGGTGGGCTCGTCACAGATGAGCAGGTCGGGGTCGCAGGCGAGCGCCAGGGCGATGACCGCCCGCTGTTGCATCCCGCCGGAGAACTCGTGGGGGTAC
>CAYODS010000239.1:0-2198 GCA_964402765.1 uncultured Halobacteriales archaeon
GGGGCGGGGGATCGAGTTCGTTCGGGCGGGGCTCCGGACCCCCGCATCGGTCGGGGCACGCGGGAGTGTCAACCACCTCGCGTGGGAGGAGTCTCCGGACGGGCCGGAGTGACCCCGACCCGGGAAGCCGGTCCGTCGTCGGTTGCGTCGTCGGTGGTGTCGTCGAACCGCTCCTCGCTCCGGCCGATCAGGGTGGCTTGCTTGAAGGCCATCCGCGAGTCAGTACCCGTATTAGTCGGTAACGCCCGTTTCGCGTCCTCTCCCTCGTCAGATCTACTGTTACGATATGATATAGTGGACCGGAGTTGGAGTGACAGTCACCTAAACGTGGACCCGTCGACAGGGGACACCACCGTCGACGGTGCCCGGGGGGTCGTGGCCGGGCGCCAGTATCGTGAGCCGTCTGACGCAGTCGCCCGTGGCGTTCATATACGCCCCCAATATCGTGGCACGTCCTCACCCCGGATGTCGCCCAACCATGGTACGATGCCGGAAATCGAATATCTCGACTACGAGGCGGTCGTCGATCGGGACTGGACGGTGGACGACGAGGACCTGTTCGAGAAGGCCGCGGCCGCCGACCTCGAACCGCCGGAGTACGGCTCCTTTGAGGCGAACGAGGCGGAGTACATCCTCGAAGCGGCCGAGGCTCGCGGGCACGAGTGGCCGTTCTCGTGCCGGGCGGGTGCCTGCGCGAACTGTGCGGGGATCGTCCACGACGGCGCAGTCGAGATGGATATGCAACAGATACTCAGCGACGAAGAGGTCGCCGACCAGGGGATCCGGCTCACCTGCGTGAGTCGGCCCGCAAGCGATGAGGTCAAACTCGTGTACAACGTGAAGCACCTCGACTCGTTGCAGGACCGAGTGATCGGCTGACCGGCCCGCAGCGCAGAGGGTGCCGCTCGGTCATACCTTCGTCAGATCCGTCTCACATACGAGGTGCGAGTGAGCTACCCCCGGCGTGTTCCTCGCAACCGGTACCGGATGCCGGGACCCGAAAGAACACGATATCACTACCCGTTTGAGGTTCGTCGACTCCGTTACTCGGGCGTCATAGTGCGACGAGTGCGACGAGCGCGACCGTCGAGAGTGACAACCAGAGGACTACAAGCGTCTGGATGTTGACCTCGTCGAGGACGCGCTCCACGAGACGGACGTTCGTCCTGTGGACCGCCCAGAGGAGCGACAGAAACGCAAACTGCGACCGAACGAGCGCACCCAGAACGCCCCCGCGGGGCGCCCGGGGCGCGGACCACGAAACGTCGGCGGCGCGCCCACTAGACTGATCACAGTCGTCGGCGTCGGTGGGGACGCCCGTCGCGTGTCGGTCGTCGACGTCGAATAGTGCTGCAACACAGAACTCGCAGACCTCCCGTTCGCGTCCGTCGCCGAGCGAGACTGGTACGGTCTCGCTCGTGGCGACGCGTTGGTCACAAAACTCACACTTCGTGGGGTCGGACGTCGATTCCGTCGGTTGGCGATCGTCAACCAGCGTCGGTCGGTCGTGCATAATCTGGGTTCCGTTGGCAGGGTGTGGCATGGTTTCGTCGCGGGCGTCGGTCGCTACGTACCGTCGCCGGATACCCCGTGGTGCGACTCACAACAGCGACGGCGAACAGGGGTAACCGCTCCCCGGGAGGGGCGGGCGAGGACCGTCGCAGGCGGTACGACGAGCGTGCTCACGACAGCGGCGACCGTGCCAGCGGGTGCGGACCTGCTCCCGGCATCCATACACGATATCTCGGGACCGAACTGACAAACGTGTAACCCGAAATAACGCGGGTGTTGAAACGACCCCCGCCCGCGGGATCGAGCCGTCACGGGTGGACCGGCGCGGGCGGCACCGCGTCGTCGTGCGTGACCCGCCGGAAGCGACGGCCCCGGACCGTCTGGTCCCGGTCCGGTCCTGCGCAGGCTCCAGGCGGGCACCGGCAGGAGACGAACCGACGGCTGCCGCTACGGGATCCGCACGTCGTGTTCGAGCGTCCCGGCGCCTTCGAGTTCGACCGCGACGGTATCGCCGTCCGACAGCGGGCCCACTCCGCTCGGGGTGCCGGTGGAGATCACGTCGCCGGGCTCCAGGGTAAGGTAGGTGGTGACTTCCTCGATCAACTCCGGCACGCTGAAGATGAACTGGTCCCGCGAGGACGACTGCCGGACCTCGCCGTCGACCCGGAGTTCGATGTCGGCGTCGG
>CAYODS010000240.1:0-2173 GCA_964402765.1 uncultured Halobacteriales archaeon
TCCTGGATCGCCGTCATCAGCTTCTGCTGGGAGCGGATGTCCAGGGTGTTGATCTCGTCGACGTACAGCACGCCCTTGTTGGACTTGTGGATCGCGCCGGGCTCGACGCGGTCGTGGGAGGGCGTCTCCATGCCCCCGGACTGGAAGGGGTCGTGGCGGACGTCACCCAGCAGCGCACCGGCGTGGGCGCCGGTGGCGTCCTCGAAGGGCGCGGAGGTCTGGTCCGCCGTGTTCACGATGAGGTTGGGGATCATCGCGTCCGACCCCCGCGAGGAGTACTTAAAGGCGAGGTAGATGACCCCGGCCGCGAGGATGCCAAGCAGGATGTTCGCGCCGGGCGCAAGCAGGGTGTACCCCAGCACGATCACGATGATGATCCACATCAGAAGCGACCGCATCTGGTTGCGCTTGCGGGCCTCCTCCTTGTGGGCCTCGATGATCTGCTCGCCCTTCCCCGAGGGCACCGTCCGCACCTTCGGTGCGTTGCCGTCGTCGGGGTTGTGGTACACGAGGACGTCCTGCAGGTCCTCCTTGGGGAGCAGTTCGGACATCGCCTTCGCCAGCATCGACTTGCCCGTGCCGGGCGAGCCGATCATCATGACGTGACGGCGCTGCTTTGCCGCCTTCTTCACGATGTCGCGGGCCTCGTCCTGGCCGATCACCTGATCGACCAGGCGGTCGGGAACCTCGATCTCCGCGGTGGTGTCGATCTGCAGCCCACCGAGGAGGTCGTCCTCGGCCGCCTCTTCGTCTATCTCCGCGTCGGCCTCGACGCTGCTGCCGAGGTCGGGGTCGGTCCCCGACTCGTTCCCCCCGTCGACGTCGTCGCCGAAGCTCTCGTCGAACCCCTCGAAGGGGTCCCGCTCCTCGAGCGTGTCCTCGTCGGGGGAAGCGGCAGTCTCGTCCGTACTGTCGTTGCTCATGTCACCGTATCGCTACCGGACGAACGCGTCTCGGTCTGATATATCTTCTCCCCACCCCCACTCCACGCGTCCGACCGTGTGTCCGCCGTAGCGGCCCTGAGACGGTCGATCGCTGGACCGGGATCCGCGTGACCCTACTTAAACGGGCGGTGTGAGACGGCGTGACAGGGAGCGAGCGCCGTGCATGGCGGGTTCCGAACGCTTATGCGTGGAGCCGCCGACGACCGGGCATGGCAGTCGAGCGCGATCGTGGCCTCTTCGTCGGTCGGTTTCAGCCCTTCCACGAGGGGCACCGCCGTGTCGTCGAGACCGTCGCCGGCGAGGTGGACGAACTTCTCGTCGCCGTCGGCAGCGCCGGTCGCTCGCACTCCGTCGACGACCCCTTCACCGGCGGCGAGCGCGTCGAGATGGTGCTCCGGGCCGTCGAGGCCGCCGACGTGGACACGCCCGTCCACCCCGTCCCGCTGCGCGACCTCGAGCGCAACGCCCTCTGGGTGAGTCACGTTCGCTCGCTGTGTCCCGACTTCTCCGTCGTCTACTCGCACAACCCCCTCGTCGTCCGGCTGTTCCGCGAGGCGGGGGTGCCCGTCGGCTCCTTCCCCACGTTCGACCGCGAGCGCTACGAGGGCACCCGTATCCGCCGGGCGATGCTCGACGGTGAGGAGTGGCGACCGCTGGTCCCCGACCCCGTCGCCGCCGTCGTGGACGAGGTCGACGGTGTCCAGCGGATCCGCCGCGTCGACCGCGACGACGCCGCCGACGCCACGAACGTCCCCGGCACGCCCGCCACGGACGGCGCCGGCGACGCCCCTGACGACGGATGATAACCCTCGCGAGTGACTTCGGCTCGCCGTACCCCGCGGCGATGCGTGGCGTCCTCGCCCGCCACAGTGACGCCCGCCTCGTGGACGTGACCCACGACCTCCCGCGGCAGGACGTCCGGGCGGCCGCCTTCTGGCTCCGCGAGACGCTGGCGTGGTTCCCGCCGGCCACCCACCTCGCCGTCGTCGACCCCGGCGTGGGCACCGACCGCGCCGCCGTCGTCGTCCGGGCGGGCGAGCACCTCCTCGTCGGCCCCGACAACGGCTCGCTGCTCCCGCCCGCCCGCCGCCTCGCCGCCGGCGGTCCGCCCGACCCCGTGCTCTACCGCCGGTTCGACGGTCGCGAGTCCCCTGGGGACACCGGCGACACGACCGGGGGCGAGATCGAGGTCTACCGCGCCGACGACGGCGGGGCGCGGTCCTCGACGT
>CAYODS010000241.1:0-2076 GCA_964402765.1 uncultured Halobacteriales archaeon
TCGAGAGGACGAACGCGGCGCGCCCGACCTCGCGGCAGCAACCCAGCGTGGTGATCCGGACCCACTGCTCGTCGGCCATCTCCTCGCGGTGGATCTGGCGGCCGACCTTCTCCAGTACGTCCCGGCGCTCCTCCCGCTCGTGTTTCAGGAAGTTCCGGACGTTCGACACCGTCGACGACTCGATGGGCGGCGTCCGGACCACCTCGGGGGTCCAGCCCACCTCCTTCGTGATCTCACGGAGGGTGGAGCCGTGGCGGCCGATCACGAGCCCGGGCTTCTCGGCCTCGATCACCACCTCGCCGGTGTCCTGGTGGAAGTCCAGGTCCGTGACACCCGCCTCGTCGGGGATGATCTCCCGGATGTCGTCTTCAGCCTCCCGCGGAAGCGACAACACGTCCGGGTGTGGCCGGACGGTGATCCGCTTGCGGAGCTTGGACGCGAGGTCCCGGACGAGATCACCCTTGCGGGCGAACTGCTTGGGGTGTCTGGTGTAGACGACCAGCTCCGGTCCCTCGTAGGTCACGTCGGTGACGGAGATGTCGTCGGGGATCTCGGCCTCGATCTGTGCCTTCGTCTCTTCGAGTTGGCGTTCGACTTGGCTCATGGCTGCGAGAACGGGCGTAGCGTGGATCTGACCCGTGACATGGTGGTTTTGCGGAGTCGAACCCGACGTCGGGCCCCGGCGGCCGTCCGACCCGGGGCCCCCCGGCGTCGGGTTCGACGGTCGGTCGCGCGATAGGCGACGAGAACCCGCTTACCACCCTCTTGACTCCCGCGGTTACAAAAGCCTTCGCAAACGCCAAACCGCCCGCGGCCGTGGTGACAGGAGTGCGACTCACGCCCGAGCGCGTCGCGGCCGAGCGAGACCGGCTCCGCGAGCGTGCCCCGACGGTGGTGGCGACGATCAACGAGACGCGGGCGCGGCTGGAGACGGCGTTCGACACGACCGTCGACCCGGTCGACGAGTCGGCGTACCGCGCCGAGGTGGACGCCGTCTTCGCCGACGGCGACCGCGCGGTCAACGTCGCCGCGCTCGTCGGCCTGTTGCGGGACCTGGACGTGGTCGACGACTACCCGGGGTTCGTCGTCGACGAACAGCTCGGTCGACTGTTGGCGGCCACCGTCGCCGGCGGCCAGCCGCTGGCGACGCTGGCGGAGGCGACGTTCCACGTCGCCGACGCGCTCAGCGACGACGGGGACGGTCCCGCCGGCGCCGACGACTTAGACGCCGCACTCGCGGCCGGCTTCCAGACCCGGCTGCCCGGCTGGGCGTGGACGGCGACGGACAGCCCGTTCGCCGTGGAGTGACCGGCGTCAGTCGTTCAGCCAGAGGTCCAGGTCCGTCTGCTCGTGGTGGGACCGCTCCAGCGGCTCCGCGAACGACCGGAGGTACACCTCGCCGGCGAACACCCGGGCGCTGTCGAGGTGGCCCGCCAGCGCCTGGCCGTTCTCCCGCGAGAGGACGGCGTGGGTGTGGGCGAACCGCTCGCCGTCCAGCAGCGAGACGTTGCCGACACACGCCGCCACCTCCAACGGCTCGTCGAACTCGACGGCGCGGTACTCCTTCTCGCGTTGGTCGTAGAACCACACCTCCGCCGCCCGGACGGCGCCCATCGCGGCGAACCAGCCCGCGTCCACCTCCCGTTCGTCTGCCAGCGTCTCGATCTCCGCGCGCCAGTCGGCGCCCGTCTCCATCCGGGCGAGGTACTCCGCGTCCGTCTCGACTTCGCGGTGTCGCATAGACCCCCGTTCGTTGGTTCGCCCCATGCGTGTACCGGTTTCGCTGGAGATGCAAGCACTCTCGTTACGCTGCTGATGTTCTGGAAAAACTCGGAGACTGCGGTATCGACGTTCCCGAGACCCTGATCGAACTGAACTCGTCCCGAGGTATCGAGCTACTCACGGCCACGGAGCTGTTCGAACAGGTCGACGGGTAGGAACAAGGAAGTGCCCCTGGGGGGCACCGTCCTCAAACAGTAGTTTATCTTCACACATTAAGTACTTTTCGCTCAGTCTTCTCTGCGCCCGAGCGAGCGAGACCGTCCCAAACCATTTAACCGGAACCGCCGGAACCGC
>CAYODS010000242.1:0-2040 GCA_964402765.1 uncultured Halobacteriales archaeon
GACCTCAACATCGAGGTCGAGGACGACCCGGAGATCGTCGTCCAGAACATCGTCACCAGCGCGGACCTCGGGCGCAACCTCAACCTCAACGCCATCGCCATCGGCCTGGGCCTTGAGAACATCGAGTACGAACCCGAGCAGTTCCCCGGCCTGGTCTACCGGCTTGACGACCCCGAGGTGGTCGCGCTGCTGTTTGGCTCCGGCAAACTCGTCATCACCGGCGGCAAGCGCCCGGAGGACGCCGAGGAGGCCGTCGAGGAGATCGTCACCCGGCTGAACGAACTCGGCCTGCTGGAGGGGTGACGCCGCCGGGGTCGGCCGTCGTGACCGCGCACACCTCGCCCACCACGGCGCTGCAGGTCGCCCCCAGCACCGTCGTCGCCGTCGTCGGCACCTTCCTGCTGTTCGCCGCCTTCCTCGCGATCACCGCCCACGTCGCCGCCCGCAACGTCCTCGGTGACGTGGCCGTCGCCGACGCCCTCCTTGTCGGCCCCGTCCCCGCCCTGGTCTCGATGGTCGGCGTCGGCATCGGCGCCTTCCCGCTGCTGGTCGCCGTCGCCGCCCTCGTCTGTGACTTCGCCGCCGTCGAGCGCGTGTACGACCTGGAGCGTCGCACCGCCGCCTACGTCACCTTCATCCACGCCGTCGTCACGGTCATCCTGATGGCCGTCGTCGGCGGCCTCATCGTGCTGGTCGCGCAGGGCCCGCCGTCCGGGGAGCCGCCGACCGGTGTCGTCCTGCTCGCCCGCCTCGCCTGAGCCCGCGCCATCCGACACGGCTTTGCCCCGCGGGACCACAGGAGAGGTGTGACGCTGCGAGTGACGTTCCTGGGGACCGGCGGCGCCGTGCCGACCGTGCAGCGAAACGTCCCCGCGGTCTACTGCAACCGCGAGGGCGACGAGTTGCTGTTCGACTGCGGCGAGGGCACCCAGCGACAGATGATGCGGTTCGGCACCGGCTTCTCGCTGGATCACGTCTTTCTCACCCACTGCCACGGCGACCACGTCCTCGGACTGCCGGGCCTGTTGCAGACGCTGGATTTCAACGAGCGCTCGGCGCCGCTTGCCGTCCACGCTCCCCACGGCACCCGCTCCACCGTCGAGTCGCTGGCGAGCGCCGCCGGCACCGCCCCCTCGTTTCCCGTCCGCGTCCACGAGGTCGCTCCCGGTGACATCGCCCTCTCCAGCGAGGACTACCAGGTGCGTGCCGTCGAGGTCGACCACGACGCCCGCGCGGTGGGCTACGCGCTGGTCGAGGACGACCGCAAGGGCCGCTTCGACCGCGAGCACGCCGAACACGAGCTGGGCATCCCGCCCGGCCCGAAGTACTCCAAACTCCACCGCGGCGAACCGGTCGAACACGACGGCCGCACCGTCAACCCCGAGGAGGTCGTCGGCCCACCCCGCCCCGGGCGGCGCGTGGTGTACACCGGCGACACCCGCCCGGTCGCCGCCGTCCGCGCCGCGGCAGACGACGCCGACCTGCTGATCCACGACGCCACCTTCGCCGACGACCGCGCCGGCCGGGCCGGCAAGACCGCCCACTCCACCGCCCGCGAGGCCGCCCGCCTCGCCGCCCGGGCCGGCGTCCGGCGACTCGCCCTGGTCCACGTCTCCTCGCGGTACGCCGGCGACACCGCCGGCCACGTCCGCCAGGCCCGCGAGGAACTCGACGAGCGCGGCGCCGACTGTGAGGTGTTCGTCCCCGACGACGGCCACGAACTCGACGTGCCCTTCCCCGACGACGAGACGTAGCGGGCGGTGTCGGTGGTGGTGTGTTGACCTCTCGACGTGGCTCTGTCCTGCTCTCAGACGATGGCGTTGGCGGAGCGTCTGACGGGCGGCCCCGGAACGCCCCCGCCCCGCTGCTCTCAGTCGCTGTCGCCACTGATGATGAGGCCCGGAAAGCCCCCGCCCCGCTGCGGTTGCCTCACTCGCTGCGCTCCTCGTCGGTCGCGGTGCTCCCTCCTGCGGTGCTTGCGTCACGACGCGCCCGCAGCGGGACGGCCCCTTTCAGTCCCGCCCGCCGCGACCGCCGCCT
>CAYODS010000243.1:0-2019 GCA_964402765.1 uncultured Halobacteriales archaeon
CCTATATTGATACGCAACAATGAACACTCAGATCCGAATCGGTCACTTCAGCCCCGACGCACCCGCCGTGAACGTCCTCGTCGACGGCGACTCCGTACTCGAGAACGTCTCCTTCGGCGAGATCAGCGACTACCTTGCGATCGACGCTGGCTCCTACGAGATCGACGTCGTGCCCGCCGCGGGCGGCGACAGCGTGGACAGTGGGTCCACTGGCAGCCGGACGGAGTCCGGCGACGCGGTCATCAGCGCCTCTCTCGACCTGGAGCGCGACACCGACTACACCGTCCTGGCGATCGACGAACTCGCCTCCATTCGCCCGCTCGTCCTCGAGGACGAGAACCGGTCCGTCGAGGACCGCACGCAGGTCCGTCTGGTCCACACCAGCCCCGACGCGCCCGCCGTGGACGTCCGCGTCGTCGACGGTCCCACCCTGTTCCGCAACGTGGAATTCGGTGAGGCCAGCGACTACATCGGTGTCGACGCAGCTACCTACGACATCGACGTGATGCCCGCCGGCTCCGACGACGCCGTCCTCTCGCTGTCGGACGTCACCCTGCCCGAGGGCCAGACGATCACCGTCTTCGCCACCGGTCTCGTCGACGACGGCTCGCTGGACGCGACGCTCGTCTCCGACTTCACGGCCGAGGACGAGAAGCGCCTCGCCAGCCAGTAGAGCGACACGGCGTCGCTCTCCCGGCACCGAACTGTCCACTTCTTTATAGTAACCGGCAACGGTCACGAGAATTATACTCGCGAGTTCCGACCACCGAGAGCGGTCGCGCCGCCGACCCAGGCGCTCGGCCGGAGCGGTCGATTGATGCCGTTCGCGCTTCACCCGCGGACGTGAACGACCGTCTCCGCGCGAAGCCGCCGACGACCGACACCGGACGGTGGTGGGCGGGCACCGTCGAGTCGGTGCAGTTCGACGAGCACGAGCACCGGTACGCGGTCCGGGTCACGCCCGCGGCGGGCGAGGGCGCGCCGGGCGACGGGACCGTCACCGTCCGCGTCACCGAGGCGGTGTACGACCTGTTCACCGGTCGCCTCGACGCAGCGGACCCCGTCGGCGAGCGGGTGTGGGTCCGGTGAGGATTTATCAGCGGCGCGGGCGACGGGCCGGACATGACACCCTCGGAGCTGTTCGAGCGACTCGACGGTGCCGTCCACGAAGACACCCAGGTCGGCGAGCGCGGCGTCGACCTGACCGTCGACCGCGTGCTCGAGGTCGTCCGCCCCGGGCGCGTGGACTTCGGCGGCGGCGAACTCTCCAGTGCGGGCCTGACCGCCCGCCGCACCGCGAAGCGCCACCCGGAGGACGACTACTCGTGGTGGAATCTCACCGCCGGCACCTACCTCCTGGAGTTCAACGAGTCCCTCTCGGGCGACACCCCCGTGCGACTGGAACCCGGGCGGGGACTGCTGGAGCGTGGCACCTCCCACCCGACGGTGACCACCGCCGACCTCCACCGCGTGCCGCTGTCGGTGGGCGGGGCGGGGCTGAAGATCAAGGAGAACGCCCGCGTCTCGACGGTCTACCCGCTTGAGTGAGCGCCCTGTCGGACTGGCCGCCGAAATCATCGCTGTGTTCTCTGGATCAAGTGCTCTCGATCTCGGTGTTTGGACCCACGAAGCCCTCGGCGTGCTCTCTGGATCGGGTGCTCTCGAGCCGAATTGGATTGCCTCCGAAGCCCTCGGGACGCTCGACCGCTCTGAGTCGTTGCGCTCCTCGCCTCGCTGCGCTCGGCTGCGGTGCTTACGTCCTCAGAGACGGACCGAGCGTCCCTCGCCCTTCGATTCCGCCAGGCCACGGCAGGTGATCCCCACACCTCCCCGCCCGGTCGCGGCGGTCGCTCGGCCCGCTCGCAGTGCTCGCGGGCCTCACAGCGAGGCGACCGGGCGCTACCTCTCCCCAGGGCGCGCGAGCAACGCGCGAGGGACGAACGAGTCGTGAGCGGAGCGAACGACGAGTGAGGAGGCTGGGGAGGCGCGAGGCGGCGGCCGCGGCGGGTGGGACTGAAA
>CAYODS010000244.1:0-1979 GCA_964402765.1 uncultured Halobacteriales archaeon
GTCGAGCATCGCCCGCGAGGCCTCCGTCGAGGCGTGCCCGCTCACCGTCGCCGGGTGCGCGCCAACCTCGACGCCGTCGGCGAGGTAGCGGTGCGCGAGGTTGGCCCAGCGTGCGGACTCCTCGATCAGCGCGACCTCCGCGTCGCTCTTCGCGTGGCGCATGCCGATCACCCAGTCCTGGGGCTCGACCTCCAGGAACTCGGACAGCGCGGGGCCCTCGTACCCCATCGTCCCCGGTGCGCCGTCGCTGTCGGCGAGCACTCGCTCGGCGCCGAGTTCGTGGCACATCCCCACCGCCGTCTCGACGGGCTCGCCCTGCGGGTAGTCGAAGTAGTGGTGGACGGTGTCGATCGTCTCGACTGCCCGGGCGCGGTCGAGTTCCAGCCGCGGCACGGTCACCGCGACCCGCTCGTCGGTCACCGCGAGGACGACCGGCCGCTCGGTCTGGACGTGGTCGAAGCCGGTGAGGTACTCGATGCTGGTGGCGCCGAACCACACGGCGGCGTCGGCCGCCGTCCCGGCCAGCCGCTCCCGTACCGCCGCCAGTCGGTCGCGGAACTCCCCCGCTGGGACCTCGTGCATGCCACCCGTGACGCCACCCGACGGCAAAAGCGTTCGCTGTCCGGCACTCGCTCGGCGAGAGCGCCCGTCTGGGCCCGCCCCGTCAGTCCTCGGCGGCGTCGGCGAGGTCGTCCATCTGGGCGCGGATCCGGTCCAGCGCCACGTCGGCGTCTATGTAGCCGCGGTCGAACTCCTCGTACACGCGGTCGACGTCGCGCAGCACTCGGTCGACGGTCTCCGCGAGGTCCTGGTCCTCGCTCTCGTCCGCGGGGTCGTCGGTCACTGGTACATCCGCAGGGGCTCGGCCTTCGAGGACTCGTCGCCGGCCTCCTGCATCCGCTTCGCCAGTTGCTCGCGGCTCTTCTGGATCTCCTCGGCGCGCTCGATCAGGTCCTCGACGGACACCTCCAGGCCGGTCAGCGGCTGGATCCCCGCCGTGATCAGGCGGCGGGCCGCCTCGGGGTCCGGGAAGCGGGGGTCGGACTCGACGACGAGCACGACCGCGTCGAGGTCGACCTGGTCGGCACGGTTCAGCAGCGCGCCCGTCGGCCCGGAGACGGCGCCGCGCTCGGTCGGCGCCTCGATGCCCGCCTCGTTTAGGTACGTCTCCGCCTCCCCGGTGGCGACGCCGAACACCGACGGCGGGTCGTCGTCCTTCTCGGCGGGCAGTCCGCTCAACAGCAGGGGGGTGACGTCGTGTTCCTGGAACCACCCCGTCACGCAGGTGGCGAACTGCTCCGCCGAGGACGGCGAGACGGGCACGTCGCTGGTCAGCACCAGCGGCTCCGCGTCGCCGCGTTCGGCGGGGGCGTGGATCCGCACCGGCTGGTGGACGCCCCGGTCGCCGGGCTCGTACACGCCGATCCGGGGGAGCCCGTCACAGTGGACGGTGGCGTACTCCTCGGTCGCCAGGGTGTTCACGAGGTGGTCGGCGGCGATCTTCCCCGCGAGTCCGACCCCGGGAAACCCCTCGACCAGCCAGGCACCGCTCACGTCACCCTCGCCGCGTACCTTGACTCGTGCCATGCCCCCTGGAGGGCCGGCGCGTGGATAAGTGTCGCGGGCCGCGACAGTTTTGCGTGTAGTCTGGACCGGGTGGCCTCGACTCCGGG
Source organism: uncultured Halobacteriales archaeon (assembly GCA_964402765.1). Lineage (GTDB taxonomy): Archaea > Halobacteriota > Halobacteria > Halobacteriales > SW-7-71-33 > SW-7-71-33. The sequence continues at coordinate 1,674 of CAYODS010000244.1, forward strand.
CGGGTCCCCTGCAGAGCCCTCGGCGTGCTCTCTGGAGCGGGTGCTCTCTATCCTGTTGGGGTGACCTACGAAGCCCTCGACGCGCTCTCTGGATCGGGTGGTTTCGATCCCTATGGAGTGACCTACGAAGCCCTCGGCGCGCTCGACGGCCCTAACTCGCTGCGCTCCTCGCTCACTCCGTTCGCTGTGGTGCTTGCGTCGTTAGCGACCGGTCGAGCGCGCCTCGCCCTTCGATTCCGCCAGGATCAGCGAGTGATCCCCACACCTCCCCGCCCGGTCGCGTGAGTCGCTCGGCTTCCTCGCCAG
>CAYODS010000245.1:0-1930 GCA_964402765.1 uncultured Halobacteriales archaeon
GAGCAGTTCGTGGTAGCGGTTGCGGATCGTCACCTCGGAGATGTCGGCGACCTCCGAGACCGCGGCCTGGGTGGTCTTCTCGTTGGTGAGCAGCGAGGCGGCGTAGACGGCGGCGGCCGCGAGCCCGACCGGGGACTTCCCGGAGTGGATGCCCTGCTCCTTGGCGTTCTGCAACAGTTGGCGAGCGCGGTGTTCGGCCTCGTCGGAGAGGCCCAGCGACGACGCGAACCGGGGGACGTAGCTCTCGGGGTCGGCGGGCTGGACCTCCAGGTTCAACTCGCGGACCACGTAGCGGTAGGTCCGGGCGATCTCGCTCTTCTCCACCCGGGAGACGTCGGTGATCTCGTCCAGCGACCGGGGGACGCCGGCCTGGCGGGCCGCGGCGTACACCGAGGCCGTCGAGACGCCCTCGATCGAGCGGCCCGGCAGCAGGTTCTCGTCGAGCGCGCGCCGGTAGATGACGCTCGCGGTCTCGCGGACGTTCTCGGGCAGCCCCAGCGCGGAGGCCATCCGGTCGATCTCACCGAGCGCCTGCTTGAGGTTGCGCTCCTTGGAGTCACGCGTGCGGAACCGCTCGTTCCAGGTGCGCAGCCGCTGCATCTTCTCGCGCTGGCGCGAGGACAGCGAGTTGCCGTACGCGTCCTTGTCCTGCCAGCCGATGTTCGTCGACAGCCCCTTGTCGTGCATCATGTTCGTCGTCGGGGCGCCCACGCGGGACTTCTCGTCTTTCTCCTGGGCGTCGAACGCCCGCCACTCCGGCCCGGGGTCGATCTCGTCCTCCTCGACGACGAGCCCGCAGTCGTCACACACCGTCTCTCCGCGCTCCGAGTCCGTCACCAAGCTGCCGCCACACTCCGGGCAGACCAGCGACTCCTCCTCGGCCGTCTCTTCCTCACTCTCGCTCTCATCCTCGCTCGCGCGCTCGCGCCCGCGCGTGTACCGTCTGATTGAAGTATCGGTCATTTTCGGGAACTGACGGGTCAGGTACCCGTAGAACGTTCTTGCGTACATACGATGTCGTTCGTAACTCTTAAAACTTTTCCCAAATCTCCCCACCGTCCTTTCCGAAGGACGAACTCACGTTTGCGATCGCGGTAGGGTCGGCTCCGAAACGCTTACCGCCGCGGTCCCCGCAGTCGTCGGACATGAGCGACAGCGCGGTCGATCCCGACGAGGTGCGCCACGTCGCGGACCTGGCCCGGATCGACCTCGACGACGAGTCGGTCGAGCGGTTCGCCGAGCAGTTCGCCGACATCCTCGACGCCTTCGAGGCCCTCGACGAGGTGCCCGAGACCGACCGGGAAGCGGAACTGGACAACGTGATGCGCGCCGACGAGGTCCGGGCGGGGCTCGACCGCGAGGACGCCCTCGCGAACGCCCCCGAGACCGAGGAGGGGTACTTCAAGGGGCCGCGGGTCTCATGAGTTCGGACGCGTTCATCACCGAACGCCGGATCGAGGGGGCCGACGACGGACCCCTCGCCGGCCGGACGGTCGCGGTGAAGGACAACATCTCGACGGAGGGGGTCCCCACGACCTGTGGCTCGGAGACCCTCGCGGACTACGTCCCGCCGTACGACGCGACGGTCGTCGAGCGGCTGAAGGCGGCCGGCGCGACCATCACCGGCAAGACCAACATGGACGAGTTCGGGATGGGGACGACCACGGAGACGTCGGCGTTCGGCCCCACGGAGAACCCGGCCGCGCCGGGCCACGTCCCCGGGGGCTCCTCGGGGGGCTCGGCGGCGGCGGTGGCGGCCGGCGAGGCCGACCTCGCGCTGGGCAGTGACACCGGCGGCTCGATCCGCTGTCCCGCGGCGTTCTGTGGCGTCGTCGGGGTCAAGCCCACCTACGGCCTGGTGTCGCGGTACGGGCTGGTCGCCTACGCCAACAGCCTCGAACAGGTCGGCCCAATCGCGCCGACCGTGGAG
>CAYODS010000246.1:0-1925 GCA_964402765.1 uncultured Halobacteriales archaeon
CGCCCGCTCTGCGGCGCTCACCTCGACCGCCTGCGCGCTTTCCAGTTGCCCGTTCACCACGGCATTCTGCTGTGGTCCCCACACCGCCGGCGGGTGCGACTCGATGTACGCCGCCCACCGACGCACCTGGTCGTAGCGCGGCGAGCGTCCGTGTTCGTCCTTCGGAGATGGATCCGTGTCAGATGTCGGTGAGTCGGTCATAACGCTCCTGTACGTCGAGTCTATCCACCCACTTTTGCAAGCGAGTCGTTGAAAGGGTTTCTCCGAACACCGTGTAGAGGTGCGCGGCGTCTTCGAGGTCCGTCCGTCCGCCGAGCGAGAGTTTGTACGCGATCTGCAACTCCAGCGGGCCGATCGGAACCGCTTCGTCCCCGATGTGTGCGTCGATCGCGTTTTCGAGGGAGGCACGATCGAACTCGTCTCCCGGGAACTTCACTTCGAGATGCGGCGTCATCTCGTCGTCAGCTGCGACCCAGATGTTCGTTTCAGCCGCGAGGTTCCCGTGCATCTCCGAAAGCGGCATCGCCGGACCCCAGAACTCCTCCCGTTCGAGTTCGGCGACGAGCTCGTCGATCCGCTCGGGCGGGCACCGCTCGATGAACACGTCGACGTCCTCGGTCGATCGCGACCGGCCGGCGAGAATCGCCACGTATCCCGCCACGAAGACGTGGTCGATGCCGAGCCGTGCGAGAACCCGAGAGAAGTCGATCGCGAGCGTGTCGAGACGATTCGGTTCCCGGCCGACGACGAGTCCAGCGTCAGTCAGTTCGACGCCACCCATACGGGACGCTCACGGGGGAATAGCATAAACCTCGGTACGTGGTGACGTATTCCCGCTCGGGCCGACCCGACCGTGGCCCCCGTCGAATACCCCGACACGGCTGGCCATCCCTGTCATAGTGCTACCGCTCCAACTCCAGCCCCTCCTCGACGTACGTCTCCTCGTCGCCCGGGAACGACCCCTCGACCACCGCGTCGCGGTACGCCGCCACGGCGTCGACCATCTCGCCGCGCACGTCGCCGAAGGCTTTCGCGAACGGCGGCGCGCGCTCGGAGAGCCCCACGGCGTCGTCGACCACGAGCACCTGGCCGTCGGTCTCCGCGCCGGCGCCGATCCCGATGGTCGGGATGTCGAGTTCCTCGGTCACGACCGCCGCCACGTTCGCGGGGACGTGCTCCAGCACCAGGGAGAACGCGCCCGCCTCCTCGTGGGCTTCCGCGAGGTCGAGGATCTCCGCGGCGGCCTCCTCGTCGGTGCCCTGCCGCTGCAGCCCCACCCGGTTGACGTGCTGTGGGGTCAACCCGAGGTGCGCCTGCACCGGAATCCCGAGTTCGACTAACCGGCGGGTCAACTCGACGGTGTGGGGGCCGCTCTCGAGTTTCACCGCGCCCGCGCCAGCCTCCTTCAACAGCCGGCCGGCGTTCCGGAGGCTCTCGGGTTCGCTCACGCCGTAGCTGAGAAAGGGGAGGTCCGCGACCACGAGCGCGTCGTCGGCGCCGCGGGCGACCGCGGCGGTGTGGGTCACCATCGTGTCGAGGCGTACCGGGAGCGAGGAGCCGTGTCCCAACACCGCGTCGCCGATGCTGTCGCCGACCAGGATCACGTCGATTCCGGCGTCGTCGACGACCCGCGCCGTCGGGGTGTCGTACGCCGTCAGCACCGTGATCGGATCGCCCTCCGGGCCGCGAGCGAGGAGCTCCCTGACGCTGGGCATACTCCGAGCGTGGGGGGCGCCGGCGCATAAATGGCCGGATCGCCGGCGGTCCGTCCCGTCCCCGGCGCTACCGCAGCCCTCGCCCCGCCTCCCACCCGCGGAGCAGCGCGGCCAGCAGCCCGTTCACAGGCGCGTCGACCCCGTGCGCCGCGGCCCGCTCGGCCACGGCCCCGGAGATCGCGTCGACCTCGGTCCGGCGGCCGGCGGCGA
>CAYODS010000247.1:0-1920 GCA_964402765.1 uncultured Halobacteriales archaeon
GACATCGAGAGCCTGACGAAGGAGGCCGCGATGAAGGCACTGCGGCGCTACCTCCCGGAGATCGACCTCGACAGGGAGGATATCCCGCCGAGTCTCATCGACCGGATGATCATCAAACGCGACGACTTCCGCGGTGCGCTCAGCGAGGTGAGTCCCAGCGCCATGCGCGAGGTGCTCGTCGAGCTACCGAAGGTCTCCTGGGACGACGTCGGCGGGCTGGACGACGCAAAGGCGAACGTCCAGGAGTCCGTCGAGTGGCCGATGACCTCCCCCGGGAAGTTCGAGCGCCTCGGCGTCGAGCCGCCGGCCGGTGTCCTGCTGTACGGCCCGCCCGGCACCGGCAAGACGCTGATGGCAAAGGCCGTCGCCAACGAGACCGACGCCAACTTCATCTCGGTGCGGGGGCCACAGCTACTCTCCAAGTGGGTCGGTGAGTCCGAGAAGGCTATTAGGCAGACCTTCCGGAAGGCCCGGCAGGTCGCGCCGACGGTCATCTTCTTCGACGAACTCGACTCGCTCGCCCCCTCGCGCGGTAACGAGGTCGGGAACAACGTCTCCGAACGGGTCGTCAACCAGCTGCTGACCGAGATGGACGGGCTCGAGGAGATGGAGAACGTGATGGTGATCGGCGCAACGAACCGGCCGGACATGATCGACCCGGCGCTCATCCGCTCGGGACGGTTCGACCGTCTGGTCATGATCGGCGAGCCCGACACCGAGGGTCGCGAGCAGATCCTCAAGATCCACACCGGTGACACGCCGCTCGCTCCGGACGTCAGCCTGCGCGAACTCGCCGAGCGCACCGGCGGCTACGTCGGCTCCGACCTCGAGTCGATCGCCCGCGAGGGGGCCATCGAGGCCCTGCGCGAGGACGACGAGGCAACCGGCGTCGGCATGCGTCACTTCCGGAAGGCGATGGAGAACGTCCGGCCGACGCTGACCGACGAGATCCGGGAGTACTACGAGCAGGTCGAGGAGGAGTTCCGCGGCGGCACCGGCCCCGAACCCCGGACCCGCGGCGGCCGGATCGGGTTCCAGTAGCGACTACTTTTTTGCGCCTCGGGTGCGCTTCGCGCACCGCTCGGCACAAAAGACATACTGAAAAAAGCCGGACGCTCTGCCTCGGGCTCGCGGCTTCGCCGCTCGCCTCACCGAGACATCCGGGGAACCGCGCTCACTGCGTTCGCGCGGATGCTTCAGATTCGATAGCGCTACGGTTAGAACAAGCATCCGCGCACGCTTGGTCGGATGCAGATTCGGAACAGGCGGCTTGGCTAGCATCCGCGCGCCGCAGGCGCGCGGTTCACTTCACGCGAACGAGCGCAAGCGAGTGAGCGTGGAGGTAGTTTTTCCCCATGTTTTTGCGACCGAGTGGTGCCCGCAGCGAGCGAAGCGAGCGAGGGCACCCAAGGGGGTAAAAAGTGGGGTTAGAGTTCACCAAGTTTCCGCAGGAGCTGCCCGCGGTACTCCTCGTCGGCCCGGACGCCTTTCAGTTCGAGGACGTTTCGCTCCAGTTTGTCGAGTGCGACCCGGAAGGCGTTGTCCGCGCCGTAGCCCTCGCCGGAGCCGGCGGCCTGGCCCTCGTTGGTCCGCAGCCGGATCTGTGCCTGGATCAGCGGCGTACCCCGGTGGGTCTCCTTGTGTTCCTGGAAACGGACGTGGGCGTGTCGGACCTGCATCTCCTGGTACTTGTCGACGACACTCTCGATCTGCTGGCGGACCTGCTCACGGGAGAGCGCCTCCAGGAGGCTGATTTTGGTGATCTGGACGTCCATGTGCTCCTCCTCGGTGTATGTCAGCGCCCGGAGCACGTCGGTTTTGGTGACGACGCCCTCGACATCACGGTCGTCGTCCTCGGGGGTGACCACCAGCCCGGCGTAGTCGCTGTCGAGCATCCCCCGAACAGCCGCCTCCACGGAC
>CAYODS010000248.1:0-1913 GCA_964402765.1 uncultured Halobacteriales archaeon
GGGACACGCACGCCGGACGGCGCGCGAGTCGTCTGATCGCCGACGACCGCGCGCGACGGGCAGTGACACCGACGCCACGCCGTCACCCCTCGCTCGCCGAGCGTCGCGGCGACGGCCGTGTGTCCCCGCCGAACACGGTGCTCTCGCCGCTCACCGGGAGAGGCCGACGGATCCGAGACCCGTCACACCCTCCCCGTCCCGACGGGTGTGGACCGCTGGGAAACGACACTTCAACCTTGCGGTGAATTCACAACTCGATTCTGAAATCAATTGCCTGACCACGAAAACGCGCGGGTGAGGGTCTCTCACACGTTTCTGTCTGTCGCCCGGTCTCACTCGTATTACACGTATCACTGTGAGACATCCACAGTAATCTCCGTTATATTCCGTACATAGGCGTAAGTATCAAGTACCCCCGGCCGAATTGCACGAGTGCAGCATGTCAGACAACGACAGGGGTATGCTACGGCGTGGTTTCCTGAAGACGACCGGTGCGGCTGCTGGGGCAGCGGCCGCCAGCGGTGTCGTCTCGGCGAATCCGAGCGGACGCGAGCTCGGACCCAAGAAGGACGAGATCGTGGTCGGCGTCTCTGCGTCGCCGGAGGTGTCCTCGATGGAGGCGGAGGTCTCCAGCATGGTCCCGGGCAAGGCGGAGGTCGTCCACAAGAACGAGACGCTCCGGTACGTCTCGGTGAAGTTCCCGAGCCAGGCGTCGGACCGTGCCAAGCAGAACTTCATGGAGACGGTCACGCGCAAGAGCGCCGTCAAGTACGCCGAGCGCAACGAGACGTTCGAGGCGCAGGCGGCGGTCAACGACCCGGACGAGCCGAACCAGCCCTCGCTGGACCTCATCAACGCTCGTGCGGCCTGGGACACGACGTTCGGCTCCTCGGACGTCACCCTCGCCGTGATCGACACCGGAGCGCAGTACAGCCACCCGGACCTCGACGGCAACTTCGCCAGTGACCCCGGCAAGGACTTCGCCGACAACGACGGCGACCCGGCGCCGGACGCCTCCAGCGAGTACCACGGCACACACGTCGCCGGCATCGCCGGCGCCGAGACGGACAACGGCACCGGCGTCGCGGGCGTCAGCCAGTCGCGGCTCATCAGCGGCCGCGCGCTGGACGAGACCGGCGGCGGCTCCCTGACGGACATCGCCGACGCGGTCCAGTGGGCCGCAGACCAGGGCGCAGACGTCATCAACATGTCGCTGGGCGGCGGCGGCTACACGGACACGATGAAGAACGCCGTGAGCTACGCCAACGACGCCGGCTGTACCATCGTCTGTGCGGCCGGGAACGACTCGGCGCCGTCCGTCTCGTACCCCTCGGCGTTCAGCGAGTGTATCTCCGTGTCGGCGGTCGACGCCAACGGCAACCTCGCGTCCTTCACCAACACGGGCGACAAGGTGGAGGTCGCGGCGCCGGGTGTCGACTACCTCTCGACGACGACGACCGGCCGCGGGGAGTACGAGCGGCTGTCGGGCACCTCGATGGCCTCGCCGTGTGCGGCGGGCGTCGCGGCGCTCATCATCGACCAGTGGGGGACTGACAACGTCACCACGCGCGAGCACCTGAAGGCGACGGCACAGGACACGGCGCTGTCGGACACCGAGGAGGGCGCCGGGATCGTCGACGCCCAGGCCGCAGTCGAGACCGACCCCGGCAGCGGCGGTGGCGGTGGCGGCGGTGGCGGCGGTGGCGGTGGCGGTGGCGGTGACTCCACCACCTCCACCCTCGACGACTCGCTGTCGGACTCCTACGACAGCGACTGCTGGACGTACGGGTTCAACTACTCCAGCCCGTCGAAGGTCGTCCTCGAGCTGTCGGGGCCGTCCTTCGCAGACTTCGACCTGTACGCCAACGACGGCGAGGCGACCTGTCCGGACTACTACGGCAACGACTACGCCT
>CAYODS010000249.1:0-1888 GCA_964402765.1 uncultured Halobacteriales archaeon
CCCTGCGGCCAGGTAGCGCCCGGTCGCACCGCCGCGAGACTGGTGAGCGCTAGCGAACCAGTCGAGCGATTCACGCGACCGGGCGGGGAGGTGTGGGGAGCACCTGCTGTCCCTGGCGGCCTGCGGAAATCGCGGAGCGATTTCCGGGGCGTCGCCAGAACCCGCAGGGTTCTGGCTGCCTGTCAGAGCGAAGCTCTGACAACGACCGGAAGAGCTGCGCTCTTCCGGTAGACTCGAAGGGCGAGGCGCGGTGGTCGCGTTCTGAGGACGTAAGCACCGCAGCGAAGCGAGGAGCGTCCTCAAAAATCGCCGCAGGCGATTTTTGGGCTCCAGCAAATCTTCGATTTGCGGGACAGCGAGTCAGAACCGACCAGCGCGCCGAGGGCTTCGTAGGACATCCAATCGGGATCGAGACCGACCTGAATCCCGAAGTTCCGCTCGGCGACCGAGACCGAACACGAACACGACAACCCGAAAACTCAGTCAGCCGCCTGCTCGCCGACGGAGGCGTACGCCCGGGTCAGTTCCACGAGGGACTTGCGGAACTCGCTCTCGCTTGGGTTCTCGCCCAGGGCGGCGAAGCGCCGTTTAAACGAGGACAGCGAGACGTGTGGGGCGTCGCTGCCGGCGGCGTGGGCGAGGTCGTACAGCCGATGACCGTCGTCGACGAGGTCGTGCCGTTCCACCAGCGCGAGCGCGAAGGCGGCGTTGACGGCGGTGATGTCGGGGTCGGTGCCGGTGGTCAGCGGTCGCGAGCCGTCGACGCCGAACGGGCCGTCCTCGACGCCAGTGACGGCCGACCCCCAGGTCGCGCCGGGCCGGGAGGGTGAGTCCGCGACGGCGGCGGCCAGCGACGACTCCAGGAAGGAGACGAGCTTGTCGGTCGGCCCCACCGAGAGGGTGATGTCGTCGGCGTAGATGTCCCGCGTGTGGTTGGCGATCTGGTAGCAGTGGGCGATGCGGTGTTTCTCCACGCTCTTGCCGGCCAGGGCGAGAAACAGCGCCTCCTTCGTGGACTGGGTGTGTGATGGGTGACCCTGCTCGTGGCGGACCATGTGTGCGAGTTCGTGCAGGGCGAGTTCGCGGGCCATCGCGCTGGTCGCCGCCTGTCGGGAGACGTTGAGCACGTGGCGGTCGTCGTAGTGTGCGGCCCAGGTTCGTTCGTCGGGGTCCTCGCGGACGTTGACCTCGACGGGCCGGTCGAGCGAGTGCTCCGTCTCGAGGAGGTCACGGGCCGACAGGAACGGCGCCGGCGGAACGGCACCTCGCACGCGGACGTCCATGTCAGTCGATCTCAGACGGCCACCGGTTTTGACTCTTGTGTCTGGTCCGCGGTCCGTTTGGGATTCCGAGCGATCACTCTGCTCTGGCCAGGAGTCGTTCGACGTCCTCGTCGTCCAGCAGGCCGGACAGGCCCTCGCCCGCCTCCCAGCGGGCCCGCTCCTCGACGGTGAGCAGGTCGTCGATGTCCTCCTCGGCGGCCAGCGCCTCCAGGGCGGCGTCCAGATCGTCCGGGTCGTAGCCTGGGACGGTCATCCCCTCGAACGTGGTGCTCCAGTTACAAATAGGTCGGCCCGCGGTCGGCGCTCGTCCGCCCGGTGGCCCCCGTGGATCACTACCCTTTTGTCCCCGCTCGCGATACCGAACCCCAATGAGTAGACGAGAGAAGATCGTCGACGAGTGTGTACGGCTGATGGACAAGCCGGAGAACATCCGCAACATCGCCATCGCCGCCCACGTCGACCACGGCAAGACCACGCTCACCGACAACCTGCTCGCCGGCGCCGGCATGATCTCCGACGACACCGCCGGCGAACAGCTCGCGATGGACACCGAGGAGGACGAGCAGGAACGCGGGATCACCATCGACGCGGCGAACGTCTCGATG
>CAYODS010000250.1:0-1885 GCA_964402765.1 uncultured Halobacteriales archaeon
GTCTTGTTCGTCTCGCGAGCGTGTTCGAGCGCGGGGGCGAGCGAGGCTAGCGTCTTCCCGGTGCCTGTCGCGCCCTCAAAGAGGATGTCCGAGCCCTCATCGAGTGCGTCGTAAATCGTCCCCATCGCGTCGTGCTGGTGGTCGTAGGGCTGGTCGTATGGGAAAAAGCGGAGATACGACGCTGTCTTCGACACGCGAGGGGATAGCCCCCGTTCGGATATAAACCGTCGCCCCGGAGTGGATGTGAACCGCGGCCGTGTTACCGGCGTGGGGCTCCGACATATCCCTCTCTTGGGTGCCACCAGTCGTGCATAATCGTCGCTCGGATTCGCCTCCGGGCGACGGCGGCGGCCGGCGACGAGAGCCCGACTGCCTGAAGACTCCGCGACGACACCGTGGCGGTTGTGAGCCGGGCGTGCCCTGCCGACACAGCCTTTAGCCCGGTGGCGACCAACAGCGGGCATGCGCCGCCGCCGCTATCTCCAGGGACTCGCCGCCGGGACTGTGGGCGCTACTGCCGGCTGTCTCGGCCTCGGTGACTCGGAGACCGTCTCGGGCAACAGCACCGACCCCGTGCCCAATGTGACGGTCCGGACGAACAGCGACCGGGTGGCGACGCTTGCCGACCCTGACCTCCCGCTCTCCCGGTCCGCCCTCCAGCGTGGCGCGCCCAAAGACGGCATCCCCGCCATCATCGACCCCGTCTTCGGCCCGGACTGGAGCGATGTCGGCTACGAGCTTGCGGACGACGACCGGGTCATCGGCGTTAGCGTCGGCGACGCCGCCCGTGCGTACCCGCTCTCGGTGTTGAACTACCACGAGGTCGTCAACGACACCTTCGGCGGTCCCCTGCTCGTGACCTACTGCCCGCTCTGTGGCTCCGGTGTCACCGCCGAGCGCCGCGTCGACGGCGAGGAGACCGTCTTCGGCGTCTCCGGCTTCCTCTGGCAATCAGACCTCGTCCTCTACGACCGCAAGACTGAGTCGATGTGGTCCCAGATTCTCGCCAAGGCCGTCCGCGGACCCAAAGCGGGCACGCCCTTCGCCCTCCGACCGTCGACGCTGACGATGTGGGGCGAGTGGCAGTCCTCACACCCGGAGACGCAGGTCCTGCTCCCGCCGCCGTCCTCGGACACGGTCAAGGGCCGGATCGACCGCGACTACGACCGCGACCCCTACCCGACCTACGGTGACAGCGAGCGGGTCGGCATCTACGGCGGGAGTTACGACGACCGCCTCCACCCGAAGGCGTGGGTCCTCGGCGTCGCCACGGACGACGCGGCCCGCGCATACCCCTTCGGGACGGTCAGCGAGCGTGGCGGCCTCGTCACCGACCGTGTCGGCGACCTGCCGGTCGCCGTCGCCACCAGCGGCGACTCGCTCGTCGCCTACGACCGCCGCGTCGACGGGCAGACACTCCCCGTTGAGCGCGACGGCGACGAACTCCTCGCTGGTGACTCCCGCTGGAACGTGGTCAGCGGGCGGGCACTGGACGGGCCCTACGAGGGCCAGCAACTCCGGCAGGCAAACGCCCGCTCGCCGATGTTCTGGTTCGCGTGGGCGGATTTCTACCCGGACACAACGATATTCGGCCGGTAGCTACCGCTGTGTGGCATAAAAAACGGGGAGAAGCCGTCGTCAGTTCCCGACCTGTGTCGCGCGCTTGACGACATCCTCGCTGTAGAGTTCGGCGAGGTCCTCGTGCTGGTCCGGACGGTTCTCGTAGACGTCCTGGAACAGCTTGATGGGGGTCATCTGTGCCTGGTAGGTCGCCTCGTCCCACATGCGGTCACTGGATATGTCGACCCGGATGCCGTCGATTTCGACGGTCGCGCCACGGGTCATCGCGATGGCGCCCTTGCCGGCCTCCTTGGCCGCCTCGAAC
>CAYODS010000251.1:0-1839 GCA_964402765.1 uncultured Halobacteriales archaeon
TGTGGGCGCCGTCGACGTCGGCGTCGGTCATCAGGATGATCGATCGGTAGCGGGCGTCGTCGGCGTCGAACTCCTCGCCGACGCCCGCGCCGATCGCGGTCACCAGCGACCGGATCTCGTCGTTCTCGAGGATGCGGTCGAGCCGGTGGCGCTCGACGTTGAGGATCTTCCCCCGCAGCGGGAGGATCGCCTGGTTCTCGCGGTTCCGACCCTGCTTGGCGCTGCCGCCCGCCGAGTCGCCCTCGACGACGAACAGCTCCGCCTCCGAGGGATCGCGGGTCTGACAGTCCGCCAGCTTGCCGGGCAGCGCCGTCGACTCCAGCGCCGACTTGCGCCGTGTCAGCTCCTCGGCCTTCTTCGCCGCCTTCCGGGCCTTGGCCGCCTCGACCGCCTTCGAGATCAGCGTCCGGGCCGTCTCGGGGTGTTCCTCGAAGTAGGTGCCGAGATGCTCGTGGACGGCGCTCTCGACGATCCCGCGTACCTCGCTGTTGCCCAGCTTCGTCTTGGTCTGGCCCTCGAACTGCGGGTCCGGATGCTTGACCGAGACGACCGCGGTGAGACCCTCGCGCACGTCCTCGCCCCGGAGCGTGTCGTCCAGATCCGAGAGCAGGTCGTTCTCGGTCGCGTACTCGTTGACGACCCGGGTCAGCGCCGTCTTGAAGCCGGTCAGGTGGGTGCCGCCCTCGCGGGTGTTGATGTTGTTCGCGAACGCGTGGATCGAGCCCTGGAGCTCGTCGGTCGCCTGGAGCGCCACCTCGACGCTCACCTCCCGGGCGCGGTCCTCGAAGCCGATCACGTCCTCGTGCAGTGGCGTCTTGCTCTCGTTGAGGTAGGTGACGAACTCGCGGAGCCCGCCCTCGTAGCGAAAGACATCGCTTCGGCCCTCGTCGCGCTCGTCCGCGAGCCTGACCTCGACCTCGGGGTTGAGGAAGGCGAGCTCCCGGAGACGGCCCGCGAGGGTGTCGTAGTCGAACTCGCCGGTCTCGAAGATGTCGGTGTCGGGCCAGAACCGGACGGTCGTGCCCGTGCCCTCGTCGGGGCCGAGATCGCGGACCCGCTCGAAGCCGTCCGGCTTCGGCTCGCCGTGATCGAACCGGTGGTGCCAGACCGCGCCGTCCCGGCGGATCTCGACCTCCAGCCAGTGCGAGAGCGCATTGACCACCGAGACGCCGACGCCGTGGAGCCCGCCCGAGACCTGGTAGGACTCCTTGTCGAACTTGCCGCCGGCGTGGAGGACGGTCATGATCACCTCGACCGCGGGTCGGTCGTACTCCGCGTGGGTGTCGACCGGGATCCCGCGGCCGTCGTCCTCGACGCTCACCGAACCGTCCTCGTGGAGGGTGACCGAGACGGTGTCGCAGTAGCCCGCGAGCGCCTCGTCGATGGCGTTGTCGACGACCTCGTAGACGAGATGGTGGAGCCCACGGGCGTCCGTGGACCCGACGTACATCGCCGGGCGCTTGCGCACCGCCTGGAGCCCCTCGAGAACCTGGATCTGCCCGGCTCCGTACTCGCTCTCGTTAGACATTGAATGCATACGTGCTTGGTCCGGCCGGGTGTTAAACCTCTCGCACGCGCGCGCGGTGACCGGAGCGAGACGGCCGCTAACCGAACGTTCAGGCGGCCTCGCCCGGTGTCCGGGGCGGCGGCCGCGACCGCCGGACCGTCCCGATTACTTCCGCCGCGCTGTCGAACCGCTTTTGTCCGGTGGGGGGGTACGGGCCGGCACCGGAATGACCTCCTACCAGTCCCGGATCGGCGACGAGCCGGGCGTCGCAGAGGAGCTGGCCGAGAGCCAGCGCGCCATCTCCATCGCCGAGTTCTTCGAGAAGAACAAGC
>CAYODS010000252.1:0-1834 GCA_964402765.1 uncultured Halobacteriales archaeon
GTGGTCGTCCACCCCGTCGTCGCCGTCGAAGCCGGCCAGTCGCACGTCCGGCAGCGCGCTCCGGAGGGCGTCGAAGGTGTCGCCGTCGCGGGTGCCGGCGACGCCGTCCTCGACGACCGTGGCCCGGTCACCGAGCGGCTCCACCTCGACCACGCCCTCGCGGACGGTCACCGCCGCGAGCGGGTCGTAACCGACGAACGAGAAGCGGGCGTGGCGGTCGACGCTGTCGGCACGGAAGGCGCCGTCGGGGTCGCTGGAGGGTGTCTTGCCCGCGCTCTCCAGCAGGAAGGCGTGGTCCGGGTCGCCGACGGGGTCGCGCCCGGAGCGACCGGTCAGGGCGGCGTACGCCGACAGCGGCGTCGTCTCCACGTCCAGGTCGATCCGGAGCCGGACGACCGCGGGCCGCTCGCCCTCGGCCAGGTCGACGAACGCAGCGCGGTCGCGGTCGGGCGTGACCGTCACGGCTCCACCTCCTCGGGGGTGACGGGGTCCCGGTCGTCACCGGCCGGGTCCGCGTCGCCGGCGCGTGCCTCGGCCACGAACCGGCGGACAGCGTCGTGGTGCTTCAGGCCCCCCTCGCGCTCGACGCCGCTCGCCACGTCGACGGCGTACGGGCCGACCGTCTCGACGGCCGCGCGGACGTTGTCGGGGGTGAGGCCGCCCGCAAGGAAGACCGGGGCGTCGACGTCCGCGATCACGGAGCGAGTGCGCTCCCAGTCGTGTGTCTCGCCGGTGCCGCCCGCGCCGGAGTCGTCCAGCGAGTCCACGAGCACGGCGTCTGCGACGCCGTCGTACCGGCGAACCTCCTCGTCGGCGTCGACGGCCGCGACCACGTCGACCGGGAGCCTGCTTTGGACCCGCAGCACCCGGCGGGGCGAGACGCCGTGCAACTGGACGGCGTCGGGGTCGACGCGCTCGACGAGGTCGCGCACCCGTCCCGTGGCCGAGGCCATCGTCACGAGCACCGTCGAGACGCCCGGCGGCACGTCGGCGAACAACTCGGCGGCGCGGTCGGGGGACACCTCCCGGGGCGTGTCGACGGGGACGTCGACGATCACTCCCAGCAGGTCGGCGCCGGCCGCGACGGCCGCCTGCAGGTCCGTCTCGCGGGTGAGCCCGCAGACCTTGACGCGGGTGTGTCGGGCCATCACTGCGCCGCGCGGGTGGTGGTCAGCGACTCGAGCGCGGCGGCGGCGTCGCCCGTCTCGATCGCGGTCCGGGCACGCTCGACACCGTCGGCGAGAGAGTCGGCCTCGCCGGCGACGTAGACGGCGGCGCCGGCGTTGGCGAGAACGATGTCGCGCTTGGCGCCCTCCAGATCGCCAGCGAGAAGCGCCCGCATGTCGGCGGCGTTCTCCTCGGGAGTGCCGCCGGCGACCGCCTCGATCGGGCGCCGCTCCAGGCCGAGATCCGCAGGGACGAGCGTGCGGGTCTCGACCTCGTCGCCGTCGACCTCCGCGACGCGACTCTCGTCGTGGACGGCGACCTCGTCGAGGCCGCTCCCGTGGACCACGAGCGCCCGCTCTACGTCCATCCGGGCCAGCGCGCGAGCGAGCACCGGCACGAGGTCGGGGTCGTACACCCCGACCACCTGCGCGTCGGCGCCCGCGGGGTTGGTCAGCGGCCCGAGCACGTTGAACACGGTGCGCATCCCCAACTCGCGGCGCGGACCGATGACCGCCTTCATCGCGGGGTGGAAGACGGGCGCGAGCATGAACCCGACACCCTCCTCCTCGATCGTGTCCTCGACGGCCGCGGGGTCGGCCTCGACGTCGACGCCGACCGCCTCCAGAACGTCCGCGCTGCCCGAGGACGAGGACACCGAGTAGTTGCC
>CAYODS010000253.1:0-1827 GCA_964402765.1 uncultured Halobacteriales archaeon
GTACCGCGACGACGACGACACGAGCGGCGAGGCGGGCGGGGTAGACGACGCCGGCGGCGGGCGCGTCGACGGAGCGGAGCGCCAGGCGGACGGGGACGGCGACGTGGGACGCCTGCACATCCTGGAGGTCCAGCGGGCGATCCGCCACATCCCCAAACCCGTCGTCGCCGTCGTGCCGGGGTGGGCGGTCGGCGGCGGCCACAGTCTGCACGTCGTCTGTGACCTGACGATCGCGAGCGACGAGCACGCGAAGTTCCTGCAGACGGACCCCGACGTGGCGAGTTTCGACGGCGGCTTCGGCTCGGCGTACCTCGCCCGGCAGGTCGGCCAGAAGCGCGCCCGCGAGGTGTTCTTCCTCGGGGACACCTACGACGCCGCCGAGGCCGTCGAGATGGGGATGGCCAACGCCGCCGTCGACCACGAGCGCCTGGAGGAGCGCGCCCTGGAGTGGGCCGCCGAGATAAACGCCAAGTCACCGACGGCGATCCGGATGCTGAAGTACGCGTTCAACCTCGCAGACGACGGCATGGTCGGCCAGCAGGTGTTCGCCGGTGAGGCCACCCGCCTGGCGTACACCACCGAGGAGGCCCAGGAGGGCCGAGACGCCTTCGTCGAGGACCGCGACCCGGACTTCTCTCGGTTCCCCTGGCACTACTGACTCACGGCGTGGGACACTGGCCCACGCGGTGGGCAAAGGTACTGGAGACCGGCACCTGCAGGCGATGGTCGACTGTGAGCGTGACGACGACCACACGGACCACGGGGAGTCGTCGGGCCACGCGGACGACGACGGGGACCCGCTCGCGACGCCGCGGCGACGGGAGGCGCTGCGGGTGCTGGTCGGGCGACGACTGCTGTCCGCGCTGTACGTGGACCCCGACGACGAGGTGCCCGGGGCAGACGCCGTCGACGACGCGACGGGGGGACCGGACCCCCCGGGGCCGGCGGTCGTCGACGTCGACACGCTCGTCGACGAGGTCGTCGCCCGGGAGCGGGCGACGCCGGGCCGCGGGTCCGGCGGCGCCGAGCACCGGCGCCGCGTGGCGGAGTCGCTGCGGGACGACCACCTGCCGGCGCTGGACGCCGCCGACGTGGTGGCGTACGACCCCGAGGCGGAGACGGTGACCTACGACGGCGACCCCGGCGTCGAGGCACGGCTACACCTCCGGTAGCCGACGGGTACAAGTTCCGCGCCGGCCACGCTCGACCGTGCGACTCCCCGTTCCCCGCCCGCTCGGCGGACGCTTCTACGTCAAGGGCGTCTCCGTCGGTCGCGACCCGGACGACGAGCGTGTCGGCGACTGTGCCGGCTGTGACGGCCACGTGTACCACGACCGGTGGCACCTGACTGCGACGGTCGTCGGCGAGGGCCGGCGGGCGCGGTACCACTACTGCGACGACGACTGCCTGCGGGCGTGGCTGGCGACGGCCGCGGAGTGAGCGATCCGGGTCGCTTACCACCCTCGGGGGCGAACGACGGTCGATGACGGCCGCGGAGGCGACGGAACGCGAGGTGTCCCGGGCGCGGGCCTGGCTCATCGCCGCCCGGCCACAGACGCTGCCGGCGGCGGCCGCACCGGTCGCCGTCGGCACCGGTCTCGCGGTGCGGGACGCCGTGTTCGCCCCGCTACCCGCGCTGGCCGCGCTGCTGGGGGCACTCCTCATCCAGGTGGGGACGAACCTCGCCAACGACTACTTCGACGCGGCGAAGGGCGCAGACACGGACGACCGCGAGGGGTTCACCCGCGTCACGCAGGCGGGACTGATCCCCCCCGAGCGGGTGCGGGCGGCGACCCTGGCGACGTTCGGGGCGGCGGTCCTCGTGGG
>CAYODS010000254.1:0-1813 GCA_964402765.1 uncultured Halobacteriales archaeon
CGTGAGGGCCGCGCCGGGGGTGGAACGTACCGGAAATGGCGCTACAGATACGTCCTTGCCAGTCATTCAATCGAGGCCCGACGGTCCGCCGGTCGCGTCAGTCCCGACCAGACTCGTCTAATTGACCAGGGCACACCAATTGAACCTGCGTGTGCCTCTGCCCGCACGCTTGCCCAGGGGGAACTCGTCCAGACCCGGGAGGAGCGTCTGGCTCGTCGAGAAACCACCCTCACCACCGACGCCCGGGCGTTTTTCGATGAGTACGACTGTGGCGAATCTGACGACACCGCACCACTCGTCGCGTGCTTCGCCTACCGGACGCCAGAAGACTCCCTGGTTGCCGTACTCTGCCTTCGCGACCACTCCGGGGAGCAGAACCCCCGGGACAACACCGAAGCCGTCACGCTGTCCACTGCGAGCGTCCAGACCGACGCCCTCACTTACCCGGTGAACGTGCTTCGGGGACTCATCGCCGACGCCTGTGAGTGGGCTCGGCTCCACGGCTACGCGACTGTCGAGAACTGCCTCACCGGGAACGTCGCGACCGCCGCAGTCGAGGGAATCGCTGGCCTCGAGATCGACCACGACCATCTTCGTGACCCATCCGTAGAGCCATCCGAACGAGCATCCTCGTCGTCAAGCTCCCCTTCTGTGTCCTCCGCGTAGGCGGGGTTTCGCCGCCAGTTTTTGTCGGCGGCGGAGCCGTGCGCCGCCAGCTGACCATCCAGACGTCCACTGCCTATGGCGAGTTCCAATACCAGTTCAGCCGAGAGCATCGGCCATGGCCAACTCGACCTCTCCACGTACCTCTCGCCGGCGACTCTCGACACACTTGAGGACAGACACCGAGCCTCGGGAGGCGAGCATTCCGACCACCGAACCGAGATCGAGGCCGACAGCAACACCGAACGAGAACGCGAAGAGGACGCGCTTCCTATCGAAGTCGCTCGTC
This sequence comes from uncultured Halobacteriales archaeon, assembly GCA_964402765.1. Lineage (GTDB taxonomy): Archaea > Halobacteriota > Halobacteria > Halobacteriales > SW-7-71-33 > SW-7-71-33. The sequence continues at coordinate 953 of CAYODS010000254.1, forward strand.
GTGCCGAGTACATCGGGTTCCTTCACCGAGCCCCGTTTGCGACTGAGGCATACGCCCTCGGGTTCGTTACCGGCGCTCGCGAGGACTGTCGGATTCAGGATAGCCATCTCCGCAACGTCGACGTCCCGATCCTCATGCTCGACAACGATTTCAATCGGCCCGACCTCGATCGGTATCTCACCCGCTTCCGTGAGGTTGAGCCCGAAATCGGTGTCGTTGGCGATGCCCGCACTCCTGAGGAAGCACACACGTTTGTCGACACCGCCCGCGAACTCAAATCCGACTACCCAGACGCGACCATCATAATCGTCCCGAAGTGTCGCGAGGCCATCGACATCGTCGCCAACGCTGATATCCCCGGGGAATCGCTCGTTCTCGGATACGCGATGGGGCGTTCAAACATCAAAGCGTGGCACTTCTCGGATATCGCCAACTGGCGCGGCCACCGTGTGCATCTCCTCGGAGCCAGCCCGACGAAGCAATGGCGCGTCATCCAGGAGCTCACCCAACCGAATCTCACAGCGGACCCGCCTGCGGACATCATCGGTCTCGATTGGAACGGCCCGCAGGGTATCGCCTACAAGGGGGAATCCTGGTCACGCGACGGGTGGCAAGACGCTGACTTCCTCAGCATCCGTGAGACTGTCCGAAGAAGCCTCCGTGAGATGCGAGCATTCTGGGAGGAACGTGGAGTGTGGCCCGCCGAGGGGAAGACGCCAATCGAACGCCTCAAGCCCGCCGTCAAAGAACCGGACGACCCGATCTGGGCTGCCAACGGAGGGGACCTCAGCGATCCCGATCCGCTTGGGTCACCCGATGAGTGGGCAGAACTTGTCGACTACGCGGACGAAGACGGGCCCT
>CAYODS010000255.1:0-1724 GCA_964402765.1 uncultured Halobacteriales archaeon
AAGCGTCTCCGGAGGGATTTGAACCACGCGAGTCGCAGCGCCCGAACGGCGTGAGGGCGACCGTCTCGCAATCTGGTTCAAATCCCTCCCGGCCCACTCCTGCGCCAACCGGGACGGGAGCGGCCAGAAGTGCCGGCCGGAGACGGCTCAGTACCCGAGGTAGACGAAGACGACCAGATACGAGACGATCCCCAGGACGACGAGGGTGCCGACCGTGACGCCGATCAGGATCTTCATGTGCCGTGGCGTCAGGTCCTCGTTGTCGATGAACGCCCCGATGTCTTCGAGCGTATCTCGGATGCCCATCGCCGAGAGCAGGGGACGGACACGCATAAGCGTGGGCAAAGCCCCCGACGGCCGGACACGGGGGGAGAAACGGCTATGTCCTCGGACCGCGACAGTAATCTGATGAGACCCTACGAGGGCCGGTTCGTCCCGCGTCTGCCGTCCGTGACCGTCAGTACGACCGTGTTGTTTCTGACCGGTGGCCTGGTCGGGGTGATGGCCTACGAGGGCGCCGTCGCGCCGTTCGTGTGGGTGGTCGCGGTGTTGCTCGGCGTCGCACTCGCCGGCCGCTTCCCGCGGTCGGACGCCGCCTGGCGGACGCCGGCGAGTCTCGTCGCGCTCGCGGTCGCCGGCGGAGTGCTGGGCGTCGTCGCCTACGGCGGGACACTGGCGCTCGCGCCGGCCTTCGCGGTGAGTTGCCTGGTCGCCCTCGGACTCGCTCCCGAGAGCACCGCGTAGGCCGGGGACACCGGCGCGGGGAGCGAGTGAACCGGTCTCGGGCCGGGCCGTGGTCGGCGTCGGGTGACCGTCGACGGCCACGGAAACGGCTTAGTCGCTGGCGACCGATCGGCGGCGTATGCCCGAGTTCCAGACCTACACCTGCAGACAGTGTGGCGAGGAGTTCAGCGCGGTACCCGGCGCGAACGCCGCCGAGCGCGAGTTGTGCAGTCCCCGGTGCGAGCGACTCGCGACACAGGCGGCGGCGGACGCGGACGACTGACGGCGAGTCAGGCAGAGTCGTCGGGCCGGTAGTTGGGTGCCTCGTCGGTGATGACGACGTCGTGGGGGTGGCCCTCGCGCTGGCCGGCGGCGGAGACGCGGACGAACTCGGCGCGCTGCTTGAACGTCTCCACGTCGGGCGCGCCGACGTAGCCCATGCCCGAGCGCAGGCCGCCGACGAGTTGGGTCAGTTCGGAGGCGAGCGAGCCCTTGTACGGCGTCGCGGCCTCGACGCCCTCGGGAACGTACTCCTCGTCGTCGTCCGGCTCTTTCAGGTAGCGGTCGGCGTCGCCGCCCTGCATGGCGCCGACGCTACCCATCCCGCGGTACTGCTTGTACTTCTTGCCGTTCATCGTGACGACCCGACCGGGTGCCTCGTCGGTGCCGGCGAAGTACGACCCGAGCATGACGGCGTCAGCGCCGGCGGCGATGGCCTTGGCCACGTCGCCGGAGTAGCGGATGCCGCCGTCGGCGATGACGGGCACGTCGTGGGCCGCGGCGACGTCGGCGACCTCGGCGACGGCGGTGATCTGGGGCATCCCGGACCCGGTGACGACGCGGGTGGTGCAGATCGACCCGGGACCGATACCGACCTTGATTCCGTCGGCGAAGTCCACCACGTCACGGGCGGCCTCTCGGGTGCCGACGTTGCCGACGACCACGTCGGCCTGGACCTCCGTCGCGATCGTGTGGGCGCTGTCGATGACGTCGCCGTTGTG
>CAYODS010000256.1:0-1712 GCA_964402765.1 uncultured Halobacteriales archaeon
GGTCCCCGACCTCGACCGGTCGGACGACGATCCCGTCCGCGCCCGCGCCGACCGGGTCCGTCTCCGGGACGCCGTCGACGACGGCGATCACTCCCCACGAGCGGGTGTCACGGTCGGCGGCGAGCCGGCGGGCGACCGGCGCCGCCCAGTCGACGACGACGACATCGAACTCGCCGGGCCGCTCGGGAGCCGGCGGCTCCAGCGCGCTCGCGTCGTACCCCGTGAGGTCCTCGGCGAGCGCGTGGGCCCGGTCGGGGTCGTCGACGATCGCCACCGACCGCATCGTAGCCTGAGTAACCAACCCGGCGGGTGATAAGGGCGGCGCCTAGCCCATCAGCTGTTCGAGCTGGCGGCGGCGCCCGTCGAGGTCCATCGCGGGGTCGAGGTGGGGGTCCTCTGCGAGCCGGTCCAGCACCAGCAGCGGGTCGTGACCGGTCTTCTCCACGTGTTCGAGCAGGCGCTCTATCTTCGGGCGGTTCAGCGCCAGCGACTCGAGCAGACCGACGGCGATCGCCATCGGCACGGCGGCGGCGGGGTCGCCGGGGAAGGCGTCGCTGATCCGCGTGAGGTCGGGGTCGTCGTGTCGGGTCTCCTCGGGCGCGGGCGGCTGCAGGGTGAGACAGGTCCCACAGAGGGCGGCCGCGCCCGCGTTCTCGGGGAGGTACTCCCGCAACTCCTCGGGCACCGTGAACGCGGTCGTCTCCCCCTCACACTCGATGCAGTCCATACCGGACACCTCACGAGCGACCGCAATAAAGTCCGTCCTCGCCGGGCGCCGGTCAGTCCGGCGCCTCGTCCCCGGCGTCGTCGGCGCCGGTGTCGTCGCCGTCGGCCTCGTCGTCGGTGCCGTCGTCCGTGCCCGTCTCGTCATGGTCGCGGTCGCGGTCATGGTCGGGCTCACCCGCGCCGTCGAGCGGGTCCACGTCGATCGTCGTGGCGTCGTCACCGCCGTCGTCCAGCGGGTCGACCTCGACCGGGCCGTCGGTGGGGTCGCCGGTCGCCGGGCCGTCGGCGGCGGGCGCCGCCGTGAACACCGACGAGTCCCGCAGCAGCCACAGGTAGCCGACCACGAACCCGGAGAACAGCAGTGTCCCGACCTGCACCGGGTTCCCGGTCCGGACCGCCGGCAGGTGGAGCAGAAGCGTCACCGCGAACAGCCGCCGCGTCCACCTGTACCCCCACCGCCTGAGCGTCACCAGCCCGTACAGCGAGACGATGTGGCCGATCCCCAGGACGAGCACCGGTAGCAACTGCACCGCCAGCCGGAACTCGCCCTCGCGGACCGACAGTCCGAGCAGGAGGAGAGAACTGAGCGTCACCAGCCCGGCGGCGAACCCGCCGACGCCGGTGATGACCTGTACCCCGGCCGGGACGCTCCGTCGCGTGCTCACGATAACCCCCCCGTGCGGTCCGTCCCCGTGTACCGTTCACCTGGCATCGATCTGATCACGACGGCGGCAGAACTTAACGCTACCCCCGGTTCAGTCGTCGGCGGTGACCGGCTCCTCCTCCTCGGCCTCGCGCTCGTTGCGCTCTTCTCGCTCTTTCTTGTCTTTGATCTTCTTCATGCGGAAGATCTCCTCGCGTTCCTGTTCTTCGAGTTTCTGCTCGATGTACTCCTTGTTCTCGTGGAGTTCGGGCAACAGCTTGAACTCCAGGGCGTTGACCCGGCGTTTGGTCTTCTCGATCTCGTCGAGCATCTTCTTCATCGC
>CAYODS010000257.1:0-1711 GCA_964402765.1 uncultured Halobacteriales archaeon
GGTCGGCACACCACACTGCCCCGAGTGTGGCCGAGAGGTAGGCGAGCAGAGTGCCCAGAACATGGTCCGGCGTATCGTGGACCTGCCGGAGGGGACGCGGGCGAAACTCGCCGCGCCGGTCGTCCGCGACCAGAAGGGCGCCTTCGAGGACCGCTTCGACGACCTGGTCGCGGCGGGGTACGCCCGCGTCGAGGTCGACGGCGACTCCTACGACCTGACCGTCGACCGGCCCGACCTCGACGAGAACTACGACCACACGATCGACGTCGTGGTCGACCGGGTGCGCGTCTCGCCGGAGGAACGGTCCCGCATCGCCGACAGCGTCGAGACCGCCCTCGAGGAGGCCGACGGCGTCCTGAAGGTGATCCTCCCCGACCCGCCCGTGGGGGCGGCGGACTCGCTGGGCTCGCAGGCCCGCTCGACCGGTGATCTGGGCACCGACGACGCAAACGACGACACCGTCGAGGGAGACCGCCTCGTCGCCGAACTGTCCGAGGACTTCGCCTGCACGCACTGTGGCATCGACCTGCCGGAGGTGGAGACTCGCTCCTTTTCGTTCAACTCGCCCCACGGCGCCTGCCCGGAGTGTGAGGGCATCGGCGAGACGAAGGAGGTCAGCGAGTCACTCGTGGTCGAGGACCCCACGAAGCCGATAAAACACGTCTTCGAGCCCTGGAGCTACAACCGCTCGTACTACCGGCGGCGCCTGGACTGCGTGGCCGAGCACTTCGACCTCTCCGTGGACACGCCGTTCTCGGGGCTGCCCGGCGAGATCCAGGAGGCCTTCCTGTACGGCACCACCGAGGACGTCGTCTTCGAGTGGGAGACCGCAAACGGCACCCGCCACAAGGAACAGCCCTTCGAGGGCGTCATCCCCAACCTGGAGCGGCGCTACGTCGAGACCGACAGCGAGGGCACCCGCGAGCACATCGAGGAGTACATGACCGTCACCACTTGCCCCTCCTGTGCGGGCACCCGTCTCAAGCCGGCCTCCCGCGCGGTGCTGGTGGCGGACACCTCGATCACCGAGGTCAACCAGATGAGCATCGGCGACGCCCTGGCGCACTTCGAGGACCTCGAGAGCGAGTTGGCCGAGCGCGACCGCACCATCGCCGAGGAGATCCTCAAGGAGATCCGCGCCCGCCTGGGGTTCATGACCGAGGTGGGGCTTGAGTACCTCACGCTGGACCGCGAGGCCTCCACCCTGTCAGGCGGCGAGAGCCAGCGCATCCGGCTTGCGACCCAGATCGGCTCCGGGCTGGTGGGCGTGCTGTACGTCCTGGACGAGCCCTCGATCGGCCTGCACCAGCGGGACAACGACCGCCTGCTGAACACCCTGGAGGAGTTGCGGGACCTGGGCAACACCCTGCTGGTGGTCGAGCACGACGAGGAGACCTGGCGTCGCGCCGACGAGATAGTCGACCTCGGGCCGGGGCCGGGCAAGCGCGGCGGCGAGGTCGTCGCCCAGGGGTCGGTCGCCGAGGTGGCCGACAGCGACCGCTCGGTCACCGGCGACTACCTCGCCGGTCGTCGCGCCATCTCCGTGCCCGGCCCCGACGAGCGCCGCGAACCGACCGGCCACCTCACCGTTCGGGGTGCCCGCCAGCACAACCTCGCCGACCTCGACGTCGAGTTCCCCCTGGGAACGTTCGTCGCCATCACCGGCGTCTCCGGGTCCGGCAAGTCAACCCTGATGCACGAGGTGCTGTAC
>CAYODS010000258.1:0-1667 GCA_964402765.1 uncultured Halobacteriales archaeon
CCAGCTGCTCGGCGGCCCCGAGCAGCCACTCGGCGGTCTCGACCTTCCCGCGGATGTCGCCGGGGCCGACGCCGTACCGCTCGGTGATGCGGTCCTCGTCGAGTTCGTCGGCCCAGTCCTCCAGCAGTTTCGCGGTCTTCAGGGCCGCGAGCCAGTCCTCGAGGCGGGACTCGTCGAACTCGCTGGGGGTCTCCCCCGGGATCTCGGGTTCGCGCTCGTAGAGGATCTCGGTGTAGGTCTCGCGGTCACCCGAGCGGAGGTACAGTTCGTACATGTCCGGGGTGCGCGAGACGAGGTGGTACAGGCCAAGCGGCGAGAGGTCCTCACCCGCCGCCCGCAGGCCGTCGATCACGACGGCGGCGCTCATCGGGTCGAGGTACAGCTGGGAGACGGTGTGACCGATACCCGTGGCACGCAGGCGGTCCTCGCCCTCGAGAAAGTCGTTGCGCCGCAGGTACCGGAGCACGTCGTCGACCACCCGTTCGAGGCGACCGGGGGCGTCGGTCTGTGCGGCGTACAGCGTCTCGTCCAGAAAGGCGAGCAGTTCCTCGCGGGAGCCGGCGAAGCCGGTCGCGACGGTCGCGAGGACGTGCGTGCGGAGGGCGGGTTCGGCGGCGAGTTTCGACCGCACTGGCTCCGGGTCGGCGTCGACGTAGCGCTCGAACAGTTCGTCGAGTTCGTCGTGGCTGTTCGCCAGCAGCACCGCCTCGCCGTAGGGGTCCCGCCCGGGGCGACCGGCGCGACCGAACATCTGGTGGACCTCCAGGGTGTCGAGTGGCACCATCCCGCCGGCGGTGCCGTCGTAGCGGCGCCAGTCACGGACGACGACGCGGCGACTCGGCGTGTTGACGCCGGCGGCGAGGGTGGGCGTGGCGGCGACGACCTTGATGAGGCGGTCACGGAATGCGTCCTCGACGAGCGAGCGGTGCTCGCGGGCCAGGCCGGCGTGGTGGAAGGCGCCGCCGCGCTCGACCGCGGCGGCGAGGTCCTCGCTGGTCTGAGTGTCGGAGACGCCCCGCACCTCCTCGGCCAACTCCCGCAGTCGGGTGCGCTCCTCGCTCTCAAGGTGGGGTTCGACCGTCTGTGAGAGCCGGCGGGCGGCGGCCTCGGCGTTGTTGCGGGAGTTGACGAACACCAGCGAGGAGCCGCCCTCGGTGACGGTGTCCCGGACGACCGCGCCGGTCTGTGACTCGCCCGCCTCGACCTGGAGGGGGCGCTCGCCGTCCTCGAACTGCAGCGCGGAGCCGTAGTGCACGCCCCGTCGCAGGTCGATCGGCCGCCAGTCGGCGTCGACGAGGTCGGCGTCGAGCCAGTCGGCGATCGCGTCGGCGTTGTCGACGGTGGCCGACAGCGCCACCGTCTGCAGGTCTGGGTTGCGCCGCCGCAGTTTCGCGAGCGTGACCTCAAGGGTGGGGCCGCGCTCGGGGTCGTCGATGAGGTGGACCTCGTCGGCCACGACACAGGAGAGGTCGTCGATCCAGTCGGCGCCGTTGCGCAGCAGGGAGTCCACCTTCTCGCTGGTGGCGACGATCACGTCGCGGTCCTTCAGCCAGCGCTCGTCGCTCTCGAAGTTGCCCGTGGTCACGGCGGTCTCGACGCCGGCCTCCTCGAAACGCTCGAACTCGGCGTGTTTCTCGCTCGCCAGGGCCCGCAGCGGGACGATGTAC
>CAYODS010000259.1:0-1641 GCA_964402765.1 uncultured Halobacteriales archaeon
CGACTCGGTCGCGTCGTCGACGACGACCGCCACGCCCGTCTCGCGGGGCAGGCGCTCGCGGAGCGTCCCGTCGAGGTAGGTCGGCGTCGCCGCGGCCAGCGCCGCCACGTCCGGCTCGGCGGTCAGGCGGTGAGCGACGAGGAGGTCGGCCTGCGAACGCGCGACCGACGGAAGCGCGCCGGGGCGCTGTGTGGCGGTGACGAGCGAGACACCCGGCGCTCGACCGCGGGTGAGGAGCGTCCGGAGCGCCGCGTCGGCGGCGCCGCCGTCGAGGAAGGCGTGGGCCTCGTCGACTATGAGCCACGGGAGCCGGGCGACCCGACCGGCGACCCGGGCGTCGTACAGCGCCCGAGCGACGGCGGCGACGACGGCACGTGCGGCGGCGTCGGGGAGGTCGGCGCAGTCGAGCACCGTCGCGCCGGGGCTCGCGAGCGACGCCGCGTCCAGCCCCGCAGGGTCGAAGACGTCCCACGAGGCCGCGAGCCGGAGGGCGTTCGTGGCGGCACGGCGCGGGACCGGCGCGCCGTCGCTCTCGTCGACGTGTGCCGCCATCCCGTCGAGTGTCCCCCGGGCCGACGCGGCGCGCCAGACGAGGCTGCCGGGGCCGCCGGTCGGGTCGAGACCGACCAGTCCCGGCCACTCGCGTGGCGGCACCGCGTCGGCCCGGACGCTCGGTGTCTGGACCGTTCCGAGCGCGGCGAGGCCGCCGAGCGCGCCCATCGGGTCGACGACGACAGGCGCCACGCCCGCCGTGTCCGCCGCCGCCTCGGCGACGACGCCGAGCGTGTGGGTCTTTCCCGTGCCGCGCTTACCGACCACCAGCGCCGCGTGCGGGCAGTCGAGGTCGAGACCGACCGCCGCGCCCGCGCTCCCGTCAGCGGCGCGGTAGCAGCCGAGACGCGCCGCCGGTCCGTCAGCGTCCGCCGACCGCCCGAGGACGTACATCGGCGACGGTGGTCGCGTCAAGCCAGTTGAGTCCCGGTCCGGCAGTTGAAATGCGAAGCCGCGACCAGCCGGCCCGTGTTCGACACGGACCGACTGCGCGCGTTCCGGCGCGACGAGCGTGCGATCGAGGGGCTCCCGATACGGCTGGTCATCGCGCTCGTCGTCGGTGTCGCCAGCCTGAGTATCATGTTGAACCTGCTGTCCGGCGTTCAGGGGCTGACCACGACAGAGCTCGACGTGCGGCCCGAGCCGGAGGTGGTGGAACCGGGGGCGACGGAGCTCCAGGTGACCGTCGTCGGGAGCGACGGAGCGCCGGTCGCGGGCGCGACGGTGCTCGCAAAGAGCGACAGCGCGACGCTCGACGGCGTGGCGCAGGCGACGACCGGCGACGACGGGACCGCGACGCTCTCGGTCGACCCGTCGCTCCGCGCGAACCAGCAGGAGGGAACGCTCGTCCTCGACGTGAAACCGCCCGCCGGGAGCGGCTACCGCGACCAGCGGCGCAACACGCGGGTGCTGGTGGTGCGAAACTGACCGGACGGACCCGCGTGGTCGCCCGCGGGTCGCGCAGCCGGCGTCGCCGAGCCCCGTCCGACCCGCCCGTCTGTCGGGGTCACGTCCCCGTGGCGGGCCTGCCACGGGCGACGATGCCGCGAGGCCGGCGAGAAGCGTCACGACGGCTCCAGAGTGGTCTCT
>CAYODS010000260.1:0-1626 GCA_964402765.1 uncultured Halobacteriales archaeon
TCTCCATCGCCGAGTTCTTCGAGAAGAACAAGCACATGCTCGGGTTCGACTCCGGAGCCCGGGCGCTCGTCACCGCGGTGAAGGAGGCCGTCGACAACGCGCTGGACGCCTGCGAGGAGGCGGACGTCCACCCCGACATCTACGTCGAGATCACCGAGGTCGGCGACTACTACCGCCTGGTCGTCGAGGACAACGGCCCCGGCATCACCCGCGAACAACTGCCGAAGGTGTTCGGGAAACTGCTGTACGGCTCGCGCTTCCACGCCCGCGAGCAGTCCCGGGGTCAGCAGGGGATCGGCATCTCCGCCGCGGTGCTGTACGCACAGCTTACCAGCGGCAAACCCGCGAAGGTCACCAGTCGCACCCGGGGCTCGCGTACCGCCAACTACTACGAGCTGATCATCGACACCGACGAGAACGAACCCGAGATCAAACACGAGGACGAACTCTCACCCGGGGAGTCGGACCTCGCCAGCCAGCACGGCACCCGCATCGAACTGGAGATGGAGGCGAACATGCGGGCCCGCTCGCAGCTACACGACTACATCGAGGGCACCGCCGTCGTCAACCCACACGCCCGCATCGAACTCGTCGAGCCCGGCCTGGAGGAGCCCCTGAAGTACGAGCGCGTCGACGAGGCCGCCCTCCCCGCCGAGACCGAGGAGATCCGGCCACACCCCCACGGCGTGGAACTCGGCACCGTCCGGAAGATGCTGGAGGCGACGGCCTCGCACTCGGTGTCGGGCTTCCTGCAGGAGGAGTTCACCCGCGTCGGCCGCAAGACCGCCGAGAGCGTCATCGATCAGTTCCGCGACCGCGAGTTCGGCCGCGAACTCGCCTACCGCCCGCCCAACGAGGTCGAGGACGCCGCCGTCGAGCCCGCCGTCCGTGCGGCAGTCTCGAACAAGGGCAAGGACGCGACGAAGGCCTTCGCCCGCCGGGTGGCCGACCGCCTGGGTGACCGCGAGCGGGTCGCCCACCACGAGGTGCGCGAGGCGGTCGACGCCGTCGCCGACCAGATCGAGGACGACTTCTCCGCTCGCTTCGGTGACACCGTCCGGGAGAAGGCCACCGGCGCCGCCTGGGGGCAGGTCGTCGGCGAGGAGACCGACCGCCGCGGAGCGGAGTTCTACCGCCTGGTGGACGAGGCCACCACCGACCGCAAGGCCGACGCCACGGTCGAGCGCGTCGCCGAGCGACTGGCGACCCGTGTCGCCGGCGACGACGACGGACGCGACCGGCTGCCCCGTGACCGACTGCGCGAGTACGTCGACTGGGCCGCCGACGGCGTCGAGGAGAGCGAGGACGCCACCGTCGGCGACACCGCCCGCGAGAACGTCGTCGAGGCGGTGTGGGACCGCGCCCGCACGGTGCCCGACGACGCCCCGAAGGTCCGCCACCTCGCCGAGGACCGCGACGCCGTCTCCAATCTCGTCGCGGCGATGCGGGCGACCGACATCATGGCGCCGCCGACGAACTGTCTCTCGCCGATCGGTGCCGAGGACATCGAGGCGGGCCTCCGCAAGGGGTACGACGCCGAGTTCTACGCCGCCGCCTCCCGTGACGCCGAGGTCAGCGGCGGCGACCCCTTCGTCGTCGAGGCAGGCATCGCCTACGGCGGCGAAC
>CAYODS010000261.1:0-1601 GCA_964402765.1 uncultured Halobacteriales archaeon
TCTACATGGCGTTCACCCTCATCCTGCTTCCGGTCGCCATCGTCGGGTTGCTCGCCGAGTTCCTGGTCATCCTCTACGGCCAGACCGTGTTCGGATATCTCATCGGGACGCGCCTCCCGATCGAGCGCGATGGCGTCGCGACGCTCGCCGGGATCGCCGTGTTCCTGCTCGCCCTCGAGCTCTTCGGGCTCGTGCCGTACCTCGGCGGAGTCGCGCAACTCGCCGTCGCTGTCGTCGGGTTCGGCGCCGTCCTGAACACGTACTTCGGCCTCCAGCGGTTCGAGCCTGTCACCATCCCGGGAGGAACGTAACCATGCACTCAGCACTCCACGATCCGAGTATCCGAACCGAGGTGGCCAATCGATGGTGACAGCACTCCACAGGGGCTAGCGACACGTTCTGTTCGCGAACTGGCCCGTCGACTCCGACCTCCTCAACCTGCACCTCCCGTCGACACTCTCGGTCGATACGTACGACGGCGACGCGTGGCTCTCCGTCGTCCCCTTCACGAACGTGGATGTCCGGCCGACGTGGATCCCCGAAGGCCGGGGATTCCGGCTCCCCGAACTCAACCTCCGGACGTACGTTACTCACGACGGCCGCAACGGAGTGTACTTCTTCAGTCTCGACGCCCAGGGCATCTTCGGCGTCGGCGCACGCCGCTTCGATCACCTCCCGTAGTATTACGCACGTCGTTCGCTCACCGAAGACGACGGGGACGTCAGGTTCAAGAGCAGACGATTACGTCCCGGCGCTCGCCCGGTTCACTTCGAGGGGACCTACGGTCCATCCAGTCCGGCGCTCGACGTACAGGCGGGGTCGCTCGAAGAATCCCTCACCGAGCGCTACCGGTACTACACGGAGACACAAGACGGATTGCTGCGGTACGCAGCCATCGACCACGATCCGTGGCCGCTGTACGATGCCGACCCAGCCATCGAGATCAACACGCTGTTCGAGGCCAACGGATTCGCCCATCCCGAGACCGAGCCCGTACACTACTACGGTCCCGGCGTGACGACGACCGCGTCCCCGAACCGCCGGGTGTGATCGGATGCCGTCACGTTCGCACGCCGTCGCTGTCGACGACTGGTCGCCTCGAGCGACACTCCTCGGGCACATCGCCCTCACGTACGCCATCTCGTGGTCACTCTGGGGTGTGTGGGCGATCAGCGAGACCGGGTCGACACTCACAGAAACCCTCCTGTTCGTGCTCGGCGGGCTCGGACCGTTCACCGCGAGTGCCGTCCTCGTTCGGGCATCGGGTCGATACGTGAGGGCGTGGCTTCGGGAAATCTTCGAGGCTCGAATCGCGTTGCGGTACTACGCGCTCGCCGTTGTGCTTCCGGTTGCCCTGTTGCTCGGTGTCGCTGTGATCCGCGTAGTCTCTCCGGTGGCGTCGTGACACCGGACCTGTTTCCGGGCGTCATCGAGTATCCGCTCTTCCTCGGGTTCGTCGTCCTGTTCGGCGGCGGGCTCGGGGAGCCTGGCCAGCGCGGATACCTCCTCTCAGCACTCCAGGAGGCCTACAGTCCCCTCACGGCTGGACTCCTCGTTATGATGCTTACAATCGCCGTCGTCGCCCCTGTCATCGGTGCTGG
>CAYODS010000262.1:0-1546 GCA_964402765.1 uncultured Halobacteriales archaeon
CTCCAGCCCCATGCCGACCCCGTGTGCGGCCATCAGCACACGACGCGGCGCTCTGTAGGCGGTTCGCATGACGTGACTCTTCTGGATTCCGTCGGAGTACGCCCCGCTCATGTCGAGTTGTGGGTCACCGTTCTCGTCGGTTCCGAATACCGCCTTCGGGCTCGGTGCCGAGAGCGTCCCGAGATCCTGTGCCTCGTCGTACGCCCAGATCAGCCGGTCCGCCTCGTCAAGTGCGGCGAGACACATCCTGAGAAATGCCGGTCCGAAGTCCTGTGCTTCGTCGACAACGATAGCGTCGTACAACGACGGCACGGCCTCTGTCTCTAACACCTCCTCGGCGACTGCCTCTTGAAGATTCGCCGGGGCGAACGCGTCACGCGCCTGTCTCAGGTTTTTGAACGTTACACCGGGCGTCGCGTCCGCGATCGTCTTGTACATCCCCGGTCCGGTCGTCCGCCCACCCCACGCGTGGACGATCTCGACGCTGTCCCGAATCTCGTCGAACGGGCTGTTGGTGAACCGTTCGTAGAACCGCTCGACCAAGGCCGTGAGGTGGTCGTACAGGCTCTTGGTCTGGAAGGTAAGCGCGATTCGCCACCGTTTCTCGTCCGTCTCGTCGAGATGTGGACCGTGTTCTGCGAGCATCCGAGCTGTCTTCATCGCGGCGAGAACGGTCTTACCAGACCCTGCGATCCCACGAATCTGTTGTGGTCCGTCTGGAATTCGGAGCCCGATACGCTCCTGCCGACTGTCGAGCCGTTTGACCCCGTCCGTCACTCGCCTGTAGTGTGCTCCTTTGTCCGACCGACCCTCTGGCCGTTCGATCCCATCACTGATAACGTCTCCACAGCCCAACACACTTCGTGCGGTTTGATACTCCTGATCGTCAAGCGGTTCGAACGTCTTCACCGTTGAGAGCCTGTCCCTGAGCCCGACCGGCCCGAGTTCGTCGCCGGTGATCACCCTCGGTGCTGCCGGCCCGTCGAACCCTTTCGCCTCCCAGTCGGTTCTGTCGATATTGGGAAGCACGACGAACGTGTTCATCGGCACCCGCACGCTCCCACTCTGATCGCGCAGCCGACGCTCGCGTTTGAAGAACAGCTGTAGGTGGAATCCCTGGTCTCTCGCCTGTGCCTGTGGACTCACCGAGTTCTGTCGACAGCCGTTCAGCATCCACCGCTCTCCTTCAATCGCGTCGATCTGGTCGATCGTGTACCCTTTGCACTCGACGACCAGTAGTCCGAGCTCGTCGTGTAACAACACAAAGTCCGGCTTCCTGTCGAACCGATTCTTTTCCTTTTGTATGATTGGATACTGGTGGTAGACGACTCCGCGGTCGTCCGAACCGAACGCTCGTCTGAGCCGGTCCCACACCGCCAGTTCTGCCTCTGCGCCTGGATCTGATTCTGAGACGGTTCCTGCCGGTATAAATTCCATCTACGAACCGGATTTCAGCCAAGATCATAAAACCACTGGCGTAGTAGCCGGCGACACGCCCTCCGAGACTACTTCCCGAGGTGGAGCCGTTTTCCGATCTTCTCCGGTA